>MHOK01000012.1 GCA_001820055.1 Candidatus Spechtbacteria bacterium RIFCSPLOWO2_12_FULL_38_22 | reverse complement strand
AAATTTGGAAGATTTATATGCGGGAATTGAATTTAAAGAAGGAGAGGTTGAAACGCAAGATTTGATAGATTATATTGCGGGGATTGGCAGAGATAACGAGCCTCGTATTGTGTCGCCTTACGCGGGGGACGACGTTGGAATATCTATAAAGCCGATAAGTGTTCGCGAGAGCGAGCGTATTGCCAATTTTGCTTTTAAATATGCAATGCGGAATAACCGTAAAAAAATAACCGCAATTCACAAAGCCAATATCATTAAATATACAGACGGTTTATTTTTAGAAACCGTACGGCAAGTTGCAAAAAAGTATCCCAAAATAGAGTTTGAGGATAAAATTGTTGATGCCACAGCCATGATGCTGGTGCGTTATCCGCAGGATTTTGACATGCTTTTGTGTCCGAATTTGTATGGAGATATATTGTCAGATTTGTGCGCCGGACTTGTGGGTGGTTTGGGAGTTGCGCCATCTGCAAATATTGGAGACGAGTATGCTATTTTTGAGGCGGTTCATGGCAGTGCTCCAACTTTGGCAGGGCAAAATAAAGCAAATCCAACCGCGGTTTTGTTAAGTGCAGTAATGATGCTTGAGTATTTGGGAGAAAAAGAAATAGCTAAAAAAATAGATTTAGCCATAAAAAATGTAATAAAGAAAGGAAAAAATGTAACTTATGATTTATGTTCAGAGGGAAAAAGAGGAGTGGGAACACAAGAAATGGGGCAAGCGATAATAAAGAAGTTATAAGGGTTCTGGTTGATTTTATTTACTATGATTCAAAAAGTAGAAAATATCATGCTTGGAGTTGAGACGGATTAACAAAGGAGTTTGTATAATTTATTTCACGCTGCCATTCGCTACGCTCATTCCCGCTTACGACGAAATAAATTATACAAACTCTTTTGTTTTAACAAGCAGTACATTTTATTCCACACTGCCACTTCGTTCCCGCCTGCCTACGCACAACGTGCAGGTAGACAGGCAGGCTTACGACGGAATAAACTGTACTATTTTTTATTAAAGTTTCACGTTCTACAATGAAGGGGTTGACACCTTTAGGCTTTTTTTGGTAAGCTAAACATTGGCAGTCTTATTATATGAGTGCTAATATAATTAAAATAAAAGTTAAAAAATATGATGATACAACCATTGCGGGATAATGTAATTATAGAGCCTAAGTCGCCAGAAGAAATGACAAAATCTGGCATTATAATTCCAGATACCGCAGATCAAAAAAGACCGGAGCAAGGAACAGTAGTTGCGGTTGGGCCCGGTAAAAAAATGAAAGATGGCAGTAAAGTACCTTTGGATGTAAAAAAGGGAGATGTTGTTTTATTTTCAAAATATGGTCCTACAGAGATTGAGGTAAACGGGAAGGAATACCTTATAGCAAAAGAAGAAGATATATTGGCAATTCTTGAATAAGAATTGCCAAATTTTCAATTTTACAATTAACAATTTTTAAAAATATGGCAAAACAAATATTATTCAACGAAGATGCGCGACGCAAATTGCAAGCTGGGGTAAATAAACTTGCGGACGCTGTTCGCGTGACCCTCGGTCCAAAAGGTAAAAACGTTTTAATAGATAAAGGATATGGAGCCCCTGATATTACAAATGATGGGGTAAGTATAGCTAAAGAAATTGATTTAAAGGACAAAGTGGAAAATATGGGTGCCGAGCTTGTGAAAGATGTTGCAAGCCGAACTAACGATGTTGCAGGGGATGGAACAACAACCGCTACAATTTTAGCCCAAGCTATTATAAATGAGGGAATAAAAAATCTTTCTGCGGGAGCAAATCCCCGCGCGCTAAAAAGAGGAATAGACAAAGCAGTTGAAGTGGCAGTGGAAGAAATTCAAAAACTTTCTAAAAAAATATCTGGAAACAAGGAGGACATTGCTCAAGTTGCGGTAAATTCTGCCGATGATGAAGAAATGGGGCAAATTATTGCAGAAGTTATGAGCGAGGTTGGCAAAGATGGCGTAGTTACAGTGGAGGAAGGTCAAACTTTTGGATTAAGTAAAGAGTTGGTAAGTGGAATGCGTTTTGATAAGGGATATGTGTCCCCCTATATGGTAACCGATGTTAATCGTATGGAAGCTGTTTTTGAAAAGCCCTATATTTTAGTTACAGATAAAAAGATTTCAGCGTTAAATGAAATTGTGCCAGTGCTTGAAAAAGTTGCTCAAGGTGGCAGAAAAGAACTTGTAATCATAGCCGAAGAAGTAGAAGGAGAAGCGCTTGCAACCCTTGTTGTAAACAAGTTGCGTGGAACATTTAACACACTTGCTATTTCAGCGCCGGGATTTGGTGACAGACGGAAAGAAATGTTAGAAGATATAGCTATTGTAACCGGAGCGGAATTTATTTCAGAAGATAGGGGACAGAAATTAGAAAATATTGAATTAAGTATGTTGGGAGAAGCAGAAAAAGTAGTTTCAACAAAAGAAGATACAACGATAGTGGATGGGAAAGGAATTAAAGATGCGGTGGACAAAAGGGTGAATCAAATAAGAGTGGCAATTAAAAATAGTGATTCAGATTTTGATAAAGAGAAATTACAAGAACGCCTTGCAAAACTTGCGGGAGGCGTTGCGGTAATCAAGGTGGGAGCTGCAACAGAAGTTGAAACAAATCAGAAAAAACAAAAATTGGAGGATGCGCTTGCCGCCTCACGAGCGTCTTTAGAAGAAGGGATTGTCCCCGGGGGTGCCGTTACGTTTATAAGAGCTGCAAAAGCGTTAGAAAAGTTAAATTTAAAAGATGAGGACGAACACACGGGAGTAGATATTTTATATCGCGCTTTACATGCGCCTCTTCGCCAACTTGCGATAAACGCAGGGCTTGAAGCGGGAGTCGTGGTGGCAAAAGTGAAAGATGGAGAAGGAGATTTTGGTTATAATGTTCAAAAAATGAAATATGAAAAAATGCTAGAAGCAGGTATCGTAGATCCCACAAAAGTGGTGCGTTCCGCTTTGCAAAATGCGGCTTCTGCAGCAGGAATGCTTTTGACTACAGATGTGACAATTACGGAGGAACAAAAAGAAGATAAAGATGATGTGTCCTCAATGGGCGGCGGTATGCCCGGCGGTATGGGTGGAATGATGTAGTGGAGCAGTGTTATAATATAAAGTAGTAAATAATATATAAATTTTATGAATTCAATTTTATTTCTCATTGTATTGGCTCTTTTGTTATTAAGTGGATTTTTTAATCTCATTACATGGAGTTTTAATTCTGCGGCAATACCGATCGCTGTCCTTTTGTGGTTTATTATGATGTATAACGGCTTTGTCCGTATGCGCAATCGCGTTCGGGAAGCATGGGCTGATATAGACGTTCAATTAAAACGCAGACACGATTTAATTCCTAATCTTATAAGCACAGTGAAAGGATACGCAGGTCATGAAAGGGAAGTTTTAGACAGGGTAACTCAAGCTCGAGCGTCTGTGATGAGCGCGCAAAATAGACAAGATGTAGAAAAGGGTGAAAATATGCTTTCAGATGCTCTAAAGTCTTTATTTGCAGTCTCTGAAAATTATCCAGACTTAAAAGCCTCAACTAATTTTTTAGAACTTCAGCGTGAACTTTCAGATACAGAAAATAAAATTCAAGCAGCGCGCAGGTTTTATAACTCAAACGTTCAAGAATATAATACGACACGGGAATCTTTTCCAAACAATATGCTAGCTAAAACTTTTCGTTTTAAGCAAGAGGAGTTGTTTAAAATAGAAGTGGAGGCAGAGCGGGGAGTTCCAAGTGTAAGCTTTTAATGGCAAGCATATATTCACATCGTGATTCAAATATTCGCAAAACATGGTTTTTAATAACCGTGTTTTTGTTGTTAATTATAGGATTGGGTTGGGTTTTTAGTTATATTTTTGTAAGTCAGGAGATTTTAATATTTGCGATATTTATAAGTATTTTTATGAGTTTTACTTCCTACTGGTGGAGTGACAAGTTGGTGCTTTCAATGACACGCGCAAAAGAAATTAAACAAACAGATAATCCGCAGTTGTATAGAGTTGTAGAAAATTTAGCTATTACAGCGGGTTTGCCAATGCCACGTGTTTATATGGTTAACGACCCTTCTCCGAACGCTTTTGCAACAGGGCGTAATTCCAAAAAAGCTGTTGTAGCAGTAACCAGCGGTTTGCTTGAAGTACTAGACAAAACAGAGTTAGAAGGTGTTATAGCGCATGAATTAAGCCATATTGGAAATCGTGATATATTGGTATCTACGGTGGTTGTGGTTTTAGCAGGTGTTGTTATTTATGCAACAGATTTTTTATTTCGGTCTCTTCTTTGGGGAGGGGATCGAAGACGGGATGGTAACGGTGGGCATCCTGCTCTACTGCTTATTGGATTTTTTGCTTTAATTTTTTCTTCTTTGTTTGCAACTCTTTTACGTTTAGCTGTTTCTCGCAAGCGAGAATATTTAGCGGATGCTTCAGGAGTGCTTTTAACCCGCTACCCTCAAGGACTTGCGAGCGCCCTTGAAAAATTAGAACAAGACAAAACAAATATGCGTTATGCAAACAACGCAACAGCGCATTTATTTATAGAAAATCCGTTTGGGGGCGATAAACATGGTAGAAGGGTAAACTTTTTAGCAAAGTTATTTATGACCCATCCTCCATTGGAGGATAGAATTAAGAAGTTAAGGGAGTTATAAATTTGGAGGGTTCACCTAGTGGCTATGTAGAACGGCTTGTCCCGATTTGCATAAAAAGTAAATGTTTTATTTTTATATATTAGAATCAAAAAAGACAGGAGCGTATTATATTGGTTCAACTTGAGGGGATCCTCGATAATTTATTTTCTCTTAGGCGGAAGGGTGTCCGAGTGGCTTAAGGAGCACGCTTGGAAAGCGTGTGGGAGCAATCCCTCGCAGGTTCAAATCCTGTCCCTTCCGCCTAGAAGAAAATAATTGTCGGGAGAAAGCGTGCGGGTTACCCCGTACGCGAGTTTGAATTTCATCCAAAAAACAACCTTTTCCATAGTGAAAATCGCCAATGGACTTGGTGTTTCAATAGAGAATTTAATAAAGTAGACTTATGGCTAAAAAAACAATTTTCACTATTGCAGTGCACAAAATGCCGACGGATTTACGAAAAGTCCTTACTTCCTCCTCAACGGTGCGAGCAGTATGGGAGGATATTACGCCACTCGCGCGCAATGAGTGGATTTGTTGGATTGAGTCCGCTAAGAAAGTAGAGACGAGGAACCACCGAATCGAGAGGGCGCGCGCGGAGCTTTTGGGCGGAAAACGCAGGCCTTGTTGTTGGGCCGGCTGTATTCATCGTTGAAATAATTTTTAGGTTCAACAAAATTCATAAACATCTTACTTAAACAAATGTCTCAAGAACTTCAAAACTATATAAATGAAATGCGAGAAGCAGGGTACAGGGACTCTGAAATTAAAAAGTCACTGCTTCAGAGTGGTTGGCCGGATGACTATCTAGACGCATTATTAGATCCGACACATACAGATGGCGGAGTTATTTTTATTAAAAATTTTTATAAATATTACGGCGATCTAAAGGCAGTAGATGGGATATCTATTAAGGTTGAAAAGGGTGAGATATTTGGTTTTTTGGGTCCAAATGGGGCTGGAAAAACTACAACTATGCGCACCATAATGGACCTTTTGCGCCCAACCAGCGGCAGTATAAAAGTATTTGGAAAAGATAGCAAAGTTAATTCCGTAGAGCTTAAACGCTATATTGGTTATTTGCCTGGGGAGGTGAATTTATATGGTAAATGGACAGGACAACAACATATTAATTTTGTAAAAAAATTTGCAGATACCAGAGCGGTAGATATTACAAGTGAACTTGTGGCAAGATTAGTTTTTGATCCCACAAGAAAAGTAAAAGAATTATCAAGTGGCAATAAACAAAAGCTGGGGATTATTTTGGCTCTGATGTTTAGGCCACAAATTTTGGTTTTAGATGAACCCACAAACGCTCTTGATCCACTGCTTCAAAATGTAATTTATAAAATTTTGCAGGAGTTTGCCGATAATGGAACTACAGTTTTTATGTCTTCCCATAATTTAACAGAGGTTGAAAGGATTTGTACTAAAGTAGCTATTATAAAAGGCGGACGCATCGTTGAAATTAGCGATATAAAATCGCTTAAACAAAAAAGGTTTTATGATATTAAAGTTAGTTTTGCCTCCCAAGTCACGGAAGAAGATTTGCAGATTGAGGGCATAGAAACTGTGAATAGTTCAAACGACGGGTTTTTTATAAAGTTCAAAGGAGATATAAACAAACTCTTTGAGGAACTATCTCGGTATTCAATTGAAGATATAAAAGTAAATAGAGCATCTTTAGAAGATATATTCTTGGAGTTCTATCAATATTAAAATGTTTACTATTTTTTTAAAAACAATAAATGAACGCAGGGTATCTTTAGTGGCGTACGCGGTATTTGCGGTGCTTTTGCTAATGATGTTTATGTCCCTTTACCCTTCTATTCAAGAAAATTCTCAACAGCTAAATGAACTTTTCCAATCTTATCCGCAAGGACTAAAAGACGCCTTTGGGTTGGAGGAGATAAATTTTGATACGGTTGAGAAATTTTTATCTATACAATATTTTGGTTTTATGTGGCCAATGTTGGTGATAGTTATAGCAATTTCAGTAGGCGCATCTTTAGCATGGGAAAAAGAAGAGGGGACTATATCAGTTTTACTTTCTCGTCCGATATCTCGTTTAAAAATCTTTTTTGCCCAGTATCTTGCTGGAGTAAGTATTTTGGCTGTTTTCAGCTTAATTTCAGTTTTTGCCGCAGTGTCGATAGCTTCGGTTAACGGTATAGATTATATATTTAAAAATTTTTTGAGCATTGGTTTTTTGGGATTTTTATTTGGAGTAGCTGTTTTAAGCGTAGCTACGTTTTTTTCCTCTATATTTTCAGAAAAAAGTAGGGTGCTTGTATTTAGCGGAGGCATGATGCTTACTATGTACACTCTTAATGTGATGGCAGGTCTTAAAGAAGCGCTAGAGAGTTTAAAATATTTTTCGTTTTTTCATTACTATGACCCTTCAGTTGCTTTAGCAAAAGGCGAGTTAGAATTTTCAGCAATTATGGTGTTTATATTCATGGCGTTAGTGTTTTTGACTTTTGGCGCATACATTTTTAATAAAAAGGACATATAAATAAACGTTTCAATCCGCCAGCTGGCGGATTGAAACGTTTATTTATATAGAAAAAAGGCGCATTTGCGCCTTTTAAGATTTATTGAATCTTTTGGGACTTACTTCAAATTCTGCTTTCACAACCTTTCCTTGCCAGCGTACACTCGATCCGAGTACAAAATAATCATTTTCCCAAAGCATTAATTCCAACTTCTGTATCACATAGCCCAGATCTCTGTTTTCTTCAACTAGCCAATTTTCAAGACAGAGTTTTATACGATTACGTATATCTTGTTCTAGCCGGACTCTGTTTTTATAAGTTGAAAAGAAATTCACTAAATATCTCCACTGTGTGTAATCGCCGAGGAGTAAGCTTTGTTCAACACGGTCTATGTCTATGTGTATTGATCCTTTAACTTTAAATCCGTAGTTTCCCGCATCGGTTTTGATATCAAAAAACATTTGGTCTAATCTTTCTTCCCTTTCTATCACTACGAAAGTTCGCATAAAGGGATAGGTTTTTATTTTTTCTCCAGCCCTTTTTACTTCACCTTTGTATGTTGCGGCGATAGATCCGGGTTGCACAACGTATACATTCCTTTTAGTCCAGTAATACCAAATAGAGAGTAGCGCGCTTAAAATGAAAACCCACCCGTTGTTTAAAAATAGTATGATATTTTCTAAGACCGAATTTTTAAAGCCAAATATTTCCAGAGCCAACTCATTTGTCGGAAATTGCAGGGCAACTATAAACCCAGATGAAACTGCGGACATGGTGACTAAAAACATTAATATCCACATAAGTGTATTTGCCAGGCCTTTTATGGGTAGAATTTGCTTGCTTTTATCCATTACGCCAAAAAATATAAAGGCCGAAAGCGCTAATGTCATTAGCGCAGAGAAAATGTTTACATTCCAGTTTTTTACAAGACCGCTCAGTCCGTATGAGGTGAGTCCTAATAAGTAGAAAGACCAGAACATAAAAAGGAGAAAAAATAATATGCAGTAATTAAAAACAGAATATCCGTCTATCTTTTTTATTTTTTTAGCGTACATTTATAACCCTCTCTTGAGAACTGAAGAAATAATACTACATTTTAATAAGGTAGTCAACATAAAAAAGGCGCATTTGCGCCTTTTAAAGAACTTTGACTTGACCACTACGTACAGATCCTTGCCAAATGATAGGTAGGCCACTATAGTCAAATTTCTTCGGACTTGCTATTTCATGAACAAAACGAACAAATTCATCCACGTCCCGGAAGGTTTGCAGAGCGTTCTGCAGGTCATTCGCAATCTCTTGTTCTATTGTTTGTATTCTTTGTACCAAGTCATCATGGGATAACTGTACGTTCCTTGCGTTTTTAAAGTCAAGTAGTAGTTTGCCATCCACATGAACTTTATATTTAACTCTTGGAGTGGACAGGGTGAGGGTAAGGGTTTTTAATAGTTGTGTTTCTGAGACTAGATTAAAGTTATTATCTAGAAACGCGTTTAACTTTATCTGTTCTCCGGGCATAGCGACGACGCCATCCTTGAAGATAACAACAGTCCCTTTTTGGACAATTTTTCTGTTAAAGATAAAAAATCTGTAGTATACAATAATGGGGATGAGCACAAACACCGTAAGGAGAAGCAGAAAGTATGTAAACGATTTGCGGGATTCTATGAACCTTGTTGTAGAGTCAACAGACTTTAGTACTACATGATTTCCTGTATAAAATTGTGAGATGAAGAGCAGGGAAGTTATAGGTGTTATTGAGAGTGAAATGTAATACAGTATTGCCACAAAACGCTTGCGTATTTTTTTCAGGTTTGTTTTTAGGTGTTCGTTGTAGACAGCCCCAATAAACAAAAAGAACGCCACGTTGGCTAGTAGGAAACCGCCAAATGCTGAAAGAAAAATATTATATTTAGGACCTTGTACATACAGCATCCCTTCGGGTATGCTACTAGAGGTAAGTATCGCGCCGAAAAGAACAAAGATTGTTACATATAAAATCACAATACCAAGGTAGTAATAAACAGTCGTTTCTTTGATGCTCATGTTGCCTCGTTCTTCTTAAGAGCTGAAGCTATAGTAGCATAGTTAAAAGTTCTGTCAACAACATTTTTAATAAAAAGGACATATAAATAAACGTTTCAAACCAGCATTGAAACGTTTATTTATATATAAAAAAGGCGCATTTGCGCCTTTTAAGATTTGACTTTAAGAGGGTTCTTTTTTTACTTCACATAGATAAGCATCGTATCCTTGAGCCACAGCTTCAACTTGGTATTTTTCCGCCTCTGCCAGATAATCAAAGGGGATTATTGCATCTTCACCACCGTCTTTTCTGATTGCGACCAGCCATTTGTGTTTTAGCGATATTTTATTAAAAAATTCATTGTAGAGTACCATTATGGTTTTGCGTTCGTCTGCTTCGTTAACACCAAAGACAATGCTTACTCCATCTGTGCTTTGAGTAATCATGCGAATATTTATGCCTGCGTTACCACAGGCACTGAAGATTCTGCCTGCAAGCCCTGGGGTGTGTTCTACGTTTTCACTAACCACAGTGACCAAAACCAGTCCATAACTAGTTTCAAGATAATCATGCGCGCTTTCTCGGTTAAATTCACATACTTTTTCAATCTCTCGTAAAAGGCTTTCTCCCTTGCCAAGCACATCTTCTACGCGGACGATAACACTGAATCTGTCTATGCCGTCAGGAGTATGTTCAATGTTGATACCTTGTTGTTCAAATATTTCTGTAATAGACCTAATAAATCCTTTTTGGTCGTTCATCCCCATTTTTGTGATGTTAAACGCCATAAACCCGCTTCTGCTTGCTATACCTGTTATATGGCCGCATTGCTCTTTCTTTTGTGCGACAACCATGGTTCCTGGGTCAGTGGGGGCATTTGTATTTTTGATATTAATGGGTATACCAGCTTCCATAACAGGCGGGATAGCGTCAGGATGCAGTACAATCGCGCCAGAGTAGGCAAGTTCTCGCATTTCTCTATAGGTAACTTCGCGTACATGTTGCGCGCCTGCAATTATGCGCGGATCTGCTGTATGCAATCCTTGTACGTCGGTCCAGTTTTCGTACAAATCTGCTTTTAGTGATTTTGCTAAAACCGCGCCAGTTATGTCAGAGCCACCTCTAGTAAAAGTTTTTACGCCGTACCCAGGAAGTGTTCCATAAAATCCAGGAACTACCACGCCGTGCTTGATATTTGGCAGGAGAATTCTACCAACCATTTCATCTGTGAGTGCCCAGTCAACCTTTGGGTTTCGAGAATCATCTTGAGAATCAAAAAATATTATGTCCTGTGCGTCACAGAATTCATAACCTAAGTAGTTTGCGACTATAAACGCGTTTAAATATTCTCCGCGACTTACAAAATAGTCTTCAGTAGGCCCTGCTGTAGCTACTGATGGTGAAATTATGCCGTGCAAGTGGTTCATAACAAATGCGATTGCGGTTTTGTCTAAATTTAGCTCATGACAGAGATCTAGGAATCTCTGTTTGGCCATTTCATATTCTGGAATAGGATTTTCACCGTCGCACCATTTTTGATAGCGAATTTGTAGTAAGTCGGTAACTTTTTGATCTTCTTGGGAGCGTTTTCCCGGAGCCGAAACTACGATAATTTTTCTTCTCGGGTCTGATTTTATAATTTCTCCAGTTCTTATAATTTGTCTGGCGTTTGCTACAGAAGTTCCGCCGAATTTACACACAATGAGTTCGCGAGGCATTTTGTCTTCCCTTGTATGTTGAAGAACTGGTTAAAATTTAACATAAAATTATTCTAAAGTCAATTGGATGTGGTATTATGGAGATAATGAGGGGATTTATAGAGAAGCTTTATTTTGTTTTTATAAGCGTTTTATTGCTAGTGCCGGCGCTCGGATATGCGCAAGTTAGCGGCGGTTTTTTAAGCGACAATATTTGGTACTCAAAAGATCCATTTTTTGCAGGGGACAGTATTCGTATTTATTCTGGTATTTTTAATAGCAGTGATTTAGATATTTCAGGCCGTGTGGAGTTTGCCGATAATGGGGAATTAGTTAGCGCTTCGGATTTTAATGTTGAGGCAGGGGGTAATTTGACGCGCGTTTGGGCTGATTGGCAGGCAAAAGCTGGCGAACATAAAATTTCAGCGTCCATAGTGCAAGTACAAATAACAACTCCCGGACGTGAAGGTGAAAAAATAGATTTGACTAACACCCAAACACAAGCCGATATCCGCCAAATAGATTTAGACACAGATAAAGATAGTGCTGGCGACGAGCAGGATGACGATGATGACGCTGATGGAGTGCCAGACAAAATTGAAACCCAAATTGGAACGGATCCAAAAGACCCAGAACCGAAAGAGCTTTTCAACGACATACTGAAATCACAGCCAGAAGGGGATTTTGATTCAGATGGAATTGATAATCAAGATGAGGTAAGCGCTGGGACTAACCCGTATCAGGCAACTAACGTTGAAGAATATATAGAAGCGCGACAAAAACCAAAAGATGAAGATAAAGAAGATTTATTTGAAAAAACTATTAAGCTATTTCCCCAGTCTATAGAGAAGCCGGCAATTAACGCTGACAACGCGATAGAGCGACAATTTGCTCAGTATATAGAAGCTCTAGAGTCTAAAAAACAAGAGATAAAGGGTTATGTTGCAAGAAGCGAAAGAGGAATTAATTTGCCGCAGGATGAGGAGGTTCCGTTTAAAAATAATAGATTTTTACAAAATATATATGTATATTTTTTGACTGCAATTTCCTATGCGCTAAAGATACGGTTATTAATGTATATAGCAATAATATTTTTAGTTTATAAACTAATTAAGTTATATATTAATAAAAGAAAATCGTAGATACAAAATAACTTAATTTGACAGAGGCAGGGCAACTTTTTTGATTTTTTTAAAAAATAGGTATAAAATATCATTACGAAGCATAATTCTCGTTTTTAACTATAAAATGGCTACTCAAGATCCGGTTGACCAAATAAAAAATAAGCTGGATATAAAAGATGTCATAGCTAACTATATTAAATTAGAAAAGAGCGGTGTAAACCTTAAAGCCCGATGTCCATTTCATCAGGAGCGTACACCCTCTTTTTTTGTTTCTCCATCTCGCCAAATTTGGCGATGTTTTGGATGCGGTGAAGGCGGAGATATATTTACTTTTATTGAAAAGATAGAAGGGGTTGATTTTGTGGATGCCCTCCAACGTTTAGGACAGAAGGCTGGGGTTGACGTAAAAAAGCAAGATCCAAAAATTAGAAATCAAAAAAATAAAAGTTTAGAAATTTGCGATTTGGTTTCTAAATATTTTCATCGTCAGCTTGAAAGTAAAAACGGTGAACTAGTTGTAGAATATTTTGCTTCGCGGGGCATTAATAAACAAAGTATAGAGGATTTTCGTTTAGGATACGCACCAGTTAAAAGCGACAACTTAATAACCTTTTTGCGTAAAAAAAACTATGAGCATCTTGATATGGAGCGCGCGGGGGTTGCGTTTAAAAGTGACATAAGCGGAGATTGGTTGACGCGGTTTCGTTCTCGTATTATTTTTCCCATATCCTCTGTAGCAGGAGATGTCGTCGGGTTTGGCGCTCGCAGTTTAACAGAGGAATTGGCACTTAAAATGAATCGCAAGGTAAAGTTTGATACCGCAAAGTACATAAATAGCCCCCAAACAAATATATATGATAAGAGTAATATTTTATACGGTTTAAATGAAGCAAAAATAGCCATACGTCAACAGGATGTTTGTATTGTAGTTGAGGGTTATACGGACGTAATTTTAGCTCATCAGGAGGGATTTAAAAATGTGGTTGCTGCAAGCGGAACTTCTTTAACCGCAGGTCAGCTTGACTTAATAAGCCGTTTTACAAAAAATTTGATAACTTCTTTTGATATGGACATAGCGGGGGATAGTGCGACAAAGCGCGGGATAGATTTGGCTCAAAATATGGGATTTGATGTGAAGGTGTTAATTCTAGAGGAGGGAAAAGATCCAGCGGATGTTATATTTGAAGATAAAAATAAATGGGAGGAAGCTCTTAAGAACACAAAAAGCATAATGCAGTTTTATTTTGATGGCGCATTTGATCGTTTTGATAGTAGTTCCGCGGAAGGTAAGCGGGAAATAGGTAAAATTTTGTCGCCTCTTATAGCAAATATCCCCAGTCGCATAGAGCAAGCTCATTGGGTAAGCGATTTGTCCACAAGGCTAAAGGTGGGTCAAGAAGATGTTTGGGAAGAGGTTAAAGTATCAAATCGGAAATCGCAGGCGACAGGTTATGAGGAGGCGTCAAAAGATAACGTTATAAAAAAACAACAAATTTCTAAGAAAGAGTTGTTGGCGCAGTATATGTTGTTGGCAGTATTAAAGAATGGCAAGCTCTTGAAGGAGGTAAAAAATTTGGACGAAACCATTAAACCATTTAAACTCTTAAAAGTGGCAAAGGGGATGGAGAAGTTCGATTTGGATAAATTTATTAAAAAAATAGACAAAGATGATAGGATATTGGTAGATCAGTTATTACTGGAGGCCGACATCAAGGGTGGAGATTGGACAAAAGGGCATTTTAGAGCTATATTAACTAGCTACAGGAAGGCTATAGTAGAAGAGGAGTTGAAAGAATTGGAGGCACAAGTAAAGCAAAAAGAAAGAGATGGAAATGAAGAGGAGGTTAAAAAACTTTTGGATAAATTTCATAAAAAAACAATTGAATTATATAATGCATAATTAAGCAATCATATTATGGCTAGAAATAAAATTAGAACAACCACTGGAAAAAAGGCTTCTGCGCGAAAGAAGCGAGTTTCGGTTGCGAAGAAGCAAGTTCGTTTAGTTAAAAAAAGAAATGTAAAAAAGAAAATAGCTAATAAAAAAAAGCATAGGATTGTAGACAAAAAAGTTTCTACATCAAAAAAACACCCTAGAGTTAAAAAGTCTAAAATAAAAAAAACAACGAAGAAAAAATTTGTTAAACGACAAACTAAACAGGTTTCTACCCCCCCGTCGAAGTCTCGCCTGTCCGCCGTAGTCTTGACGAAGGAGGGGCGTAGGCGGGGAAAAATAAAGGCGGGACGAAAGAAAAGAAGGGTTAAAAATACAGTAGTTGTAATTCTTAAAAAATCTCGCAGAAAACCGCTGAAAGCCGAAGGATTTGAAAAACAAGAATTTAAAAAAGCTTGGCAGGATGGAGTAAAGGTGCTTCTTGAGAGAGGTCTTCAGAGAGGGTTTGTGACATATAAAGAGATACTGCACTTTATTCCCAATACAGAAAGTGATTTGGACAATTTAGAGAGGTTGTATGACGAACTAGGCAATCATAATATTAAAATTAAAGAATCACAGGATTTGTTGGAGGAAGAACCGGACCAGGGAATTGAAGGAAAAGTTGAAAATATTGATTTAGATAATGTTCCGTTTGACTCCGTGCAGTCTTATTTACGGGAGATTGGCCGTGTATCATTTTTAACAGCAGATGAAGAAAAAGAATTTGCGCGAAGAATTGAGGAAGGGGATGAGGAGGCGCGTAAAAAGTTAGCCCTTGCCAACTTGCGTCTTGTTGTGAGTATCGCAAAAAAATATGTAGGCAGAAGCCCTAGTTTAACTTTATTAGATTTAATTCAGGAAGGAAATATAGGATTATTTAAGGCTGTAGAAAAGTTTGATTATAGAAAAGGATATAAGTTTTCTACTTATGCTACTTGGTGGATTCGCCAAGCTGTAACTCGTGCTTTAGCCGATCAAGCGCGCACAGTTCGTATTCCAGTACACATGGTAGAAACAATTTCTAAATATATGCAAATTAAGCGCAAGCTTTTACAAGATTTAGGACGAGAACCGATGGCGGAAGAGATTGCTTCTGAAATGGGAATACCGGTTGATAAGGTATATCATATTAAAAAAATATCCCAAGACATTGTTTCCCTTGATGCGCCAGTCGGAGACAACGACGACGAAAGCAGTTTATTGGGAGATTTTGTGGAAAATGAAAAAGAACTTTCCCCAAAGGTATTGGCAGGTAGAGAATTGTTACGACAAAGATTAACACAAATAATAGAAGATTTATCAGCGCGTGAACAAAAAATATTGCGTATGCGTTTTGGCCTTGACGACGGTATAACTCACACGCTTGAGGAAGTGGGTAAGGAATTTGGAGTAACGCGTGAGAGGATTCGCCAAATTGAAGCTAAGGCGTTGGAGAAAATTAGAAGACATGATAGATCAATGACTTTGGAGGGGTATTAGATAAGTTGTTGTTTTTAAACAAAAAATCCTAGAGTATGCTCTAGGATTTTTTGTTGCGTTTTTTTTGAAAGAATTTATTTATAGAATTTGTAATTTCATCTTTTTTGTCAACTATTAATTCACCAAAAATAGCAAACGGTATAGTAACAATAGTTGCAATCCAAAGAGTGCGCAGATTAAAAGAGGTGTCGGTGGTTAATCTTATAGCAATTAAGTCTTCGGTTATACCCATGAACAAACCAAAAATTAAAAATTCAAGGAACAATTCTAGTTTTTTCTTGAGTTTGTAGTTCATATTTTTTATTATAGCACGATATATGTATTAAGTCGTTGAATTTATTCTAGTTGTTGTGATTTTTTTATGGTGTAGTTTCCAACTTGGGTTCGTTTTAGGTGCAATAGTAAAGCGCGCGTGTTCAGTTTTTTACCCAATTCATCTGCAATTGTTCGTATGTAAGTTCCACTTGATACGCGTGTTTTTATTTTTATAATCATAAATTTTTCTTGAGTAGTTTCTTGAAGAGTCTTTTCCCAAGCAGTTTTTATCAATTCCTGTCTGAAGTCTCCTTTTACCAAATTTATTCTGTGTATTATTAGATTTTTTAGTTCTTCCTTTTTAATTTCGGTTATTTTTAGTAGTTTCATTTTTTTGATACATATAGTTTTTTTAGGAATTTCTATTTCACTTAGTCTATCTTGTCTCGCCCACCAAAAAAGCGGTTTGCCGTTTACGGTGCGCGAAGAATACGGAGGATAACCAAATGTTAATTTTCCCTCAAAATTTTTTAGTACTTTTTTAATCTTTTTTTGCTCTACGTTTTTACCAGAGGATAATGGATAATTGATAATTGATAATTGCGACATTTTAGGTATTCCTAGAATGTCGTAGGCATCTGTCCCAAATCCTAAAAGAATTTCTGCTTCGTATTTTTTATTTAGCGTCCAGTATTTTTTTTGATTTTTTAATTCCTCCCCGACCAGTACTAAAAGAACACCTTCTGCCATAGGGTCCAAACGGCCGGCATATCCTAATTTAATATCTTTGTATTTAGGATTTTGTTTTCGAAATAGTTCAATGGCTTCAAGCGGAGATTTCCCAAGGGGTTTGTAAATATTTAGAACTTTCATATTGCTATTATAATATATTTACTAGAAATTTTTCCACAAAAAAACGATAGTTCTTTATTTATATATACAAAAATAAAGGTTATAATGAAGTTAAAGATGTTAAACAACAAAGTGTTGACAGAAATAGCAGTCTCATTAATAGTGCTAGCGCTGGTTGGCGTTGGTATTTATTTTTTAGTACAAAAGTTTGGGAATAACGAACAGGAAGAAATTTTACAAGACGGAGATAGTTTGGGTGAAGAGTTGTTTAACAAAGTAAAAAATCCAACTGAAGATTTACCGCAAACAAATCCATTGGAAACAGAGGCTAATCCGTTTGAAAAAGAGGATACAAATCCTTTTAGCTCTTACACGAACCCTTTTGAGTAAATATGCAAAATATAGAATATAAAAATTTAGTTAAGAAAAATCTGGGTACTTTAATTGCAAGCGCTGTATTGGTCGTCGGTATTTTAGTTGGGTTTTCTATTTTTGTAAATGCTCAAATTAAAAATGTTGTTTTTCCAGTTTCACAACTGGGAAATTGTACAGATAAAAATGAGTGTAAAACATACTGCGATAATCCGGAAAATGCCGAAGCGTGCACAGACTTTGCCTTAGAACATAATTTAATTTCTGAAAAAGAATCTCGTCGAGCTAAAAAATTTGTGCGTCTTGAAACAGGCCCCGGTGGATGCAATGGAATGGAACAGTGCGAAAATTATTGTGCCGATTTAAATAATATAGATGAGTGTTTGAGTTTCGCAGAGCGCAATAATTTTATGGATGATGAAGAACTTGTGGACGCGCGAAAGGTTGCTCAAGCGCTTAAGGGAGGAGCTCAACTTCCGGGCGGCTGCCAAAATCATCAAGCATGTGAATCTTACTGTCATGAGCCACAAAACATGGATGAATGTTTGGTATTCGCCGAAAAAGCAGGTTTAATGAATAGCGAAGAATTACAAGAAGCTAAAAAAATTGCCACAGCATTGAAAAGAGGGTTAAAACATCCTGGAGACTGCAGGGGTAAAGATGAGTGCGAATCATATTGCCGCGCTCCAGAAAATATTAATGAATGTTTAGATTTCGCCCAGCGCGCAGGTCTTATGGACGAGAAGGAAGCTGAAGAAGCTAGGAAAATTGGTCCCCTTATGGCAAGAGGTGAAATGCCCGGAGGATGCAAGAGCAAGCAGACATGCGAGGCATATTGTGGTAATGAGGAACATACGCAAGAATGTATGGAATTCGCAACAAAAGCAGGGTTAGCAAGCCCCGAAGAAATAGAAAGATTTAAAGCAACCGGAGGTAAGGGGCCTGGGGGTTGCAGGGGCAGGGAAGAATGTGAAGCATTCTGCAATAACTCTGATAATCAGGGAGCCTGTTTTAGTTTTGCGAAAGAGCATAAATTAATTGGGCAAGAAGAGTTAGAACACATAGAAAAAAACTCAAAAGAGATACGAGAAGGGTCTGATAATTTCTCTCAAGAAGTTTTAGTATGTTTGGGAGATAAATTAGGGCTTGAAACTGTTCAGAAGATACAATCAGGAGCTTTAACACCATCGCCACGCATTGGGGAAGCAATGCAAAAATGTTTTCAGGAGTTTAATCCTCAAACACAAGAGAGGGAGCATGTAGATAATGGTGAACCTAGAGATTTTCCACAGAATGAGGTGTTTGATAAAGACATTCCAGAAGAATTTTTGAATGAAGTACATAAATTGCCAGATGATATAAGAAGGCCAGCTGAAGAGGGTGTAGATTTTGAAAGAATTCAGAGGGATATAAATGATTTTAGACCTCAAACTCCAGAAATTTTAAATGAATATTATCCCGAAAAACAAGAATCTTTAAATATTGAACATCCGCAAGAATTTCAAGAGCCAACTTTTCAAGAGCCAACTTTTCAAGAGCCAACTTTTCAGGAACCAGATTTTTCTCAACCCTCAACATCGGATAGTTTTTCAGAACCAAATGAGGGCTCGACGATTTAGGAGTTGTCAATGCAAACCTTAAAATGAGTTATATTAGATTTTCAGTTTTAATTTTATCCACATTTTTTATTTATTTTTTATTTATTTTGAATTTTATAGTATAATAAAATTATAAGTCGAAAAACTTTAGTTAATAAATAACTGAAGTTCAGTCGCTAGAGTATAAAAAGTTATACTCTACATGCTCCAATACTATACTGTATCAGTATGGTGTAAGAGCTTAAAAAAATGGCAAAAGCAAAAGCAAAGAAAAGAAAAAAGTAATTTTTCCAATCTTTGAAATCAAACTAAAAAGAGTCCCTTGCGGGCTCTTTTTAGTTTGATTGTACATATCAGATATGATATAGTTTTTATCAGTTCATATCATGGAGGTATAGTGAAGAAACATCCGTACGTAACCTGTATTGCCTTTTTAGTAATGGCGATAGTTATTAAAGTTGAGCTTGGCGTAGGACCGGTATTAGTTTTTATATTCAGTACCTATCTTTTGATACTATCTTTAAATTCTTATACTCGTAGATACGAGTATACCAAAAATACCAAGTCAACAGTAATTCGTGAAGGACCTATTAAAATTTATAATTTTGAGGGGCTTGCAATTGAACAGCGAATGACAAAGAGGGCGCTAAATACTACAGTACTTGATATATTAAACTATACGTTTGAATATTTTCGTTCATACAAATATGAGTTAGAGCTTAACAGAAGAGAGGTGGAAATATTTTTTGTAAATAAAAGAAAGATTGGATTTCTGAAATCAGATAACAAAATAAACGGGAAGTTTATTTTACAAAGCGTATACGCATTTACATTTGGTTTTTATCTGGCTTATATCTATAGAATATTTTCCTCCTCGGACAATAGCTATAAGTATATAAAGTATATATTTTGGGGTTCTAAAAACAAGATGGCTTTATGGTGGGCCTTTTACGCGATTTTATTATGGTGGGTTTACAAACTATTTTTTGAAAATTTTGTTGGTAAGTTAACAGGGATAGGCGGAACCGCAAATATTGTACGCGAAGTGAATCTTAATGAGAATGGCGTGATACTTAGGGGTGTAGTTACTATATATTTACCTGATGTATATTCGGATGGCGAAACTAATATGTATAGGGTTTTGTTTCATGAATTAGATCATGTTTTGTATGCGTTTGAACATGAAGAATATAAAGATCGATTTAATCCTTGGTTTAAATACGATGATACACTTCCCTATAAAGAACGTCCACATGAAAAAAGAGCATATGAACGGGAAATTTTTTGGAAAAAATTGCCTTTTTTAAAAAACTCCGCTAGTTAGCGAAGTTTTTTTTAT
>MHOK01000011.1 GCA_001820055.1 Candidatus Spechtbacteria bacterium RIFCSPLOWO2_12_FULL_38_22 | reverse complement strand
ACAAGAAGTTGGTTAAAAACTTAGAATACTTAGTATTTAAAGGAGGTTCGGGCAAGAAAGGCTTAGCAGTTCGCATGGGGATGTTAAAAACGACTGGAAAATGGCGATTATTCATGGATGCAGATAGCGCAACAACCATAGATCACTTAGAAAAGTTTTGGCCCCTTGTAGACCAGGGTTTTGAAGTATTAATTACAAGTCGCGACAAAAAAGATGTTAAGGGAGCAAGGCAGGCGGTAAAACAACCCTTGTTTAAACGCATGCTTGGTAACTTTGGCAATATTTTAACCCAGATTTTTGGAGTATGGGGTATATGGGATACCCAAAATGGGTTTAAAATGTTGAGCGCAAAAGCCATAGAAGACATATTTTCCCGCGCGAAAGTGAATGGATTTGGTTTTGATATAGAGCTTTTAGCTTTAGCTAAAAAGTTAGGATACAAAATTGGAATTGCTCCTGCGAACTGGATAAACGATCCGAACAGTAGAGTTACACTTTCTTCATATCTGTATGTTTTTATGGAGTTATTAAAAATTCGTTGGAACCTAATAACCGACAAATATAATGTTAAAAAAGACAAGACAGAATAAAAATGTTCCTGAATTAAGGCAGGATCTCGTAACTGGAGAGTGGGTAGCCATCGCTGAAAAAAGAGTGGAACGACCACAGGAATTTGTTAAAAGAGACGCAGAACTTTTAAATACGTCATTTAAAAAATGTCCTTTTGAGACTAGTCCCCAAGCTTCCGCAAAAGAAAAACCTGTTTTGTTATATAAAAATAAAAACGAAACGGATTGGACATTGCAAATTGTTTTAAATTTGTATCCTGTTTTTACGCATACGGGTCAGTGTAAAGATATTTTTCAAGTAGGCCCCTATTTTGCCATAGAAGGAGCTGGGCTTCACGAAATAGTTATTACGCGTGATCACAAACGACATTTAGCTTTAATGAGTAATGGCGAGGTAACGGAAGTGGTAAGAGCGTATCATCAAAGGTATAACGAGATAAAAAATGATGAGTGTGTTAAATATGTTTCTATATTTCATAATCATGGCCCAGAGGCTGGAGCTTCTATTTCTCATCCTCACTCGCAAATTGTAGCAACTCCTGTTGTGCCGTCTGATGTTCATCGTTCGTTGGAGGGATCTAAATCCTACGAAGATAAAAATAAAAAATGCGTGCATTGTATTATTATTGGTTGGGAGAAAGAAGATAAAAAACGTATTTTATTTGAGAACGATAGTTTTATCGCATTTGTTCCATTTGTTTCGCGAGTTAATTTTGAAATTCAAATATTTCCTAAGGAACACAGGTCTAACTTTGAAGAAACACCGAAGGAGCAGTTTTCGCAGTTAGCAGATGTGCTGAGAAAAAGCTTGAGGGTGTTATATGATACATTAGACAATCCATCTTACAATTTTTTTATTCACACTGCTCCAGCAGATCATGGCGAACATAAACATTATCATTGGCACATAGAGATATTTCCAAAAACAAATACATGGGGAGGTATTGAGCTTGGAACAGGCATGGAAGTTTTAATGATAAGTCCGGAAAATGCCGCTAAGTATCTTAAGAAGCACATATGATAAACGCAGTAGTTACTTGGCTTAGCGCTCTTGTTATGCGCACGATAGAATCGAGCGGATACTTGGGCGTAACGGTTCTGATGGTCCTTGAAAGCGCGAATATCCCAATACCTTCTGAAATTATAATGCCTTTTTCCGGATTTTTAGTAACTCGCGGAATATTTGTTCTCTGGTTACTTATAGTTGTAGGAGCTTTGGGCAATTTGGTAGGCTCTTTGCTTTCATACTATTTAGGAGTATACGGAGGAAGAAAATTTTTAGAAAAATATGGCAGATTTATTTTTATACATAAACGCGACATAGAACTTGCAGACAAATTGTTTGCGCGATGGGGAAGTTCGGTAGTATTTTTTTCAAGGATTTTACCAATAGTGCGAACTTTTATTTCTTTCCCTGCAGGCATTGCGCGCATGAATATCTGGAAATTTTCTTTTTATACCCTTGCTGGAAGTTTAATTTGGAGCGCACTGCTTGCGTACGTTGGATTTTGGGCAGGAGAAAATTGGCATTTTTTATCGCCTTATTTTCGTAAATTTGATTGGTTGATTGTTTCTCTTGTACTGGTCGGTACTGTATGGTGGGTGACACGTTATGTGCGCAAAATACGCGACAATGGTTAAATTGCTATACAGCTATATTATTAAAAAATTACCAACAATAGAACAATAAAACAATTTAGCAATTTATTTTATGAAAAAATTTTATTTAATTGGCAACTGGAAAATGAACCCAGCTACTCAAAAACAAGCAAATCAACTTGCTTTGAGTATTTTGCGTGGAGTTAACAAATTACGCACTAAAAACGTAGAGGTTGTTATTTGTCCACCGTTTTCTTTTTTGGAAGAAGTTAATAAAAAGTTATCTAGAAATGTAAAACTGGGTGCTCAAGATATATTTTTTGAAGATTCGGGGGCATATACAGGAGAAATATCGCCGAGTATGTTGCGTGATGTGGGGGTTAAGTACGTAATTGTTGGACATTCAGAAAGAAGGAGATTTTTGAATGAAACAAATGAAACAATAAATAAAAAATTAAAAGCAGTTTTAAAAAATAAAATGACGCCAATTTTGGCGATAGGTGAGAAGGAAAAAGAAGGCCAAGGTTCTATACAAGAAATTAAAGACCAGCTTTCTTTTGCTCTGGATGGATTAAAAACATCAGAGGTTAAAAAAATTATTTTTGTGTACGAACCTGTTTGGGCAATTAGTGGCGGAGATAAAAATCACAAAGCCGCAGAACCAAACGATGTTTTGGGAATGAAAATATTTATAAAAAAGATTCTAACTGATTTATACAATAAACGCTTAGCAGAAAACGTACCTATAATTTATGGCGGAAGTTCTAATGCCTCTAATGTCAAAGAGTTTGTATACGATGGAGAAATGGATGGCGCGCTCCCCGGAAGCGCGAGCTTAGACGCGGAAGAGTTTATAAAAATGGCGCAAGTGCTTACGGGATATAAATAATTATAATGAAATTAGTACAAGAAATAGATGTAAAAAATAAAAAGGTTCTTTTGCGAACCAATTTTGATGTTAAATTGCGCGATGGAAAAGTTGTGGACGGTTTTCATATTAAGGCGGTATTGCCCACAATTGAATACCTACAACAACAGAAAGCAAGGGTTTTGATTTTATCTCACCTAGGTAGACCGAAAGCGTTTGAAGATTCTCTTTCTCTTCAACCCATAGCGGATTACTTAGGAGAGTTACTTAAACAAGATATAGTTTTTTTTAAAAATATTACTGACGCAAAAAATGGTTTTGATTTATTAAAAGTTGGTCAAGTTGCGGTTTTAGAAAATTTGCGTTTTAACCAAGGAGAAGAGAAGGCAGATAAAGAATTTGCAATTTCTCTAGCAGAACTTGGTGAAGTTTATATAAACGACGCCTTTGCTGGCGCACACAGAGAGCACGCTTCTACAGTACTATTGCCCAAACTTTTGCCTCATGCTGCGGGGTTTCTTATACAAAACGAGGTGGACATGTTGGACAAAGTTAGAACAGCGCAAGATCGTCCGCTTGTATTTATAATGGGAGGAGCTAAAGCTGAAACTAAATTTAAAATTCTTGTAAATTTATTTGATAAAGTTGATCATTTTTGTTTAGGTGGAGTAATGGCAAACCTTGTATTAAAAGAAAAAGGCGTAAATATAGGAAAGTCTCATGCGGGTGATTATCTAAAAGAGTATATGGGAACATTAGATTTGGAAAATGAAAAAATACAGCTTATAGAAGATGCGTTGGTAGGAGAAGATCCTAATGGAAATATTTTTAGAGTGAGTAATTTAGAAGATATCAAAGAAAATGAAATAATTTTGGATATAGGGCCCCGTAGCATAGAAAAGTTTTCAAAATTTATAAAAGAAGCGGGTACTGTAGTTTGGAATGGTCCTATGGGTTTTATAGAAAATGATAATTTTCGCCAAGGAAGTTTAACAATCGCACAAGCTTTAAAAAATACAAGCGCAAAGGTTATAGTGGGAGGAGGAGAGACAGCGCAAATTATTAATGAAGCGGAAATCGAAGGTTCTATCGATTACCAATCCACTGGAGGTGGAGCAATGCTTCAGTATCTGGCGAATGGCACTTTGCCAGCGATTGAAGTTTTAGAGTAATTTTTAAGATGTCTATATTCAATAAAAAATGGAAATTTTATGATTCCGCACCTGCGGATTTTATTAATTTATTTCCAGAATTTTCGGATATAACAAAACAACTTTTGTGGAACAGGGATATAAAAGAAAAAACTGGAGTAAGTAAGTTTTTTAGTTCTAACTATAGCGAAGATTTGCATGACCCTTACTTGTTGAAGGATATTAAAAAGGCTGCAATTAGGATCTTAGGGGCAATCAAAAAAAACGAAAGCATTTTGATTTATGGTGACTATGATGCAGATGGAGTTTGCGCTTCTACACTTTTAAAAACTGTTTTGGAAAGATTAGGAGCTCAAAGCGTAAAAGTATATATACCCGATAGGCATGATGAGGGATATGGAATGAATTTGGAAGCAATGGAGAAGTTTGTGAAAGATAGAGTAAATTTAATAATTACAGTAGATTGTGGGTCTGCCAACATAGGGGAGATAGAATTTGCTCAAAAAAATGGGGTTGATGTTATAGTGACAGATCATCATCAGGTGCTAGAAAATTCTAATTTTGCATATGCCTTTATTAACCCACAACGCAAAGATGATAAGTATCCATTTAAGGGTTTAAGCGGCACCACTGTCGCATTTAAACTAACGCAGGTTTTGTTAAATGAGGATAAAAAAGAGGGCGGATCCACCAACCTCAACCTTCCTGAAGGCTGGGAAAAGTGGTTATTAGACTTGGTAGCGATTAGTATAGTTACTGACGTTATGCCGCTTATAGATGAAAATAGGATTCTTTTAAAATTTGGTCTTTTGGTTCTTGCAAAAACTCGTCGTCTCGGTATTCGTGCGCTTATGAAGCAAGCGCGGGTAAATATAAATAAAATAGACGCACATACTCTGGGTTTTGTTTTAGGCCCGCGGTTAAATGCCGCAGGACGCATGCTTCACGCTAATTTGGCGTTTGATTTACTTAATAGCGAAGATTTTTTTGAAGCAGAGCGTTTAGCTCAAGAATTAGAAGTTTTGAATAACGAGAGGCGAGACGTAGTAGCAGAAATAGTAAGAGATTTAAATAAAAAAGAGTTTAACAAAGATTTTGCCATTATTGAAGGAAGTGAAAGCTGGCCAATAGGAGTTTTGGGAATTGCCGCGGGTCGTTTGGCGGATAAGTATAATAAGCCAACGTTTTTATATCAGAAAAAACACAGCACTTTAGTAGGCTCGGCGCGAACGCCAGAATTATTTAACACAGTTACAATTTTAGCAAGTTCTAGTCTATATTTAGAAAAATTTGGAGGACATGCGCAAGCAGGCGGTTTTACAGCTCTTTTAAGCAACGAGGAGCACTTACGGGATTTAATAAAAAAAGTATCGCAAGAATATGCAGAGCAGATTGGAGAAGATAAAATAGTACCCACGGTTAAAATTGATGCGCACATAAACCTCAAAGATATAAATTGGGATTTGTGGGACGAAATTGAACGTTTTAATCCATTTGGCGAGGGTAATTTAAAGCCTATGTTTTTGGCAGAAAGCGTATGTGTTGTTAGCTCTGGGATGGTAGGACAGAACGGAAATCATTTTCGCTGTTGTGTGAAAGATACAGATGGAAATAGTAAAAAGGCAATAGGTTTTAATTTTCCAGTAACATGCGCTAGGATAAAGGAGGGAGACAAGTTAGATATTGTATTCAACATAGATTTAGATGAATGGAATGGAAATAGAGAATTAAGCTTGAAGTTAGTTGATATAAAACATCATGGCTAAAATTCAAATACACACAGACGGTGGCGCAAGAGATAATCCCGGCCCTTCGGCTTTGGGGGTTGTATTTGGTCCACCAATTAGCAAGGGCTACTCGCAATATTTAGGCAAGAAAACCAATAACGAAGCTGAATACGAAGCTGTAATTTTTGCGTTAAAAAAGTTGAAAGCAT
>MHOK01000010.1:11883-13214 GCA_001820055.1 Candidatus Spechtbacteria bacterium RIFCSPLOWO2_12_FULL_38_22 | reverse complement strand
AAGTAGCTTAAATTCTTTAGTGTTTAGCGCCAATTCCAATGAGCTTATAATAGAAGGCAACTCGTCTTTGAGAACTCATATAATTACACTTCAAGAACGACTGGAAAAATCAGCTTTTTTTGGGGATATAGAGGCGCCGCTATCTAACTTATTGAAAGCGCAAGATGTAGATTTTCAATTTAAAGTTCATTTAATTAGAGAAGGCTAGCACTATGATTAATAGAAATTTATATTTACAAATAGCAACACCGGTACTGGTTTTATTTTTAGGTATTTTTGCTTTGTGGTTTTTTCTTTTGAAACCCATATCTAGTATAGGGCAAGAATATAAAAATAACAGATTGATATTGGCAGAGGTAGAACAAAAGGCAGGGCTGGGTGGAAAGTTAAAAAAGGAATTCGAGAAAGTAGAAGGTAGCGCTTTGGTCATACAAAGTTCTTTATTAAAAATTGAGGACACTCTCTTGTTTATCGAGGCCCTAGAAGGTGCCGCCAGTAAAACAAATAACACTTATTCAACCAATGTAGTCCAAGAAATAAAAGACGAATCCGGCAAGATAACAACGATAAATTTTAATATTGAATTAAGTGGAAATTTTTCTACCTTGGTCAGTTTTTTAAGAGAAATTGAAGAGATGCCGTATTTAATGAATTTTATACAAGTTTCCGTTAGCGTGGAAGACGATGAAGTCCTTAACACAAAAGCTACTTTGCAAGTTTATATACAATAACCATTAAGTTATGCAAGAAGTAATAAAAAAATTTAAAAAAATATTTTTTGATTTGGTTAAGTTTTTCCCTTTATATTTTAAAAAATATGGTAGGATAATTCTTTTTGTGGGAATGATTTTAGCCCTTTTGTGGGGTGCTGGGATTTTTTATCGCAATGCGTATAAAGTAGTTCAAAGTACATATGAGGTTTTTGTGTCTGTTCGCAAGGCAAATACACAGCTTATAGACGAAGCAAGAACATACATAAACGAACAAAATTCGGTTAGCAACGTGCCTATAATTGAAAATCCGTTTGTAAAGTAGCTTGAGTTTTTGGTGAACTTGGTGTATAATATACATCAAACTCGCAAGGGACACATAGTGAGTAACAAGTAACAAGTAACTAGTAACAAGTAAAAGTCCCGACGTGTCGGGACAGGGAACCTTTTGCCGTAGTCGGAACAAAAATTACTAATTACTAATTACTTGTTACTAATTTTATGAGCGCGTAGCGCGAATAAATTAGCTCCCCGTAGCTCAGCCCGGATAGAGCGGAGGTTTTCTAAACCTTAGGCCGCAGGTTCGAATCCTGCCGGGGAGACAAAGCAAGGTATTAAATA
>MHOK01000010.1:0-11870 GCA_001820055.1 Candidatus Spechtbacteria bacterium RIFCSPLOWO2_12_FULL_38_22 | reverse complement strand
CAAGGTATTAAATAAATATGGTGAGCGTAGCTCAGTTGGCAGAGCTCCTGGTTGTGGTCCAGGCGGTCGCCGGTTCAAATCCGGTCGCTCACCCCATAAAATAAAAACAACTCTATGAGTTGTTTTTATTTTATGGAATATATATAGTGTAACCATGCTTTCTATCGGAATTGTGGGTTTACCAAATGTAGGAAAATCTACATTATTTAAAGCCCTGACAAAAAAAGAAGTAGAAATTGCAAATTATCCTTTTGCAACGATAGACCCAAATGTGGGTGTTGTTCAGGTACCTGATGAACGTTTAAAAAAACTGGCAGAAGTTTCCAAATCTGCTCAAATTATTCCAACCGCGATTGAGTTTGTGGATATCGCGGGGCTTGTGAAGGGCGCCGCGGAAGGCGAGGGTCTTGGTAATCAATTTTTGCACAACATCCGTGAGGTGAATGCAATTTTATACTTGGTGCGCGCGTTTGAGGGTACAGACATTCAGCATGTTTCCGGATCTGTGGACCCCGCCCGCGATATCGAAATAGTTCGGGAGGAATTAGCGTTGAAGGATTTGGAGACTATAGAAAAAAGAATTGAAAAAATACAAGGCGAGGCGCAAAGTGGAAACAAGGAGTTGCAAGAAGATTTAGAAATTCTTAAACATTTCGTAGAAATTTTAAATAGCGGCAAGCATATAATAGACACTGCTATAGGGACTCCTGGAGTCCCTATAGCAGGTAAGAATGAGAGAGAGGGGGAGTTATTGCAGGAATTACAGTTATTAACTAGTAAGCCTGCAATTTACATATTTAACGCAAAAAAAGAATCAGAGATTTCACCTCGAATCACTACTACAGGGGTCACCCCGACCCCTGTAGTAGTGATGGATGTGCGGGAAGAGTTAGACGGAGGAGATTTAAGCAGTGAAGAGCGCAAGGAATTAAGTTTGGGTGAAAGTAAACTAAACGAGCTTATTAAAGTAGCTTATAAAATACTTGATTTAGTTACGTTTTTTACAAGTGGCGAGAAGGAAACACGTGCTTGGACGGTTGCGGGTGGGGCCAAGGCGCCACAGGCGGCAGGAGTAATACATACGGATTTTCAGAAAGAATTTATTCGCGCAGAGGTGGTAAGTTGGGATAAATTTGTAGAAATTGGAGGATGGGCGCGTTCAAGAGAGGCGGGTGTTTTAAGGACCGAGGGTAAAGATTATATAGTTCAAGACGGAGACGTATTAGTTATTTTGCATGCAAAATAACTAATAGATTACATACCCTACAAATCGTATAAATTAAAAACGCCATGAGAGGCGTTTTTAATTTATACTTGGAATAATTTGTGGTGAGTAGAAAATATTACAATTTATTTCGTCGTAAGCCTGCCTGCGGTAGGCAGGCGGGAATGAGTGTAGCGAATGGCAGCGTGAAATAAATTGTAATATTTTCTATGACACCAACTAAGTGATGACTTTGAAATTCTGGGTTATTTTATTGTTTTTTCTCCTCTAGTTTTAATCGCACGTTTTTATCGTGTTTGCCTCGCAACAGTTTTAACATAACATCATCTCCGATTTCTTTATTTCCTATTATGTCTTGCAAAGTAAGCTCTGGTGTAATTTTTTTTCCGTCCGCTTCAAGTATTATGTCAAATTCTTTTATTCCTGCCTTGTGTGCGCTTGATCCTGGGATAATGGCCATATCGCCAAGCGTTTCTCTCATAACAAGCGCTCCGTAATCTACGGGCAAGTTGTTTTCTTGTTTAGTTTGTTCGTCCAGTATTAAGTAACGAATACCCAAAAACGGAATTCTTATTCTTCCATAGTCTTTTACATCTTGTATATCTTTTTTTGCTTGATCTATGGGTATAGAAAATCCTATGCTTTGAGCTCCATAAATTACTGCTGTGTTTATGCCAATTACCTCGCCTTGCATATTTATTAATGGTCCGCCGGAGTTCCCGGGGTTGATAGCCGCATCTGTTTGGATAAGGCCACGCAAGCGCTCTGTTTGTTTTCCTTTGTGTTGGGCGGTTATAAAACGGCTTAATCCTGAAATTATTCCAAAGCTAACCGTATTTGAAAATTCCCCTAAGGCATTTCCCACAGCAACCACAAATTGCCCCAGCTTGAGGTTGGTTGAACTTGCTAATTTTAGGTACGGTACTGCCTGTTTGGGTGGATTTTCTAATTTACAAATTGCAATATCATGTATAGGATCTCGGGCTATAACTTCTAAATTCCATTTTTTACCTTCCTGATGGTCTAAGAATGCTGTATATTTAGCTTTTGTATCTTGGACTACGTGGCTATTGGTTAAAACAATTCCGTTTTCCGAAACAATGAAACCGCTTCCACCGCCAACCTTAATTTCTTCTCTTACTTTTTTATTTAATTTAGGCACCATAAAATCTTTGCCTTTGTAGGGCATTTTGTAGAAACCCTCTACTTTTGGAAGGTCTTTTGTTACAACAATGCTAATTACGGCAGGGGATACCTGTTTTGCGATTTCTTCTATTTTATTTTCGTCAATTGTCATATACATATTGTAGCAAAACGTGAGTTTTAGGCAACAAAATAAACGTTTCAAACCAGGTTTGAAACGTTTATTTGGGCTTGTTTTAAGGTAATTTTATGGTATAATTATGCGAAGGAGAGCCCTCGTAGCTCAAAAGGACAGAGCACCACACTCCTAACGTGGTGATGGAGGTTCAATTCCCTCCGAGGGCACCAAAATTATAGAAAGGATTATAGAGGATGGGTATATAAAATGAAATAACAGGGCCCGTGGTATAGTGGCAACACAGATCCATGGCATGGATCAGTTAGGAGTTCGATTCTCCTCGGGTCCACCGCGTCAAACGCGGCTCCGCCGAGTCGGACTCGGCTCCGCAAAATTTATGACAAAACTTGAAAAAGGAAGTTTTACAAGCAGAGAAACCGAAACAAGAAAACTCGCTTATGACGAGGATTTTAGGGCGTGGATGAAAGAGCATCCAAGGGCTATGAAAACATTTTTAGAGATAGTGCACAGTCATGAATTTAAAAACGCTAAAGAGGGAGATGTGTTTGAAAGAGGAGAGATAATGGTAACGGCTATTGGGCAGCATTCTTATAGGGGCCCTCGTTTAAAACTAGAGTTAGCCGGGAGTAATTTTTTTGTAAAAATAGAAAAAGAATCTCAGGAGCAAGGATTTGCTTGGGGACATAAGGAATTTGTTGACTCCCAAAAGGCGAAAGAATTACTTGCGGGGTTATCGGGTGTAGAAGTATATGAATCCCAGTTGGGTTATCAAACAGAAAACGAAAGTTTTTTCGTATCCAAGTGGATTGACTTACCAACTTTAGAAAACTATATTTATGGAATTGAGCTGGCCGATCCATTAAGAAGCAAGCTTGTTGAAAAATTTCATAAAATACGAGAAAGACTTGGCGGTTTCTTTAATGTTAGTGCGTATAATATGTTTTATGATCCGCAGACTGATACAATAATATTGTACGACCTTTCAGAAAGACCAAAATCTTGGGATAAAAATAAAACACGAAAAAATCTCTTTCGAAGATCTAAAAATAATATAAAATAAAATTTAACCAAAACATGAGTCAAGAATTACCAAATTTAGATCCGGAAGGTCAAGAAGTTGGTATAGATGAGCTAGTTTCGGATTTTGCTAGGCAAGAAAAAAAAGACGGCAAGCCTCTTTATAGTTTTCAAACAAGAGACGAATTTTTTGAAGAGTTTAAACCTCGCAGAATAAAGCCGGGTAAAGAGGGTTACGAAGATGCTTATGAAGGTAAGGTTAAGCCGGAGTTTTGGGATGTAGGTGAACCAAAAGATGAATACGGAGTTACAGAATCCCAAGAAATGGAGGTTTCGGAAGTTGTACACGAAGATTTGGAAGATATAGCAAGTGGATATTGGTGGTTAACACCAGAATACCAAAGACATCTTGAAAAAGGAGAGCTTGTAGAACAAATAGCTTTTTCTATAGAAATCGGAGAAAAAAAGCGAACCGTAAGTGTGTATATTTTTGGAGAACCCTTGCCTGCAATGTACATATCTTGGCTATCGGAGGTAATAGATTATTTAGCACAAATAGATGAAGGCAATGTCTTTAATTTAATAAAAGGCATAATAATACATAACTCAGAAAAAGAGGTTAAGGGCCAAGCTTACAGCGAGAAGACCGGAAAAATGATGGATGTTAAAACAGCAGCACACGCCAACTATTCGATTGATGTAATCGAGGTTTTTCGTGGTGGACTGAATTCCGATACAGGGGTATTGCTAGAGAATTTTCCATTTTTTATGGAGGCTCTTGTTCATGAATTTGGACACTTTATACAATACAGGACATTAAAACAAGGATGGAAAGAACGCTTAGGCTGGGAGGAAGAAACTGTAAAAGAGAAAAAATTACGAAAAGACGGAACTCCAAGCGTAATGCATAAAAAAAGAAGTATGCTAATTCCAAAACACGGGTTTGTTCCTCCATCGGTATATGCGCTTACCAGTCCTGTTGAAGATTTTGCAGAATCGTTTGCTTTTTTGTTGCTTGAACCAGAGAAATTGGACCCTAAAAAAAGAGACTGGATGATAGAAGAAGTTGTTAAACAAAAGGCGGTGCTTATTAAAGATAGGCCCAAGGTTGATATGGCTATTTTAACCGGCGAAGAAATAGAAATTCCACGAGTTACTAGGGATAATTTGAGCTACGACACTTCCTATAGAGTTGAGCTAGGCAGGGGAGGGGTGGATGTGTTTTTGGAGAAGATTAGGTTAAGAAGCGAGAGCAAAAAAACTCAAGGGCGCATAAAAAAGTTTTTACCAAAAAATACTGAAAGCGTAGAGGTAAACACAACCCCAAGGTTAAGATATGATTGGTGGACGCGTAAGCCGGAAACTAAAGGAGTTTTTGATAAGATTTGTAGTCATAAATATATAAAACCCAGCGCTCATATTGTAGAAAATATATTGAGATATTTTAGCCCGGAGTTTATAAGAGAATATTTTGAGGGTATATTTAATGAGCTTGAGGGTATTGAAAGTGAGCAGGCGGCCCTCAAAGAAGTCTTATCTAAAAGAATGTTAGAGCTGTCTAGTATAATTGCAAGCAGAATGGATTTACGAGAAGATTTAAGTTTGTTAAGTTCAATACAATTTTTTAAAGCTTGGTAGTATGACAAAACTTGAAAAAGGAAGTTTTACAAGCAGAGAAACCGAAACAAGAAAACTCGCTTACGACGAGGATTTTAGGGCGTGGATGAAAGAGCATCCAAGGGCTATGAAAACATTTTTAGAGATAGTGCGAAGTGAAGAATTTAAAAATGCTGTAGTAGGCAACGTGATTGAGAGAGGGGGAATAAAAGTAACGCTTATTGAGTCAAGTTATGATAGAGGTCCACGCTTAAGATTAGAATTAGATGGGACTAATTTTTTTGTAAAAATAGAAAAAAAATCTCAGGAGAAAGGATTTGCTTGGGGACACAAAGAGTTCGTTGACTCCCAAAAGGCGAAAGAATTACTTGCGGGGTTATCGGGTGTAGAAGTATATGAATCCCAGTTGGGTTATCAAACAGAAAAGGAAAGTTTTTTTATATCCAAGTGGATTGACTTGCCTGGAATACAAGAATATATGGATATGCTTATTGATAACGATGAGGAAGGTAACGAAGAAAAAGTTTTTGAATTACGAAAAAAAAACAGAGAAATACACGAAGTACTTAAAGACTTTTTTGATATAAATGATTACAACATGTTTTATGATCCGCAAACTGACAAAATAATATTGTTTGATATTTCTAGACCTCCTATGGGAATTTATATAGACGACACGAGAACTCCGGACGATCCCGAATATAATGCGACAGTAAGAAACTTCCGTGAATTCAAGGCGTTAATTGAGCGCGCAGAGGCGAGTGGCGAAGTTATCGGAAAAATTAGTTTTGATAATGACTTGGGAGAAGGAGAGAGCCAAGGTTGGGAGATATTAAAATGGCTGGCAGACAAGTATCCCAAGTATTTCGACGGAAGAACAGAGTTAAAAGTGCATTCTGCAAATCCGGTTGCAAGAGAGAAAATGCAAGAATTTATAAAATATTGCAGAAAAAATAAGGAGGCTTTGGCGAAGGCTAAGAAAAGGCCCTACCCCCTTGACGAAATTGAGACAAAATAATGTTTGTTGGCGTGAAGGGCCTATAGCCCCTCACATGCGCGCATGTGAGGGGGCCCATAGCTCAGTTGGTAGAGCGCTACATTCGTCCCGTTGGATTTCCGGGCCTGTAGTATAGTGGCAATACACCGCATTCGCATTGCGGAGACAGGGATTCGATTTCTCTCAGGTCCACTAAAGCAAATGAAACTTCTATACGAATCACTTCATAATCATACGAAACTCTCAGATGGTGTTTTAAGCCATTTGGAGTTGTTGGATGTGGCTGAAAAGGCTGGTTTTGGCGTCATTGGTTTTACCGACCACGACCTCCTGCCCTCTAAAGAAATTTTAAATGAACTAAAGCAATACAAAGGAAAGGTGAAGTGGTTTATCGGTTGTGAACTATCCGCCGCTCTTCCCGAAGAACTAGGAGGAGGCGAATCTTCTAACTTCCACATAGTAGGTCTATTTACCGACCCCTTTAACAAAGATATTCTAAATCACTGCGCTAAGATGCAGGAATCTCGAATAGAGCGCATGAAGATGATTGTAAAAAATCTTACTGGTCTGGGGTTCAAAATAACAGTTGAAGATTGTTTTGAAGAAGCGGGGGATTTAAATGTCGGGAGGCCTCATATAGTCCGCGTGTTAAATAGATACAAAGAAAATGGGGCGGTACAAGATAGACTGATGAGAAGAATGGAAGAGGTGGCTAAGACAGATAGCGCGGTCGCAGAGAATTACGTTAACATGATCAAACTAGGAGAAATTAGCTATCCATACGGTCTTTATCTAAGCAACGATGCCTTTATATCGGACGTATACGTTGATCACCTCTATTACAAAGATATGGATGCAATAGTTGATTTGATTCATGGTGCCGGAGGCGTTGCTTTGTTGGCGCATTGGCACACCATCCAGAAGAAGATAGACGAAAGTACTCTTAGAAAGTTTCTAAGTGATAAGAGGTTGGATGGCATAGAAGTTGCCGCCGGATTCTATCCAGACAATGACGAAAAACAAAAGAAAATAGTTAAAGAAATCGGTACTCTAGCGATGGTTGGAGTAGATATGCATCTACCTGAAGATTTTGAAAAATTTGTTTTTCTTGATAAAAGAAGGGCGGAAGAAAGTACTGGTACGTTGCAAAGAGTGATAGATAGAATAAAGCCGAACTTGAAGTACTCAAATATTTCGTAGACTGTATGCCCCAAGCCCGGAGGTGCCATAGAGATTAAATAGTCTGGTCTTGAGTTTGAGTCCCGATAGGTCTACACTAACTATTTTGGTATAATTAAACAATGAATTTTGTAACAGTTATAGGATTAGTTGCGGGCGGTCTGACTACATTTGCAATGTTGCCCCAACTTATAAAAATCTTGAAGACCAAAAGCACAAAAGATATATCTCTTTTGCTTTTTATAATGGCATTTTTAGGCGTAATTTTATGGCTTGTTTATGGTTTTTTAATCAATGATGTTCCTGTTATGGTGGGTAACGGAATTAGTTTATTGTTGGTGGGTTCTGTACTAATATTAAAACTTAAGTATGATGGAAATTAGACAACTTAAAGAAGAATTGCCTCGATATACAGAAGAGATAAATAATTTAATGTATCAGCTTTCTCCAAAATATACTTCCCAAAACGAGGATGATTTTTTAAAACTTGCTCAAAATGAACGCAAATAGATTTTTAAAATTAGTAATATTTTTGTACATAAGTGCAGGTTTAACGTTGCTGTTTGGACCAAAAAGTTTATTTCCTAGTTTTTATAAGTTAAATTTTATGGCAAGTTTAGCTTTTGTGTCTGTTTTTTTAATGTTGTTACCGTCGATTATTTTTAAAACAAGCGACGAGAGTAAAAAACGAACACGTTCAGCTTTAGAGTCCAACATTGGCATAAACCTCTTGTTGAATGGAGCTGGAGGACTTGGATTATATAAATTGTATTTGATTGGGTTTGAATACGACAAATTAACTCATTTTGTAACACCGTTTTTATTGACTGTTGGAATCTATAGTTTTTTACGCGTTTGGTATAAATTGAAACATATAGAAACATTAATTTTTGTGACTACTGGCATATTTGTCGCAGGAATTGGATGGGAGATGTTGGAATATTTAAGCGATTTCTTTTTTGATACGCAACTTTTGGGAGGGGGAAGCGCGCAGATATTTAAGGACACCGCATTTGATATGGTTGCAAATACTTTGGGTATTATGACAGCAGGTATATATATAATTTTAAAAAAGAATAAAAAATAGCTATCTTTAAAAGGTACTCGTGAAAATTAAACGCCTCAATTCGCCAGCTGGCGAATTGAGGCGTTTAATTGATTACCTGTACTATAAACCTGGCGCGTGGTATCTTAATTAAGGAACGGGCGGGATGCCAGAGTGGACGAATGGGACTGTTTCGAAAACAGTTGTACTTTAAAAAGTACCGGGGGTTCAAATCCTCCTCCCGCCGTATTTAAATAAGTTAAGCATAAGTTAAATAATTTTTATGACAGCAATACAGTTCACTGTTTTTATACTATTGGCTATTTTATTTGTAGGCCAATCCCTGTTATTTTTTCTATTTTTTCTATTTTCTAGAAAGCTAGATAAAAAGTTCAACGGCGCAAATGGAAAGGATATTTTAAATTTGTTGGCAGATTCTATAAAAAAATCAGAAGAAGTAGAGCGTAGTTTGGGGAAGTCTTTAAAAGACATAGAGCGCGATAGAGCAATTTTAAGAACAACATTGCATAAAATTGGATTTGTCAGGTTCAATCCCTTCAAGGAAATGGGAGGATCTTATAGTTTCAGCATTGCTTTACTAGACGCAGACCATAATGGATTTTTAATAACTAGCCTATATAGCAAAGAGGGTGTTAGAACTTACGCAAAAGAGGTTAAAGAGGGAGTTAGTGAGCAAGTTATAACACAAGAAGAAGAGCGCGCACTACACCAAGCTATGAAGAAGTAGTTTAAAAGGATAGACATAATAAATAAAAATGAATAAAGATAATAAAAAAATTCGTCCTCCTGTGGTTGTTGTGTTGGGCCATGTAGACCATGGCAAGACATCTATTTTGGATTATATTAGAAAATCTAAAGTAGCCGAAGGGGAGAGCGGAGGAATAACGCAACATATGGGAGCATATCAAGTAGAACAATCTGGGAAATTGATTACTTTTATTGATACACCGGGCCATGAAGCTTTTAGTGCTATGCGATCTCGCGGTGTCAATGTAGCAGACATCGCTATTTTAGTTGTTGCAGCAGACGATGCGGTAATGCCCCAAACTAAAGAAGCTATTAAAATAATAAAAAAAGCAAATTTACCCTATATAGTTGCAATAAACAAAGTAGATAAACCAGAGGCAAGCGTACAAAATGTAAAAAATAAATTAACAGAAAACGAGGTTTTGTTAGAGGGTTATGGAGGAAAAATTCCTAATGTAGAGGTATCTGCAAAAACAGGACAGGGTATAGACGAATTACTTGAGGTAGTAAATTTGGTGGCAGAAGTAGAAGAGATCAGCTTTAATGAAGGTGATGCGTTGAGGTTGGTTGTTGTTGAGGCGTCTATGGATTCCCAAAGAGGAGCTATGGCAACGCTTTTAGTGAAAGAAGGAACAATTCAGGATGACATGATGATAGCAGGGTCCACAACGTGGGCCCGTGTTAGGCAAATGGAAGACTTCTTGGGCAACCCTATAAAAAAAGCAGGCCCGTCTACGCCGGTAGTTGTAGTTGGTTTTCAGGATGTTCCTCAGGTAGGGGATAAATTTGTAGAAGTTGGCAGTCAGAAGGAGGCGGAAGAGAGAATAGAGAGAAAAACAAAGAAGTCCGAGGAAGGCCATTTACTTGAAGTTAACGAAGGACAAAAAGTTGTTAATATTATTTTACGTTCTGATGTTGATGGAACACTGGAAGCAGTGCGTAATCTTTTGCGGGGCGTAGAAAATGAAGAAGTTGCTCTGCGTGTTTTACAAAAAGGAGTCGGGGAGATAACCGATTCTGACATACGCCTTGCCTCCAGCGGTAATGCTCTTGTTGTTGGTTTTCGAGTAAAAACCAATTCTCTTGCGACTAACCTTGCGCAACAACAAAATGTTACGGTTGTTACATATGATACAATATACGATTTAGTAAGTGGTGTACGAGGTGCCATATCTAATTATATAGACCCAGAGACTAAAGAGGAAATTTTAGGTCAATTAAAAATCCTCAAGATATTTAGAACTGAACCTTCGCGTATGATAGTAGGGGGAAGAGTGGTTGATGGTAAATTTAAAAATGGGGCTTCTCTGAAAGTGTCCCGCGATGGCGTAGAAGTAGGTCAAGGAAGAATTAAGCAATTAAAAAGTGGGGAAAAAGATGTAAGTGAAGCAAAAAAAGGAGAGGAAGTGGGAATTTTATTTGATGGCGCTGTTAAACTCCAAGAGAACGATGTTTTGGAGGCAAGCGAAAAAGTTACTACTCATACGCAACTGTAGTCAGGCTTTATAAATTACTCGATTCGTGTTATAGTTAGTTGGTATTAAATGAATGAGTAACTTAGGAATTGGCCAGGTAGCCAAGCCCCTCCAAAGGCGGGCAGGGTTTAGGCATGGGTTTGTCCCGACGTACTATTTTAAAATATAATAAAGAAGTCGGGATCCCGTATCCAAAATTTAGAGGCGCCGTAGCCAAGTGGTAAGGCATGGGTTTGCAAAACCTATATTCACGAGTTCGATTCTCGTCGGCGCCTCTAAATTTTGGCATCGGGACAAAACCTTTATTCGTGGGTTCAAGTCCCATCCGCACCTCTAATTTAAGTGGTCTGATGCTAGCAGAAAAAACTTATGTGCTTCGTATGCGCGGGTGCTGAAATGGCATACAGGCAGCGTTGAGGTCGCTGTGGGGATTTCCCCGTGGAGGTTCAAGTCCTCTTCCGCGCACCAGTAGTAACTTGTTCGGAAATGACTGCTCCGCGCGGCGAGTACGCCGCGCTCCGCAGGGCAAAATCCGCTTTTGTTTTCGCCGTGAAATCCCATAATTCCCCCCAGCGTATGGAAACCGTTTTGTCCTTGATTTCAGGGTTAGAGCCGATTTTTTGAAAAAACTTCTTCCACTCTATATGATTGGAAGTTTTTTCTAAATCGGCAGCCATTTTTAAGGACAAAACGAAACTCCGTAAGGGTTCGACCCAATTCTTTCTCTGTTGCCCAAAATTTGTTTCTGATTCGAGCAAACCGGCTTTTTCACGCATGAGCAGGTCTTTGCGTTGTAGATATGTCTCACGCTCAATATCGCCGTCAAGAAAAACTGAAACGAGCTTATTCAGTTTTTCTTCGTTTGCTCGAATCTTCTCTTCCAAATTTTTGGCAACACTTCCTTTTTCAGAAATTGATTCTTTTTCCCAAGCGGTAATCTGCTTGTCCATTTCTTCAATTTCTGAAAAAGGAAGCGACACTGATTGAAGCAGTGTTTGCAATTGTGCGGCGAGTACCTTTTCTTGTGTATACGGCTGTGCGCACTTTCCATTTTTCTTGGTGCAACGATAGTAGGTGTAGCGTGTGCCAAAGCGGTTAGTGGCATATTGCGCCGTAATCGCACAGCCGCACTCGCCACACTTTGCAAACCCAGTAAACGCGAACGGAAGCGCAACTTTTGACTTTCTCGGCTTCTTGCGCGAAGTGAGCACCTTTTGGACTGCTTCAAACAGTGTCGGAGAAAGAATTGGCTCAAAGTTTCCGTT
>MHOK01000009.1 GCA_001820055.1 Candidatus Spechtbacteria bacterium RIFCSPLOWO2_12_FULL_38_22 | reverse complement strand
TGGTTATTTATCCGTTTATCCCTATTGTTGTATATAAAATAAACTCGTCAGGCTCTATTCCTTACGTGGAAAGCACTCCGCAGGTTGTTACATTGGGGAATTTTGATCCAAGCCCAGTAGCAAACGCTGTAGATAGCGGTGTTATTGCTAATGAAAATCAAAACAGAATAATTATTTCTAAAATTGGCGTGGATATTGATGTTATCTCAAATGATGATGAAAAGTATGCGCTAAGCAATGGAGCGTGGCATTTTCCAAGCACATCAACTCCGGACAATGGTGGCAATTCTGCCTTTAGCGCTCACAGATATCAGTATCGCCCTCCTAGTTCGGATACTTTTTATCTTTTAGATAAGTTAGTGATAGGGGATAGTATAACTATAATTTGGGAAGGCAGGCAGTATGATTATAAGGTGGTAGAGAGCAAAATAGTAACTCCAGATGCGATAGAGGTTTTAGATCCAACTCAAAATCCAACAATTACTCTTATTACCTGTAATCCATTATTTTCTACCAAGGAGCGTTTAGTTGTAAGAGCAGAATTAATTTACTAAGCGTAAGGTTGGCGAGAATTTTTGAATGTATGGCATAATATAAGTATGGATAATGTATTTATTTTATGAAAAATTTTATAAATTTTATGAAAACATTTTTTGTTCAGACACAAGACAATATGATACCCAGAGCTTATACACGAAAGGCGTTCATTAGTTACGCTTTTATTTCTATGTTTTTAATAGGGGTTGTTTCTCCATTTTATAGTTTTTACACCGATTCTTTACGAGCCTCGCTTACAAAAGATATAATTATTTCACAAGTTAATCCTGCTCGCGAAATTCAAAGTTTGTTGCCTCTTGGAACTAGCAATCTACTTACTAAAGCCGCAGAAATGAAAGCCCAAGATATGTTGGATAGGAATTATTTTTCACATAACGACCCCGATGGTAAAAGGCCATGGCAATGGTTAGATAAGGTAGGATATAAGTATGCTCTTGCTGGAGAAAATTTAGCAAAAGATTTTTATGATGTTGAACCTCTTGTGACCGCATGGTTAAATTCTCCATCCCACGCGCGCAATATATTAAACGATTATTTTACCGAAATTGGAGTGGGGGTAGCAACAGGAGATATGAATGGGGTGCAAACCACTGTAGTTGCAATGTTTGTTGCGCGCCCGATAACCCCCGTACTTGAAACATTGGCTGTCCAATCTGGCGGTTCTTTACAGGAGGTTATAAAAGAAGGACCAGTAGTTACCAATGAGAAAGCCGGTGAGGAAATTTTAGGGGAAGAAACTTCCCAAGAATCGAATAAACCACAACCGGATTTAGCTAACCCCAAAACCCAAGAACCAATTCAGGATGCTCCGTCTCCGGATAAATTGTTCGTTGTGCGCAAAGCTACAGATAAAATTTTACAGGAAGAAAATAATTTAATTCAAACTAGTCAAAATCAACCAGCCTTTACGCAAGAGGGGGATAGCGATTTTTTTCTAAATATACGCACAATTTTAGTTAGCAAATTGCCAAGTATGTTAAAAATAAGTTTAAGTGGATTTTTAGGGGTTATATTGGCTTGGCTTTTAATTTCAGAATATATATTGAAACGAGGTATGCCCAATTTTGTGCAACGGGCGCTTTCCCTTACATTTCTGGTGCTGATACTACAGATTTAACATCTTCATAGAGCCCCCTTACTTAACATAAAAGCCGTCCAAAGAGGCGGCATTTTATGTTAGTATGAGTATAGTTATTTCATAAAAGGAGTATGGTGGCGAAAAGGTATAAGAGTACTAGGATGGTTGGATTTTTGGTATTTATATTGGCAACTACCTTGACAGGAGTTTCTTTTGCTGTTGATAGAGCTAGCGTTCTTGTTGACGCACAGCATAACAAAAGTACAAACGAATTTATAGTTACATGGGCTGTAGATGAAGGGTACTTTATTGATAATGGGTTGGATCTCAAAGTATATGAAGGCAGTGAGGTCGTTATAGAATTTGTATTGAATCACCCACAAAATTGGGGAAGGGCAGGAGACCTATCTTTTCAAAAAATAGATAATTTAAGCGATGCTCGTATTGCAATTAGACTTGCTTCACCTCAAGATATAATAAAACTGTGTAACAATATTAAAGATGCTGTGGCTTGTGCTTATATGTTTTACTGGTCAGACGTGGGGTATGTATGTAATATCTATGTTCCACCACCCGTGATCGCCTACGTCAGTACTCCGTTTGGAAGGTATCCTGCAATTTCAAATTTCCGTTATTTTTTTTCAATTTTAAATCACGAAGTCGGACACTGTTTGGGTTTAGGTCACGGAGGGGATAAGGGTGACTTAATGTATCACCAACTTCCCTCCAGGATAAAAAGTATTACATTTCCCAATGACACAGAGATTGAGCTTCTTAGAAATATCCAAAACTCTATAAGGGAAAATTTAAAAGGCATCTAATTAGATGCCTTTTTTAAATAGCCGTTCCACAGTAGTTCTGCAATTTGGACAGTATTGGTCGCAGCACCCTTTCTTATATTATCTGCTACAACCCACATACTGAACCATTTTTGGTTATCGTCAGCTCCTGATATTTTTTCTTCTCTAACCCTTCCAACTAGTACATAATCTGTACCAACTGCGTCTTGTGCTATAGGGTATGAATCTGTCAGTTTTATACACGGAGCGCTAGCAAGTAAAGCTTTAACAACCTCAATAGAGATATAAGAATAATCAAAGTTAAATAATACAAATTCGCTATGCCCTCTTAAAATAGGAACTCGTACCGTATTTGCGACAATATTTAAATGGGGCTTTTCCATTATTTTTTTGGTTTCCCTAATCATTTTAGCCTCTTCTTCACATGTGCCACCTTCTAAAAATTCGCCGATTTGAGGAATTACATCAAATTCATGAGAGCCTTCTGCGAGCCTTGCTTCAGCTTCTGCTCCTGCGCCAGATACGGATTGATATGTAGAAACAATAATGTTTTGTATCCCGTAGTGATGAGGATTTTTGTCTAAAGGTGATAAAGCCATAACCATCTGAATTGTAGAACAGTTCGGGTTTGCGATAATGCCTTTACGTATGTAGTCGGCGATAGTTTCTGGATTTACTTCGGGAATAACAAGAGGAACCTCATCGTCCATTCTCCATGCGTTTGAGTTATCAATAACTACACAACCACTTTCCCACGCAACAGGGGCCCATGTACGGCTTACAGCTTCTCCTGCAGAAAAGAGTGCGATATCGTAGCCGTGGAAGATTTCTTTACTTAAACCTTCCACACCTTGTGAAAAGCCTCTATATCTCATAAATTTTCCACTAGATTTTTCAGAAGCTACCAGTTTTAATCTAGCAATTGGAAAGTTTCTTTCTTCCAAAACTGCAATCATCTCTCTGCCTACATTACCTGTTGCACCCACAATTACGATGTTTGCTTTTTTCACTTTTAACTCCGTATGCGGAACTAAAACTAAGAATATCATGAACCAATTAGTCGCACAATGATTATATTTATATATAAAAGGAAAACACGCGGTTTTAATGCGTGTTTTCCCGAAGCCGTAATTAATTATAATCCTCCAATTTGTTAGATATTTAGCAACTTAGAGGGTTCGTTTTGTTCAATAGAACAATTCGTTATCTCTAGGTACGCTTGCGAAGCACTATCTTCTAAGTTTGCGTCAATTCCAAAACCTATATTAAGATATAATTGTTTTGGACTCGTTATGTTAATATCATTTAAGTCCTTGTTGTTGTTTTGATTGTATAAATCTGTGTAACTTATTGTGCTTGATACTAGCGTACCTTGCGCTTTTTCCAGTGTATTTAATTTAAAACCGATTTCTTCTTGGTTATTAATGCTTGTGGGAAGCTTTGTTGTTTCTAGAATTTGCAAAATACCAGTTTTGTCAGTGAAGGAATATCTGATTGTTTTAAAATCACCGTCTCCTATGGCGTATTTGAGTGTACCTTCGCTATTTTTGAAAGAAAGAATTGTATTTATTCCGGTACTCATGGAAGATTTAAAACTTATCTCAAATCCTAGAAAACTGCTAACCGGATCTTTTAAGATTATGGTTCCTGCGTGTTTATCGTCTTTTAAGTATATTCTATTTTCCTTTATGTAAGTATTTAAGTCTGGTCTCCACTGGAGTGAGCTATCGGAACAATTCAGTTCTCCTTTCTTTTCGTCGTCGTTATCCGCCGATATAATTTTTGTGAATCCCGTGACAGTTTTTACTTTTTCTAATACTGTTAAGTCCGAGTTTACAATGGTCGCAAGCATTGGAGCCGTGCTTCCGGCGATATTTCCGACTATAGAGAGTACCAGTATGATAAGAGTTGTAAATTGTATAACAGTTACCAATAAGTACAATCCATAAATTCCAATAGCTCCTAAAGTTTTGTTGAAGCCGTCTGCGTAAAGTAACGTTTTTGCTCTATGCTTTAAAAATTCTTTAAACCCTGCAAGCGTGGTCCATCTTTCAAGACGCTGAAAGATCCTTATTAAAAAGTTATTTACTTTACTTTTTCTGCGCTTATTAAATTTTAATGGCGCTTGCATTGGTGTGTTAAAAACGGCTTCTTTCTCACATCATGGTGCATATTATGCTACAAACTTGATAAGTTTTATCTAGAGTAGCATCTGACAGACAAATTATTAGTATAGTTTATTTTTGTCCGTACTTTCATTTTATCATTTTTTACCTAAGTCAAGTGCAATTAATCCACAATTTGTCCACCTATGTCAATATAGACACGCAGATAACTTTGTGCTAAGGTTGATTTAGTTTTTTAGAAAGCAAGCAGAGGGTGCCCAGGAAACTTTGTGTTGGAATAGTGTGCGGGTACGGAACGCAACTAGACGATACTTATAGAGAACACTTAGACGCTGTTGCAAAAGATGCGGATAAGTTTGATTTTGTTTTAGTTTCTGGGGGATTTACAAATCCAAAAAATAAGAATTTGAGCGAAGCGGCAGTTATGGAGGAATATTTATTAAAGAGAAACTCTAGTTTGGTTATATTTAGAGAAGAACAAGCCTTGAGCAGTATAGATAATCTAAGATACTCAAAACAGATTTTGCTTACACTATTTCCAGATTTAAATTTTAAACCCGAAATTGTAATTTACTGTAAGCGTCCTTGGTGGCTGAAGGTTAAATTACTAAGCTTGTTCTTGATGAAACCATTTAATAAAGTAAGTGTCAGGGCAACTAGTCACGCCACTTCCTGGAAAGAATACGTAAAACAGTGTGTGTTCGCTATAGTATTTGATTTTCTAAGTTTATTATTTCCAAAACTTCAAAGTTGGAAAATGCGCAGAAAAGGTTTGGATTTTTGATTTTTGTGATATAATTTGTACAGTTTCTACAAGATGGTGCTAATTGGAAAAGTATAGCTACGCAGAAAGAATGAAGTTTGGTATTGGATTCGGAGTACTAAGTGTCGTTTATTCATCGATAGCCGTATCAATCTTAAGCGCTTTGGGTTTAAACTTTTCAGGAGGAATTTTAGGAGATAAGAACGTAAATTATGTAAGGGTATTTATTACAGCTGTCGTGGCGGCCCCGATTATAGAAGAATTTCTTTTTCGAACGCTCCCCATAAAATTATTTGCGTCTCATACAAAGATTGTTCAAAATATTGTTATATTTTTAACCTCCTTTGTACTTTTTGGTTGGTTACACGGAGGACCACAGTTTATGTTGATACAGGGAGTTACAGGTTTATTATATGCGTATGTGTACTTGAAACGAGGTTATTTTACATCTGTTATAGCCCATGCGACCCACAACGCCATAGTAGTTACATTAATTATACTTTTTTCTATTTAAATCCTACTAGTGTAGGATTTTTTTTATTATGTTATCCTTGGTTTAGTTATTGTTAGTAAACGTTTTGTAACTCATCGGCGTTAATCAGCTGGAAACGTGTTGTTGCACTTTCTTGTCGAACTTAGGGATAATGTACTGGACAGAGGAATTATTATATGATATACTCTTTTTAGTAAATGTGGCCAATGGAAAGAGGTCGCCGATGGGTTGGTTCATGCTAGCTTTCGTGATAGCGTTGATCTTTTCAATTTCTGCAAACATTGACTATGAAATAGGGCAGGTTCTTACTGATTTCTTTTTACTGTCTTTTGCGAGCCTTGTACTTGCTTTACTGCTTAATCTTTTAATTGGGATGGGAGCACCTCAACCTAATTTCGAAATTACGGGAACATACCCATTGCAAAGAGTAGAGGGAAATCCATTCTATGTTGATATTAATCTTGAAACAGATGGTTATTATTACTATATTATTTATTTTGACAAGGATGGTGATGGTCTTCCGTTTAGATATTCAATAAGTCCAGGAAGAATAAACATAGTTGAAGAGGATGGCGCAAGTCCACGGGTTACTATATCGCAGGATACTAAAGATTTTTTGCAAATGTGGCATATCCACGATAAATATTTAGATCGTTATACTGTTGTAGTTCCGCTTGGTACTGTAAATACAAAAGTTCCATTTCCCACGAATAGTGTTCCTTAAAAGCGGTTGTACCGCTTTTATTTTTATATTGACAAAGTTAGTTGTATAAGTTATATTAAACATAGTTTACAAAACAGGAAAGGGGACCATGATTTTTAGCGGTTTAGTTAAGGACGCCATAAATTTTGCGATTCAGGTTCACGAAATAGACCGCAAACAAAGAAGAAAAGGCAAAGATATTCCCTATATTGTGCATCCGTTGGCTGTGGGTTTAATTTTAGCTCGAGTAACTGACGACGAAGAAACAATTGCCGCAGGAATTTTACACGATACCATAGAAGACAGTATTGTCGAGAGAAAAGTTACCAAAGAACAATTAATGACAAGATTTGGGCCAACGGTCGCATATCTGGTACATAGTGTTACAGAAAAAGACAAGAGCTTGTCATGGGACGAGCGTAAACAAATAATGTTGGATGATTTGGGCAGATGTGATGACTGGCGTGTATTTTTAATAAAATCTGCTGATTTAATTTCAAACTTGAACGATTTGCTTGAAGATTACGCAAGAGAAGGTGAAAGCGCGTTCAGCAGATTTAACACAGGAAAAGAAAAATATATTGCAAATCAAAGAAGAATCGTTGAGAAGTTGCTAAAAAAATGGCCAAGAAACCCTTTGACGGTTGAATTGGGATTTGCGGTCCAAATTCTTGACCGTGTCTCGCAAGGTAATTCACAAACTCCTCCTAACTAGAGGAGTTTTAAGTTAGTTTAATATTGTGTATTGTTGACATACTAATTCCGAGTGCTATATTAGAAAAGGTTACGCTCTAAAAAGAAAGAAGGTGCTCAATGTTTTTAGGAACACCGAGGTTCATTACTCCGCTAGAAGCTGTGGAGCTAGCCGCACGCAGGTATGGTATGAATAGCGGAGGTAATTTTTATGACCTACCTGATAAAGAAAAGTTGAAATTATCTTCAGCTGAACTTGCTCGGAGTAGGGGATTTGCCCAGTTAGCGTTGCTTGTACTTCCTGATCCAAATGGAGACGAGAGGCATAACAGATTTGGAGAAGCGCGTTGGTAAATGTCATGTGGTAAAACCATGTGACATTTTTATTATATAAATAATGGAAACACCTTGATTTTTTAATTAATGTATTGTACAATTACTTATAATGCAAGGAAATCAAGAAAATTTAGAATTAAATCAAATACAAGTATCGCTTGCGGAGTTTTTACGAACTTATAATAAAAATATTCCAACAGGATTTCCCCGCGTAACTACGACAGCATTAAAGAAATTTCAAACAACACATCCGGCGCTATTTAAACGCAATAATATGTGGTCTATAGACCAACATCGAAAAAAGGTGATTGACTGGTTCCCTTCACATCGAAACGAATCTTAGTGTCAAAGAGAATATAAACAAACATCCTCCTTATATATTTTAGCCTCGGCTTCATGCCAAGATACTGCATTTTGATTTTTATTCTTCATTGTCTAACTTATTACCGCCATGGAATTTTCTGTGAATATCCTTTAGGCGCTTGCTTGTAATGTGGGTATAAATTTGAGTAGTTGTTATATTTTTATGCCCTAAAAATTCCTGCACCGTACGGAGATCTACGCCTTGCGTTAAAAGGTCGGTGGCGTAGGAATGCCTCAATGTATGTGGTGTGACACTTATGGGAAGCCCTGCAAGCTGGGAATAGCGTTTTATAGCCGATTCTATGAAGCGGGCCGATAATCGCTTGCTTTCAGCACTGTTTTTAGCTCTAAAATGGACGAACAAGGCCTCATCCATGTCATTTTGGCTATCCAAGTACCTTTTTAGCCATTGGAGGGCTCTGGGCGAAAAATAGACAGTTCTAGGGGTATTTCCTTTGCCCACAACAGTCAATTCTAGGCCATCTTTGTCCTTAAAATGTATTTGATTGCGGTTTAGGGCAGTAAGCTCTGCAATGCGTAAACCGGTTGAAAAAAGCGTTTCAATTATAGCTCTATCACGAAGCCCGCTTTTAGTTTTAATATCAGGAGTTTCTAGTAGTTTACGTATTTGTTCCAAGTTTAGAAATTTTATAGTTTTTTGTTTTGCATCTTTCGGCAATTTTATCTTGCCAGAGGGCAGGGAAGTAATATCGCGGTCCGTAAAGTAATCTAGTAATGCTCTAAGCGCTACAAGATAATAATTTTGAGTTATTTTTTTAAGAGTTCCGCCCTGCTGTGTTTTATATTTACGGGAAAGAAATAATCTATAATCCCATATGTTCTCTGCTGTAAGCTGGTGGGGGAGTAAACCCTCATTTTTAGTTTGCTTTAACCAAAGTACAAATATATTTAAATACCTTTGATAATTTTCTTGCGTCTTAGATGCTAATCCCTTTTCTATTTCGCAGTAATCTAAGAAGTCAGGAATGTGGTCTAGTATAGGTTTAGGGGAGTGTTGCATAGTAGGTACAGTATTATTCGCACAATATAGGTAAAGCGTATTATAATATCCTTTTAATAATACGCTTTACCCAGCGTACACATTTATTTGAATGTATCTATATCTCTATAATACAATAACTTTATTATCTTATTCAATCACTACCCTGTGGAAAGTTATCGTAAATCCCATGTACAAAAGTAATCGTTTTACATACTAACACTACTCACTAGGGATAATATTATTTAGAGTATCTTTTGCGGCATTTTGAGTAGTTTCCTCGGCTTTATCAAATGTATCTGATATTATGTTTCCCGTGCGTTGGTCTAACCAGTCACCGAAGTTACCAAATAAATCTGTGAAAAAATCCCAGGCATTGCTACCCAAGTCATATACAAAAATTTTTAAACTAGAAAGAAAAGGTATTTTGGCAATAAAACTATCTGGTGCTACTATCGTTACCAGCACTAATAAAATTAGAATTGTTGCAATTAAACGAATAATTTTAAGCATATTGACATTTATTAATTTTTATGGCTATTTCTTATGGAAGGTAATTAAAAGGATTAACAGTTGCTCCAATAGGCAAAGTTCCCGAAAGCTTACTTGGTTTTACAACAAATGTATTTGGCGCGTATACTATAAAATGTGTATGCGAACCTGTAGAAAACCCTGTACTATCCATGTAACCTACAACCTCTCCCCTATTTATATTATATCCTATAGAAACCGGTCTGGAAGAGGACATGTGTGTATACACACTGACAAGACCGTTTGTGTGTTCTATCGCGAGCCAATATCCATATGCATAAGGAGCATAACCTATTGCCACTACCCTACCGTCGTTGGCGGCGACAATGTGTGTTCCGAGTGCGGCTGCGACATCTACGCCATTGTGAAAACCTCCTTTTCCTTCATCGCAAGCAGGATATGCGCGTTTAGCCCACTTAGTATGAAGACATCCATATTCTTGAGTCATTAGTCCTTCTGCTGGCCACATAAATAACCCCGGAAAAGAACGAGGAACACTATTTGGGTCTAAAGCAAGACGAAGTTGTTCTTCTAGCTCAAATATCTCTCTTTCAATTGCTTGCTCTTTTTCTTGTATACTTATTATTAATTCCTGGTATGCCGACTCCCTGTTTTTTGTTTCAGATAATAGTTCCTGCTGTTTAATTTTTTGACCGTCTAAAATTATTTTTTGCCCTCGTAGGCCTTGCTGTTCTTGTCTAAGTACTTGCTGTTCTTCCCCTATAGAGTCCTGGGCTTTTCCAAGTTCTTCTTTCAGCACCTTTAGTTCGTCTAGTTTTAAACTGATTGCATCATTAAGGGTTTTGCGGGCATATACTTGATTGTAAAATGTAGAAAAACTTTCGTATTTAAACAATAACTCTACGACACTTTCTTCATCGTTTTTATAAATTTCTTGAAATAAACTAGCCATTTGAACCTTGCTATTCTGAATTTCTTCTTCTTGTTGTTGAATTTGAAGTTCTAACTTCTGTACCGCTAACTGCAGGGTATAAATTTCTTGTGTTTTAATATTTATTTTGCCTTGCAATAAATTTACCTGGCCGGCAAAATTATTTATTTGCGCTTTTAAACTTCCGGCATACTCTTGTACTTCTTGTAAGTTTTTTTGCTGACTTTCATGTTCTTTTTGTAATTCTTGCAGTATGCGTTCTTGTTCTTCAATTTCTGTTTGGATATCTTCTATTTCCTGGTCTGTTTGCGCGTTAACCTCTCCCCTATTTAAATACGGGGTTGTAATTAAAAATACTACAACACACAATATTAAAATTTTGCGCATAATTATTTTTGTAATTTCGCAATTTTATTTTGGGCCTTTTTTATAACTGCGATTGTTGCTTCTTTACCTATAATTTCCATTATTTCAAAAGGTCCGGGAGATTTGTCTTTTCCTGAAAGGGCGTATCTTAACGGCCACAACATTTTTCCTCTGTCACCAAGTTTTTCAGCTTCTGGCATGATAATTTTTTCTAAATTTTCTTTATCCCAAGAACTTTTTAGATCTATATTTTTTATTATATCATCCAGACTAAAAAGAATGTTTTGCAATTCCAATTTCCTCATGTCCTTCCATAATAGTTTGGTTATGTCGTAGTCGTTTTGTTTAAAAAAGAAATCGGCTGTATCTACAATGTCTAATAACTTTTTCATTCTTGTTTGTTCTAGCGCTATGATTTTTTGTATTTTTTGTAGAGTATTTCTTTTGATTCCGTCTAAGTAACCAGCTTCAGTGAGATAAGGAATAGACAATTGTGTTAGTTCTTTTAATGATATTTTTCTTATGTATTCACCGTTCATCCAGTTTAGTTTTTCTACATCAAAAATAGCTCCTGATTTTTGCACATCTTCAAGAAGAAATTCTTGTATTATTTCTTTGCGATCTAATATTTCTTTTTCGTCGTTTTTTCCGCGCCAGCCTAAAATAGCTAAGAAATTGAAAAGAGCATCAGGCAAATATCCAAGTTTTTTATATTCTGTGACAGAAGTCGCGCCATGTCGCTTGCTTAGTTTACTTTTATCTGAGCCCAGTATTAACGGAAGATGTGCATATTTCGGCATCGGCATACCCAGTGCTTGTTGTAGCAATATTTGGCGAGGAGTGTTGGGTATATGGTCTTCGCCTCTAATTATATGGGTAACTTTCATTTGGTAGTCATCTATTACAACTGCAAAGTTATATAATGGTTCGGTTAGGCTTTTTGCAATTGAAAAGTCGCCAAAATTTTCTGATTCAAATTTAATCTCGTCGCGTATTAGATCGTTAAATTTTAAAGTATCCTTAGTATCGTTTTTAAAACGAATAATAGCATCTTTTAAATTTTTTTTAGTTGCATCTTTATTTCTATAGCTACAAATATGTCTTGGGGCTTGTTTTTGTTTTGTTTGTTCACCGCGTTCTTTATCTAGTTCTTCTTTTGTGTGCCAACAATAAAACGCTTTTTTTTCTTTGAGCATTTTATCGAGATATTTTTTATAAATTTTTATTCTTTTACTTTGATGATGAATTTTTCCGTCCCAATCTATACCAAGCCAACGCAATCCGTCTAAAATATCCTTTTCCCACTTTTTATCACTGCGTTCTTTGTCAGTATCTTCTATTCTAAGTATAAATTTACCCCTATAGTGTTTTGCAAATAAATAATTGAAAAGTGCAGTCCTTGCGGTTCCTACATGAAGAGCGCCAGTCGGTGATGGCGCTATGCGAACAACCACTTTTTTATTTTTGTTTGTCATCTACGGTTTTTAAAATAAGTTTTGCTATATCTCGCGCTGCGTTTGGTTTAGAAAATCGTAACGCTGCCTCGCTCATAGTTTGCAATCTTTGTTTATTGGCCATTAGTTGGTTAATAGTATTTAAAAGTTGGTTTGGTGTTACAGAAAATGGATCTAAAACTATACATGCCCCTGCTTCTTCGTAAATTTGCGCATTTTTTAATTGATGCCCAGCTGCAGATGTTGGAAGTGGAATTAGTATGCTCGGTTTTCCCAAAGCAGCTTTTTCAAATATCCCAGCTCCAGCACGAGCTACGATAAGTTGGGAAATTGCATAGGCAAGTTTCATTTGGTTTTCGTTTAAAAAAGCGTAAACATGGTAGCTATCTATTGAATCGGACACTGTTTTTTGAATGGATGAATAGTTTTTTTCTCCCGCTTGATGTATTATCTCATAATTTTGTGCTAAAGTTTTTAAATTTTTTAACACTAGATCATTAATTTGACGCGCGCCCTGGCTACCTCCCGTAACTAGTAAAACAGGTTTATCACTTTGTATGGCAAACTCTTTTTTTGCTTCTTGCAGGTTTCCTCCAAATAGCTCTGTTCTAATGGGATTTCCCAGAACAATAAGTTTTTCTTTTGGTAAGTAACTAGTAGTTGTTGAAAACGATAAAACAATTTTTTTTGCAAATCTAGATAAGATTTTATTTGTTGCTCCCAAGATACTATCAGATTCGTGTAAAATCACTGGTACTTTTAATATCCAAGCTGTTACTACTGTGGGAAAACTACCATACCCACCCTTAGAAAATATCACACTTGGTCTATCAAAAATTAAGTAAAAAAATGTTTGAAGAAATCCGATTAGTATTTTAAAAAGATCTATAAAGTTAAAAAGAATACTAGAAAATGTTATATACCTTCTAAATTTACCTGTTACTATTAGTTTTATTTGGATATTTTTTTCTAATTTAATTTGTTGTGAACCTTGCCTCGGACCTATATAGGTAAAGTTTAAATTCAAAGCTTCAACCTGCCTTCGCCTACTAAGTTCCCTTACAACAGCAATTAAAGGAATAGTATGTCCCCCAGTGCCTCCTCCGGTTAACGCTATTTTTATTTTTTTTCTAGACATTTTTTGACAGTTGCAACATCAGCCCTGTTGCCATTAATGTAATAACCATGGAGCTACTCCCATAACTGATAAAGGGAACCGTAACACCGGTTAGCGGGAAAATGCCCGTAATTGCGGCAACGTTTATAGATGCTTGAAAGAAAAACCAAACTACAATTCCTGTCATTATAAATTTTCCAAAATTATCTTTAATTAATGTAGCTATTTTAAAACCGCGGCCTGCTAGTAGTAAAAATAATACTATCAAAATAATAGAACCGATAAATCCTGTTTCTTCTGCCCAAACTGCGTATATTGAGTCATTCATAGCAAGAGGAAGAAACTTTTTGTGTTCTCCCTGCAATAAACCTGTTCCAAACCACCGACCAGATCCGACGGCGATTAGAATTTGATTTATTTGGTAGCCCACCCCCAAGGGGTCGCTAGATGGATTAAGCAATGTCAGAACCCTGTTTAAGCGATATGGCGAAGTTTTAATGAATAAAAATAATGCACTTGCGGTTGCAAGGCCCATTATGGCCAAGTATTTAAACCTAGCTCCTGCCACAAAATACATAGAAACCGCAGTAGCTACTATAATACCCAATGTGCTTAGATCTGGTTGTAATATCAAAAGCAAGGTTAAAATACCTAGTAGAGCTGAAAAAGGTATTAAACTAGATTTTTTGCCCACCTCTTTTATGTGCGTGGATAGCCATGCAGAAAGGTATATAATAAAAGTAAGTTTTATAAATTCAGAAGGTTGAACTGTTATAAAACCGAGATTGAGCCATCGATGTGCTCCGCGGGTCGTTATAGAAATTCCAGGTACAAATACTAATAGCATTAGTAAAAGGGAAATTAAAAATGACGGCAACGCTAGTTTTTTTAAATTTTTGTACGGAAAACGATACATGATATAACCTAGTATTCCTCCAGCGCCAAGCCCATAGATTATCTGGTGTAAAAAATAACTATATATATTATTAAAGTTTTTTTTACTTTCAGAAATTGAGGCAGAAATTAATACAATAAGCCCAATAATAATTAAGGCCACGACAGTCCAAAGCAAAATTTTATCTGGAATTTGTGTTTTTTTCTTAGGCATTTTACAAAGAATTTTTATATTCAAAAACTGTTTCTTTAAACTTTTGACCCCTATCAAACTCGTTTTTAAACATATTGAAACTAGCCGCCGCAGGTGAAAATAAAATTACCTCCGGATTCGAGTCAATGCTTTTTGCTAGCGCTTGATGAAGAGTCTTGACTTGGGTTAGTTTTTTGTTGTAAGTTTTCCTCCTTCGTCCGCCAGTTAGCGAACTTCGGACGGACGCGGTAAGTTTCAAGTTATATGTATTATATATTTTATCACTTGCAGAGCCAGGCAACAAAGTTACAAAATGAAGTTTTTTAAGTGCATTTGACAACTTAGTATAATCTAAATTTTTATCTTCTCCACCAATAATCAAACCAACTTTTTTGTTTTTAAATCTATCTAAAGCGCGTAATGTCGCAAACGGATTTGTTGCTGTTGTATCATTATAAATTTTAGTTTTATTAATTGTACTTACCAACTCCATTCTGTCATGCAACCCCTTAAACTTTTTTATTATGTTAATAGCTTCTCTTTTATTAATATTTAAAACTTTGGCCACCTGTAGTACAGCATTTACATTTTCAGCGTAGACTTCTCCTATTGCGGGAGTATCAGAGCCCCGTGTCCCAGAAAAATAATGTACTTTTGAAAAAGTCCTCTTTGCCAAAGTTTTTAATTTTTTGTTTAGTATTAAATAGTCATCTTTATTTTGATACTTAAATATTATTTTCTTTGCCTTTTTGTACTCTTCAAAAGACTTATGCATATTGAGGTGATCCTGTTCTATATTCGTAATTACTGCGATATGTGGACTTTTTTTATAGCGATCTACCCCTTCCAACCGCCAGCTTGATAATTCTAAAACCCCCCAACCTTTTTTATCTACAAAACTTAACGGTGAAGTCCCTGGCGTTCCCGTTATGTAGCTATTAGAATATTTATTTTTTATAATTTCGTATATTAAACTTGAAACAGTGCTTTTACCCTTTGTTCCCGTTATACCAATCAATTTCTTGGGATTCATAAGTTTAAAAAATATTCCAATAGATGTATCGACATTTACATTGTGACCTTTTGCAATTTGTAGATATATGGAGTTATTTGGTATTCCGGGATTTTTTATAATTAAATCAGTGTTTATGAAATCTTTTTCTCTGTGTTTTCCTAGCACCCATTCCACCATTGGGCGATCGGATTGCTCTATGGTGGATAAAAATTGGTTTACCTTTCGAACTGAAGATTCTAATTCTTTTTTCGTCTTTAAATCTGTAATAATTAATTTTTTAACACCGTTTTTAATAAAAAAAATGGCGTCTTCTGTGCCGCCACCAAATAAACCAAATCCCATGAGGGTTATTGTTTTACCTCGCCAGGTATTTAAATAGCGAGTTTTGCTTTTAGAGCTCATTATTTTCTAATTAATACAGTTCCGGCTTTTGATTTTAATTTTTTATCCTTTATAGCTACTTGACCATTTACCAAAACCCAATGTATGCCGGATGGATATTGATAAGGGTTGTTTAAATCTGAATTACTTTGTAATTTTTTAGGATTAAATATAACTAAATCTGCAAAATAACCTTTTTCTATTTTTCCTCTATCCTTTAAACCAATTTTTTGCGCGGGTCCTAAGGTAATTTTATTTATTGCTTCCTCCCAACTTATTAATTTTTTATTGTATACATATTCATTCAAAAATTTAGGAAAAGCCCCAAAATATCTTGGATGAGCAAACCCAGCTTCAATTCTATTTTCTTCTTTATAACCAACACCGTCAGAACTCACAAAACTTTTCGGATTTTTTATTGCAAGCTCTATATTAGATTCGTCTATGCTTGGGCTAAACACAATTAATCTGTTGTGGGAAGCTAAAATAAGATCTAAAACCACTTCCTCTACTTCTTTTTCTTGATTTTTGGCAATGTCTGCTATTTTTCTACCAAAATATGTATTAGCTATAGAGCCCATCGCAACAGTCATTTCCCCATAAGAATAGGGATCTTTTTTCATATCCTCTACTAGTTCAGCTTTTTTTACTTTATCTTTTATCGCTGGTAAAAGACTAGTATTGCCGTTTTTTATTGCCCATGCGGGCAAAAATGAATAAAGGACACTCGCTGTAAAATTGTATGGGTAAATATCGAAGTTAATGTTTTTAAGTTTTTCTATCAATGACAAAGCCCCCTTAAAATTTTCCCAGAATTTTTTTTCCACCACTTTAAAATGTGAAAGTTCTGTATTAACACCTGTTTCTTTTGCAAGGCTTAGCGCCTCCTTAACAGATTCGGTAAATTTATCCGCATCATTTCTTATATGAATAGAATGTAATCCGTTATAGCTTTTAACTATACCCATAATTGCTCGCAGTTCTTTTGCGGTTGCGCTTGCTCCGTGACTATAGGCAAGTCCGCTTGATACGCCAAAAGCTCCCTCCCGCATTCCTGTTTCTACCATATATTCTAGCTGTTTTTGTTCAAAATTATTTAAATTGCGAGTTTCATCTCCACTTAGTGCTCTTCTAATTGTAGAATGGCCAATAAGGGTTGCTACATTTACGCCAAAACTATGCTTTTTTAGTTCCTCCAGATATTCAGCAACGCTTAGCCAGTTCACATTTATTTTTGATACCCTCCCCCATTTTTGTACAGAGTTTACAAAAACTCCATCAACAAGAGGCGCCAAAGAAGCTCCGCAATTACCCATCAAAATAGTAGTAACTCCTTGTTGTAGTAAGCTTTCCTGTTCGGGATTGCTAAATAACGTAGCATAAGCATCAGAGTGATTCAAAACATCAACGAATCCGGGAGTTATATATAATCCTTTTGCATCTAAAACATCCTCATTGCCCTTGTTATTTAACCTGCCGGTTTCTTTTATTTTTTTATTTTCTATTCGAATATCTGCAGCAAATCGTTTGCTACCCGATCCATCAATTATTGTTCCATTTTTTATTAACATGTTTTATTAAACTCTAAGTAGTTTAGAGCGTGATTTAAGATTCAGATACCTTTTTATCATTATATCAAATTCACTCGGTTTTGCGGTTGTGTAAAATTGTGTTCTTCCTTTGTGGTTGCTTTTATACAAATCCTTGTTATTTTTTAGGACTCTTTTTATGTGCCTAGATACAGCCCCCCCCGAATCCAAAATTAAAACATTTTCTCCTGCTAAGTTTTGGATGTTATCTTTAACAAGTGGAAAATGAGAACACCCAAGCGCTAAAGTATCTATATTTTTATTTTTTAAATACAAAAGAGCTTTTTGCAGTTCAGATAAATTATCAACCGCATGTCCTTTTATGCTTTCAATTGATTCTACAAGTCCTGGACAGCTTCTAATATAAACGTTTTTATCGTTTGCAAAGCGGGTAATTAATTCCTTTTGGTAGGCGCTGCGAGCAGTTCGCGGTGTACAAATAACACCAATCTTTCCATTTTTTGTTTGTTCCACACAAGTTTTTATAACAGGGACCATTCCAATGACTGGTATGCTGGAGTATTTTTTGCGTAATTTTTTGACTGCGGTAACTGTAGCTGTATTGCAAGCTAAAACAAACATCTTTGCTTTGTTTTCTATAGCCCACTGGGCTATAGAAAACACTCTTTCCTGCACAATTTTTGCAGGCTGGTCACCATAAGGAAAATATTTTTTATCCGCAATATAAATAAAATCTTCGTTTGGAAGAAGCTCTTTTGCTGGTTTATATACAGAAAAACCACCAACCCCGGAATCCAAAAGTATTATTGGCCGCATATAAAAAGTTTTATATTTTTATTAAATTTATCCTACTATTCCAATAACAATTCCAAATCCGGCCATAACAACAGCTACTATCCAAAATCTCATTACAATTTTGCTTTCTGGCCATCCAAGAGCTTCGAAATGATGATGAATTGGAGTTGAATGAAAAATTTTCTTTTTAAAAAATTTTTTTGAAATTGTTTGAATTACTACGGATGAAGATTCCATAACCAATACAAATCCAATAAATGGAAGCAATAAAGACGCACTCGTAAGCATAGCTATAACCCCTAATGTTACTCCTAAACTCATTGACCCCGTGTCGCCCATATAAAAACGGGCGGGTGGAATGTTAAACCACAAAAATGCAAGTAAAGCGCCCAATATTATCGCAATAAAGCTCGTAAGATGATAATGGCCTTGTAAAAATGCAAAAATACCAAGACTGGCAAAAGCAACCATAAGTATCCCACTACTTAATCCATCTAAACCGTCAGTCTCGTTAGTGGAAAAAGCCGTAGCAACGATAATAAATATAAAATATGGTATGTACCATATGCCGATATTAAACTCACCCCAGAAAGGCACGTTGAGAGTTGTCAAATCTAATTTGAAAAAAAACCAGAGTGCCCCAAGCGCACCTACAACAGTATACAAAAGTATGCGATGGGACATTCGCAATCCCCCACCCCGAGGACCGATATGTAATACTCCTAAAATATCATCTGCTAATCCAAATAGGGCGGCGATTATTAAAGCAGCAATTGGCAAATAGGTTTCACCTCTATCTAAAAAATTTAAACTTGCTAAATCAGAGTTTGGAAATATTAGATGAACTAAGTAAAAAAATACTAACAACAATAAAACAGTTCCCCATATAAGTACGCCGCCCATTGTAGGTGTGCCAACTTTATGTTTATGATATTTATTAAACACTGGCGCAACCTTTTCTGATTTTATTTGTTTTGAAAATTTATATTTATATAAAAAATGGGTTGCAAGAGGTGTTAAAAAAAATGCCACACCAAACGCAGTAGCTCCTAAAATGATTATTCTAACTAGTTCTAATGTTTCCATTATAAATACTTGTTATATTTATTTACTCCTCCCAAATGTATGCTTTTTTTACCCAGTCAAAAAGTTGACGGGTTGCTTCTATTCTATCCTGGGCATCAAGCACTACAGAAACAACATGTGTGTCTTTTATGGGTGAGGCAACGATTCCGGCCATTGAAGGTCCTGCTTCATTGGTAAAACCGGTTTTACCAGCTAGCAAGCCTTCGTAAGCGCCCAGTAAACTATTTAAATTAACCCAAAAATGAGTAATGTCCTTATTTAAAGATTTTGTTGTGTAGCTACTTTCTGCCATGGTTTGGGCGAGTATTGGGTTTTCAAACGCTGTATAAAAAATTTGTGATAGCTCATATGCGCTTGATACATTTTTTTCACTAAGTCCGGACGGTTCTACAAACAAAGTATTTTGAAGCCCCATATTTTTCGCGCGAAGATTCATTAAGGCAACAAAACTTGTTTGAGGTTTGTTTTTTTCAAGTTGTATTTTAAAAGCAGTGGCTGCATCGTTACTGCTTTCCAAAAGCAGTGCGTATAGTAGTTCTTTTACGCTAAATTGTTCTCCTGCAACTAAATTCGCGGAATCCCCCTCTTCCAGTATTGCTTCATTGGTTATTGTAATTACATCATCCAGGTTAAATTCATCCATTATTACAAGCGCGCTCATTAGTTTTGTTAAACTTGCGATAGGCCGTGTTTCAAATATGTTTCTTCCATACAAAATTCTTTTTTCGGGCATATAAATTGCTAATGCGCTAGTTGCTTCAACATCTTCAAACTGCACCTGCCAGTTTCGCGCAGGCAAAAGAGCATCTACAGTATTATTTTTTATGAATCCGCTTATGGACGAGCTTAGCGTATCACCTTGGGGCAAGGTATTTAGTCGCAAATTTTGATACTTTTTTAAAAAATCCTCTCTGGAAACTAAGCTTAATTTAAACTCATTGTCCTCTAAAGCGTCATGACGCACATTGTTTTGTCCAAAATTGTTTAGTAGTAGTATAGTACCCCCTACTACTAATATAAACGCAGAAAGGGGGCCTAAGACTTTTATTTTTGTTCTGTGTTTTCTGCTTATGTCCTGAAGTTTATATTTTATTTTTCTTAGATGGATTCTAAACATATTATTTCTTTTTACTAGCCTTAACTATTTTTAAACCCAACTGCCTAAGTTGTTCGCTATCTACATCACTGGGAGCATCCATTATCGCCGCGCGCCCAGTTCCTGTAGTTGGAAAAGCAAATACTTCTCGTATACTGCGTTCTCCCAGCATTACCATTAGCCACCTATCAGAGGCGGCAATTCCTCCGTGGGGCGGAACTCCATAAGAAAAAGCTTCTAAGAGGTGTCCAAATTTTTTTTCAATTTCATTTTTTGTATGTCCTAAAACTTCAAAAACTTTTTGTAAAATATCCGATTGATGCGTTCTAATACTTCCTCCAAATACTTCAGAACCGTTGAGGGCCAAGTCGTACTGCTTTGCTTTTATGTTTAAAACTTCTTTTTTATCGTCTAGTTTTTGTATATCTTTATCTTGAATCGCGGTAAAAGGATGATGCGCGGGGTTTATAGTTCCGTCTTGCGACTTTTCAAACATAGGAAAGTCGGTTACCCATGTATAAGCTAAAACACTAGAATCATCTGGATTTTTTCTTAAGTCTGGCCTGTCTGTTTTAAATTTTTTTATAGATTCCTCGTAACTGAAACGCGGAAACGGTTTGTCTTGAATTTTTTTACCCAGCACATTCTCTGACACATAAATAACGAGTTCCTCTATTAACTTCAAAACATCTTCCTGATCTACAAAAGACATTTCTATATCTATTTGTTCAAATTCCAATAATCTGTCTTGACGCAAGTCTTCATCGCGGAAACATCTTGCAAATTGAAAATACTTTTCAACGCCCGCCACCATAAGCAACTGTTTATATTGTTGAGGTGACTGCGGTAGCGCGTAAAACTTACTTGGGTAGTTGCGTGAAGGCACTAGAAAGTCTCGCGCTCCTTCGGGCGTAGATTTGGTTAAAATTGGAGTATCAATATGCATAAACCCTTTTTTTCTAAGAAAAGATGAAATCTCCGCTTTGTAGGCATCTTTTATTTTTAGAAGCTCTACCATTCTTGGCCTGCGCAAGTCCAAGTATCTATATTTTAAACGCAAGTCTTCGGAGATATCATATCCGTCTGTATTTACTGAAAAGGGTAAAGTTTCAGCCTTGCTTAGAATTTTTAATTGGGCAACTGGTATCTCAAAAAGTCCTGTTTCTAATTGCGGATTTTTCATATTATCAGGACGCTCCTTTACCATTCCACTTACTTCAATAACCCATTCGTCTTTAATGTCTTGGGCGGATTTATAAAGTTCTGGATTATTTTTTTGAGAAATCACAAGCTGAACTATACCAGTTCTGTCTCTCAAATCTAAAAAAATGAGTTTACCGTGGTCTCTTCTAGTATTTACCCATCCAGCGAGTGTAACCGAGTTATCTTTGTTATTAACTATATCTTTAATTGGTATTCTTTGCGTCATATCAATCTATTTTAGCACATTGGTTTTTATTTTTTAAGTTTGTATTTAACTTTTAACTTTTTTATACCCCCCTTTTCCATAGTCTTGCTTTATCTACAGCATAACTTAACCAATACAATGGCGATATAACTAAATCCTGCGCATGCAAATAATCTTTTCGTTCTCCGCCAAACCCCTTTTTAAATAAGCTAAGTCCATACCATGGATGTTTTTTATCTTCTTCATTTTTTGCTATGCCCCAAAAGTTATAAAACTCTTTATTTTCTTTTTTTGCATCTTTCATAGCTTCCCACTGCAATAAGTACGATGCCGGAATCTTTGAAAAACCGCTTCCGCTTGCTCCATGGTGGTAAAAGGCGCTATTTCCGTAAAACACAATTATAGCACCCGATATGCATTGTCCGCTATATTTGGCAAGATAAATTTTTATACTGCATTTTTTTTCTTGATCGAATGCTTTTATTTCATTTTCTATGTAACGCTTAGAAAATGGAATAAAAGAGTGCTTGTGAGAGGTTTGTTTATATAATTTCATAAATTCATCGAGCGCATCGGGGCTGGTGCCAAACTCTATTTTAACCTCTTCTTTTTCTGCACGCCTTACCAAATTTCGCGTATTTTTACGCATGCCATACAGCAGTTCATTTTCAGATTTCTTCAAGGACAATGTCCAGGTAACTTCAGCGTGCATATATATAGGCGCTGGTCTGTACTGTAATTTTCTAAATACTTCTGCGTTTTCTTCAGTATTTTTAAATAACGGACTTACTCTAACAAAACTAGTTTTTTCTTCTTTAGCCGCTTTTCTAAATTCTTTAGTCAAAATTTCTAAAATTTTAAATTTTAAATTATACTTTTGGTTTTCTATGATCGGTCCGTGTGGTACAAATAAAAAATCTCCGCGCCTTGCATGAACTTTAATAAGTAACGCTACAGCAATTAATTCACCACTTTCATAAACCCCAAGACGCCATATTTTATCCCCCATGCTTTTATTAAACTCTCCCCATGCCCAAGAATGCAAAAAAGAATGTTCCTCTTGCGAGGTTACAAAGTTTTCCCAAACTTGTTTTTCTCTTATTTCGTAGATTTTTAGAGATGTACTTGACATAAAATATATAGTATGCTAATGTGGTTTTAGATCGGCCGTCTAGCCAGGAAAAGGCACAATGCTTACTGCGCTTAAAGACTTAGGTTTGGGGCTTTTAGTTCTGATTGGTTTGGGTTTATTTTGCGCATTATTGGTACTTTGGGTCACTTACTCGATAATTAGTTTTGCAGTAGTTGTTGTTCTTGGTTTGGCATACATGATTGGGAGGGATATCGGAAATAGTAAAAATTTACGGTAATTGTACTCTTCTTGCAAAATCCTCGTAAACCACGGGGATTTTTATTTTTTAAATTGCTGTTTCCAGTTATACGCTTTTACAAGACTAGCAACTTCTTGCGCTTCCATTTGGCTAGTTCTGATGTTTGTCGGCAAATTAAGCACTTTTGAAGCCACATATTCTGCCGTTTTATTTTTGCCTAGTTGATAATTCATAGTTTCCATATTTGTACCGTCTGGCGCTATAACCTCTCTATACCAATCTCCTAAAATCATACCCCGCAATTCTGCCTCTTTTTTTATCTTGTCTGCATCGCTATGCATTATTGGATAACGCAACCATATAGTACCCTCGTCGTAATGCTCAATATATAAAACATCGTCTCTATCTTTAAAATTTTTTTCATAAATACGCGCCAAGTTGCGTCTGTGTAGATTTAAATTATCTAGTTTTTTAAATTGGTTCAATGCCAATGCGGCTAATGAGTCGGGCAAAAAACATGGAAGGTACTGCGGTTTTTTACCAAAATTTTCTATTTTACTTACCGCCTTGGATAATAAATGTATTTTTTGTGCGCCGAACAATACATATTTGCCTCCAAAATTATACATGCCCAAAGCAACATACGTGATTAAAGGATGTAACAACTGTTGAAGTGTCCAAAAAACAGAGGGCCGTTGAATATTTTTATATTCGTTTTCAAAGTTTTTTTTCAAAAGGTCATTATTTATCATAAGCGCTCCGCCATAAACCGAAGATATAACCTTATCGCGGCCAAAACTGAAAAAAGCAACATCTCCAAACGTGCCAACTTTTTGTTTTTTGTATGTAGCTCCTAGAGCATGCGCGCAATCTTCAATTACTAAAATGCTATGTTTTTTTGCGATTTCCAAAATTTTATCTATGCGCGCCGGAATGCCAAATGTGTTTTGTACGATTATCGCCTTTGTATTTTGTGTTATATTTTTTTCTAAAGATTGTATGTCTAAATTAAAAGTTTCATCTATATCTGTATACATTGGCTTACCGCCAGCCCACAAGATTGGGTTTACAACTGCGTTGCAAGTAAAAGATTGCATTATTACTTCATCCCCTATTTTAAGATGTAGAGATTTTAAAAAAACAAAAAGAGCGCTTCTGCCACTATTAAAAAAATATATACTATCGTTTGCAAAATAATCTGCAAACATTTTTTTTAGTTTGTTTAGATATTTACTCCCCTTCCATTCCCAAACAAAAAATAATCTACTCAAAGCAGTTAAAAGGTCATCTTTTTCTAAATTTGGTGAAAGAGATATATGAACCATGTGTTTTTAGTTACTTGTCAGCTGAATGAAGTATGACTCCATTCAATACTACATCTGGCACTCTATTTTCTATTAATACAATATCACCTTTTTCTATTATCTCTTGAGCTTTACGAAGGGCTTCTTGTGATTTTGGCAGACAAAATATTTTTTCTTTATCCATTCCATTATCCAAAGCTTCTTTAAATACAATAGAAAAATAATCTCGGGATGTCATTATTAAATAATCGCAAACCTCGGCCGCGCGAGATGCGATTCTTTTATGCACTCTTTCGGCGTTATCACCCAGTTCTATGAGGGGTTGCATAATACATATTTTTTTACCATATCCTTCTTTCATATTATTCAGTACCTCCAGCGCGGCTAAAACGCCGTCTTCGTTTGCCGCATATGCATCATCAATTACAGTCGAATCTTTTATTCCTTTTCTAATACGTAAAGTGTGCGGTGGTGCTTTAACTTTAAGTAGAGCTTTTTTAATGTCGCTATATTTGATATTTAATTCACGAGCAACCGTTGCCGCACCGATGATATTTGTTGCGTTATGTAAACCCAAAAGAGAAGATTTTAATACAACCTCTCCTTCTTCCTTTTCCGCTATAGTAATCTCTAGCCCGCGAGGTGTATTTTTTAGCGAATTAACAGTAATGGTTTGGTAAATTTTTTCTAATGTACCAGCGGTTGTATATAATCGTTTGGGTTTTTTACACTGACGAAATAAAGACAAAACATTTTCGTTATCTCCGTTAAATACCGCAAGACCTTTATCTGGCAGTGCTTCAATAAGTTCGTACTTAGCTTTTTGTATATTTTGCAAACTGCCAAATAAAGAAATGTGTTGAGGGTTAATTCCAGTTAAAATTCCAATTTGGGGTTTTACTATTTGTGCAGCTTTTTTTATCTCCCCCTTTCTATAGGCTCCCATTTCAACTACAAATACGTTGTGTTTGTCGGTTACATTATTTAACAGTATACGAGCGATTCCTATGTCCGTATTGATATTTGCAGGGGTTTTTACAACCTGAAAATTATCTTTTAACATAGCAGCAATTAACTCTTTAACACTGCTTTTACCGTAACTGCCTGTTACGCCAATAACCAAAAGATTTCTAAATTTTTCTCTGCGCTTCGTGGCTTTTGCTATAATCCTATTTTTAGACCAAAGCGCTAAGGGATGGGTAGATAAAATGGAACCTGCAACAAATAGAGGCGTTAGAATATCTGCCAGTAAAAACCAGTTTAGAATGAATTTATTGAAGTACAAAAACACGACCGTGCTTAAAAGTATATATATTACAGCCGTCAGCGAGACAATTAAACTGCCTCGCAGTGTAAAACGAGGTAATTTTAGAGCTGTGTTTTGAAACTCTTGCACTACTCGTATACTGAAAAATCCGTATAAAACGAGCATTAAAACCGCAGTTAGTACTGTTGTGAAGTTGAATGGCAAAAAACTAAATAGTAAAAATATAGATAACCCCAGATTGCGTTTATTAAGTACCAACCTTCCGCTAGTTGGCATTTCAAAGTGAACCCTCATTCTGTCCAAGCGGTACTCTTTTACTTGCCATATGTATGTCCAAAATAATACATTTTTTAATGTGGTTGTAGCCCAGAGTGTAAAAATTATTGGAATTAAAATAGACATGTGTAGTAGTTTTTAGGTTTCAATTTTTAAAAAGTCCGCCATACGACTGGCTAGTTCTTCCGGCATTGTTAACTGTAGGGCGTGAGGTTGATTGGGGAAAATATACAAGTGACTATTTTTTACCTCTGTGTTTAAAATTCTAGCGTCCTTAACTGGAGTCATTTTGTCTTTATTCCCCCACAGAATAAGCGTGGGTATTGTAATTTGAGGCAAAAAAGCGCGCAAATCTTCATTCAAAATGTTTTTCATTATGCCCCGCATTCTAGGACTTGCTTTCTCGTAGTCATGTCCTCCTGTAAGTTTATAGGCAACTTTTCTTGTCATTGATTTAAAATATTTTAAAATTGGAACCGAAAAAATAACATTACCTATTTTTGCTAGAAATAAAAATATTTTTACTTTCCACTGTTTATATCGCTTAATTCCAGCTGTCGCAATCAAAACGAGCTTATCTAAGTCCTCTGGGTAGCGGACACAATAAGCAAGGGAAATCCTACCACCAAAAGAATGTCCTGCAAGTGTAAATTTACTGACATTCAATTTATGAGTAAACTCGTGTATAAATTCACAATAATCCTTTAAGCTCCAAACACGCGGAGGCTGGGGTGTCTGTCCAAAACCTGGTAAGTCCGGGATAATAACTCTAAAACCCGCATTTACTAAGTTTCCTTGTACCTTTACCCAGGTGTCAGACTTTGAGTCCCATCCATGTAATATTAAAATAGGCGCTCCTTGCCCCTTATCACGATAAAATACAGGCAAACCCTGTATTTGTACTGTGTTGTCCATATAATGTACATTCTAGCGCAAAAAAAGTAAAAAACAAGTAAAAATCCCCGACTTTACTCGGGGATGTATTTTTTTATTGTGTATGTTCTAAAACGATTATAGCTCTGCCTTCTATCGACTGGCTCTGTTCGTCAACAAAACTACTAGCGACCCTGAACAACTCAGCTTGATCTTGTACACCATACGCGCTTAATAGTGTTTTTTGCCACACAGAGTTTACAAAAACTTGAAAAGACTTCTGTTGAGTGCTACTACCCCCGCTTAAATGTAGGCGGGCTGCATAATCCCCCAGCATCTTATAAAAATCGTTTACCGGCAGAACTCCATATTTGGGAACCAAGTAGAGGAATAAAGCTCGTAACATACGGTAGCTTTCATCTGAAGAAGTCATGTATCTATACGCCAAGCTGTTATAGGTTTTTTCCATAATTTCTTGGTCAGTACAATCTTTCGCTTTGAGCTGTCCCGCTTTTGATAACTCGCCTAGATCCATACAAGTTGCGGCATTCATTGTGTATTCAGCTGCCATGTTAGCTGTAGATTCGGTAAACCAAGATGGCAAATTAGCCAAACCGTCCCATCCAAACGATAGAGCGCCCTGCGCAGCGTGATACCACTCATGTGCTATAACATAGAATAAGTCATAGTCAAAAGAAAGCTCTTTTTGTCGTGGGTCATCGTTAGCGTGTAGTGCTCTTATAAGCTCCAAGTTGATAATAACTATACCTCTTTTTGTTACAGTAACGCCCTTTGAACTCATACCCATTCTTTCTGCAGTTTCTTCGTCTTGGCCAAGTATTTGTTGCGCCTTATCCTTATAATCCAACCAACTTACAGTTATGTACATCTCGCCCACCATTTCAATACCACTCGCTTGAAATATGTATTTATCTACGCTATCTAAAGCAAATTCTATTATTTCTTTTTCATGCGGAGTTACTCCATCGGCATAATGAATCGTAAGTGTATCAGGAAATTCAAGCAAGCTATGAAACGATTGTGTAGTGGTTGTGGTCGTTTCGGCTTCGCTGAAACAAGCTGTTGCAACTATAGCCATTACCACCAGAACTACCGCTAATCTGCGCATGGTTCGTCCTCGTATTTAGTGCTGGAAGCAGTATACCATACAAAATTTAAAAAACAACTCTAAATATCATAGAATAAAAACTATATTACTACTTTTCCTACAACATACTCCTCGCTTATCTCTCCGAAATGTCTGCTGTCGGTGCTATTGCTTATATTATCTCCCACCAAAAAAAACTTAGAACCTTTTACGTTTTTTACTCTTTTAATTATGCTCCTGTCTGTATATCCAGAATGCTTCACGACAACAATGTCCCCTACTTTTGGTTTTTTAAACAAATAAGCCAACCTGTTTACAAGGACTTTGTCATCCTCAAAAAAAGTTGGCTCCATACTGTTTCCTACTACTGTATATCTAAAAATGGGAGATAATTTCCACGCCATTTATTCCATATTAAGTAAACTTATTTTTATTTAGTTTGAATTTCTAAATTCTTTTTCACTGCGCTGTAATTATATCCTTCTTTAGTTTGTTCAAAAATATAACCAATTTCGTCTATCAAATCAATTAATTTCTGCGCATCCGCCAGCTCTACGGATTTTTTTATATCCCCAGCGGCTTTTGTAGCTTGCCAAAATAAATCATGCAGGTTTTTAAATTTTTTCGCATGCTCCTCTTTAAAATAATCCGTCCACAAAACCCACAAATGGTGCTTAACTATTTGTGCTCGTTCTTCCTTTATAAGAATTGTGCGCTGTTTAAACGCCTCGTCATTGAGTGCTGTCTGATATAGTTTTACCGCATTATAAACAGATTGCGCTTCAATCCGTGCCTGAGCAGGATCGTAAACCCCGCACATTAAATCACAATGCGCGTATACATTTCCTGCATCAATAACCTTACCTAAAAATTTCATAACTTTTATTTTGTTAAGCTCATAAAAAGTAATAAGTAACTAATAATCTTTATTCCGTCTACGGCGAAATGTTTTTTGTTCTAACGCGTTAAAATTTTTACTTGTTACTAGTTACTGGTTACTGCGAGCGCATAGCGCGAGCTTACTTAATTCCTAGTTTTTCCTGTAACCATTTTTTGTCAAATCCTAAAATAGTCTCCTCCCCAATTTGAATAACGGGTACCCCTAAACTACCTGTTTTTTCTATCATTTCGCGCCTTGCATCCATATCCGTACCAACATCTTTTTCGCTATATTCTATGTGATTTTCTTTAAAAAACTCCTTAGCCATATGACAATAATGACACGTTGACGTTGAATAGATTAATACGTTAGTCATAATTAAAATGTTAATAATTATACTTTCTTATTATACCATGCTAGTCAAGCCCGCAGAATAGTAAATCAAGTTTTAACTTCCTTGAGAATGTGCTAGTATTTAAGGAGCGGGATTCAAACCAGAATTTAGTTTCTCTCTAGGACGGGTCAATTTTATAAAAAATAGTACAATTTATTCCGTCGTAAGCCTGCCTACCGTAGGCAGGCGGGAACGAAGTGGCAGCGTGGAATAAATTGTACTATTTTTTATAAAATTGATTCCGCTAAATTAACTCTAGCTTAAATCCTGATCCCTATATGGATAAAATTAAACTTACAAAAAAAGAATACGACGAGCTAAAGAAAGAACTTGAAAAACTTGAAAAAGACGAGAGAGCCGTTGTTGCAAAACTTTTAAAGGAAGCTATAGAACAAGGAGATTTGGGCGAAAACGATGCCTACCATCAGGCAAAAGATCGTCAGGCTAGATTAGAAATGCGTATAAGAGAACTAGCGATAATTATTAAACAAGCGATAATAGTTGAAAAAACTAACAGTGGAAAGGTGCAGGTCGGTTCAATTCTAAAAGTAAAAAATTCCGACGGAAAGGAACAAGGCTTTACTATTGTTTCAGCCCAAAATTCCGACCCCAGTAGTGGCAAAATTTCCTACGACTCCCCCATCGGCAACGCTTTTATGGGACATGAAATAAAAGAAAAAATAAAAATAAAACTCCCTTCTGGAGTTAAAGAATATATTATTTTAGAAATAAATTAACCTTGAGAATTATATACTAATTATTCTCTTGGCCTCCTCTAGTATGTTTGCTGGTACTGGATTGCGTTTTGGACTAAGTCCAGGATATCTCCATGCAGTGATAATCTTTACTTGCTTTTGTTTATTACTTTCTGTTTGTTTTTTGTTACCCGTCGACGAAGTCAACAAATACATTACCCACAGTTCAGAATATCTTTTAGGCTTGGCCTGTTTCGCCTGCCCGCCGAATCCGCCAGCTGGCGGAGAAGGCTGGGAGCCCACAGTCAAAACGCCTACTGGTACCGAACGGGTCGAAGTACTATTTAAATGCGCAGGTCTCATGCATGCAACTGCGTTTTCTATCACCCCCTCCTCTACCCTTGTGGGGTAACGAACCACTCTTTTTACCAGACTTTCTGACATTCTATAATAGCGCATCTTGTATTGAGCATGTGAAGTCCAAATGTATTTATCCATAAAAACTTGATTAAATAATTAAAATATGTTACGCTATACACAGCTTGTGTCTTAGGGGGGAGTATGTTAGTCGGTCAAGATCTACCACAGGAACTTTCAAGCGATACTGATGTTTCTATTACAGTGCGGAGTGGAAATATTCGATGGGATCCTTACTTTTTTTGTGACAAAATCAGAACTGAAAATGGTTTGAGCTGCGGTCATGATCTTGCGCGTGGTATTACGATAAAAGAACTTCTAACTTCTGACGGTCCGTATGGACAATGGAAACAATACTCTAACCAAGAACCTAGAAGCCAAGTAAGCGGAGTGATAAGAATAATACCTACTTAATAAAAGTCCGCATTGCTGTGGACTTTTATATTGCGCCCTCTTTTTTAAGTAAGGCAACTTTTTTTGTAGTACCCTCGCGAAAACCGCCTATCTTTCCATCACTCCTAATCACCCTGTGACATGGCACAGTATTGTCGTAGTTTTTATTCATTAAATTACCCACAGCTCTATAAGCGCGAGGACTTCCTGCGTGTTGTGCCACTTCTTTGTAGGTCAAAACTTTTTCTCTTGGTATATCGTGTACAACTTGATATACCTTTTGCGCAAATGTTTTATGCATATTATTCCTTTATTTTTTCTTACTTCTTCTTCCTTCAAGAAATTTTTTATGTGCTTCCAAAAGTGCAATGCATTGCGTAACTTGTTCTAGTTGCATTTGAATTGTTTCCATTTCTGATTTAATTCTGCGATACGCTGGATCAGTTTCTGTAAGTTGTTGATCAACTTGTATTTGTTGCTGTAGTAATTCTTGAACATTTTTTAATGGACCTTGTAATTCATTCCCTGGAAAAAATTCTGGTGTCTTCATATAAATATAGAAATTAGTACTAATATTATAAAAAAATAATACAAATTTCTTAAAGTTACTCTTGCGATCTAAACATTTTTAAATTTAAATTTTTTTAAAATTTTATATTCAGTCCCCCTGCTTCCACGGAATGACTCCCACAAGGAATACCCGCCTACCTCTAGCTCCTTATTTTGTATTCTGATATTTTCTAAATTAAGATCGTCAAATTTTAAATAGCTTTTAAAACGAGCTAGAGTTATATGCGCAGTCCTTTGTTCGCGCATTACATTTTTATCTTTCGTCAATAAATTATTATCTATATATTTTCTTAACGCATTGGATATTTTTAGCGTTAAATTTTTATACCCACTGCCGTCAGACAACACAACCCAAATCATATTTTTTGTTTCCCCAGGCGGCGCATATATAATTTTATCTATGGTTAGTCTAAATCGATTTGTGTTTTGAGCAATATCATCTAATTCTTGTTCTATCTGTTTTGTGTATACACTTTTAATGTTACCTAAAAATTGTACTGTGATATGTAGATTTTTATCTTTCGTCCAACGGATATCCTTATCTTGGTATTTTGAACTGATTTTTAGAAGTTCATTTTTTAATTCTTCTGATATTTCAATCGCTACAAATAGTCTTTTGTCTATAACCATACTATTTCTGTCTTATTTTTGGGATGGCTGTCTATGTGTATTTTTTTAAACTCTTCAAAACTGCCGTAAACCGCTATACTCGGTTTGTCGCTTCTCCAATTGACTACGGTTTTTCCGTCAGTAAATACAACTCCATCCAAAACTCTGCCACGACCACTTACACCGCTTTCATCTTCTTTTCGGATAATAGTAAAAATACGAGGTTTGTCGTTATGATGTTTAAAATTTTTCTTTAACCTTCTATTTTTTTTAGTTAGTATCATCTATTTTTTTAGCCAATACAAAATCCTTCTCAGAGACCCCACCAACCTCATGAGTTGTTAATTCTATTTTTACCTTGTTATACGATATATACATATCGGGGTGGTGATTTAGTTCTTCTGCAAACTCTGCTACCTTATTTATAAATATCATTGTTTGGGCAAAATTTTTAAATACAAAATCCTTAATAATTTTATTATCCTGCAATTTCCAGTTTTTTAATTTTCCCAACTCTGTTTCAATATCCATTAGGTATATTCAAGATGGAACATAACAATTGCTCCTGCGATTGCTACGTTCAACGACTGTTTAGAGCCCGCCATAGGTATTTCCAAAATCTTATCCGCTCTTTTAAGAGTACTTTTGGATACTCCTCCCAACTCATGCCCCAAAACTAAAACTATTTTTTTCCTATTTGATATTTTAACCTTAAAATACGGGATAGAATTTTTAGCTTGTTCTACTACATAAATTCTGTAACCCTGTTTTTTTAAATCATCCAACACGCGATATGTCTGTTTACATTTCCCCCATTTTATAGAATTTTCCGCGCCTAAAGAAATTTTTACTAACTGCTGGCGCTTTCTTCCAAATTCGTCCAACGGACTGGGCGTAATTCCGCATAAGTATATCTTTTCTACATTTATGGCGTCGGCGGTACGAAAAATTGTACCAACATTTTGTATGCTTCTGATATTGTCTAAAACAATAACCATACTACTGATAATACCATAAAAAACGGCTTTTAAAGCCGTTTTAATCCCAAAGTTTCATATTAAAATCCACTAATTCCATTCCACGTTGTTGTTTTATATCTCTATAGATACTAACACCACAATTATGAACTTTGCCGTCCACATGTTCGTCTATAAACCTTTGAGAACTCCAATTCTCTATTCTTGCCCTAATTGCGGATATCGTACGACCATGCGACACAACCAAAACCGTTCTACCTCTGTGTTCAAGCATTACTCTGTCATACCAACTATTTACTCGTGCTCTTAAGTCAGCCACGCTTTCTCCGTTAGGAAATCTGTAAAAATACGGGGCGTACGCGTCTACATAATACATATTTCTATCTTGATCGTTAAGAGCAAAAAATAAAACAAAACTGCCATACGTATGCGCTAAGCCCATTTCTTGTTCTCTTAACGCGTCCTCAACAAAAACACTACTAGTGCGTACGTTATTGAGTTTTGGCCATGTTTCCTTCAGTTTTTCTAGTGTTTGCAACGCTCTGGCGTAGGGTGACACAAAAATAACATTAATCTCCGAAGGTTCAATAATCTGTCCTAATTTTACGCCCGTCTCAAGAGCTTGACGTTCGCCCTCCGCCGTTAAGCCAACCAAATAGTCCGCAACCATGCGACCAGCATATTTTTGCCTTAATTTTTCGGCGATTTTCCTTACTACACCAGAATAGGGGTTTGTTCTAAGTAGTTCTTTTAATTTTCTAAATTCTGGATCATTTACTATATCCTGTAATAAAACATTTAATTCTGATTCCGCATGCCTTACGATAATTAACTGACTCGGATTTCCAACTTTGTACATAGGTCAACCTCCTTTTCAAGAACTAAAAAAAGAATACCACTGTTTAGTATGCTTTTCAAGCACAAAAAAAGTCCACCTCAGAAGGCGGACTTGCTCTTATCGAATATCCTGCACTGTTGCTCTGGGTTTTGCCCATGGACTATGCCACAACAACCAAACGCCGAAACCCACAGTGACAACATTGGCAATAATGCGTGTAAGCCAGTGATTTAGCCCAAGGGCGACAAGTCCTGCTAGAAAAAACAAAAACCCTAGAAGCAAGAGAGTCTGCACAAAGCGCCGCATGCCCTTAGCGTGAATATCGGTGAATTTGCAGAGGTGATAGCTAAGTAAAAAAAGAGTTAGGCTTACTCCAAATAGCATTCTGGCTCCCTCCTTTTCTAGCTTAATTATACAATACTTCTTAAAAAATTGCAAGAGCTAGGACCTTATTTTTGCTTTTTCTTACTTTTTTTAGCTTCAAGCATAAGTCGTTTTATCTCTAAACGTTTTTGGGTTTTGTGAGAGCGTGACTTTCTATGCTTTTCAACACCAGTTCTTCTTTTTGACATAAATATACTAAGATTAAATTACTATTTATTTTATACTTTAGTATACACCTTTTCCTACTTTTTAGATAATTTTTTGGTAATACGAAAAACAATAAAACTAACAAGCACGCCCACAATTGCGCCACCAATAATATCCGATGGGTAATGTACTCCTACGATAATACGACTTATATTCATTAAAATTGCGCCAACAAAAAATCCAATACCCCATTTTTTATTATAAAAATACACAGACATTGCTATTGCAAAAAAGAAAGCCGAATGACCTGATGGAAACGACCAGCCGTTTTCAGGGATAAGTTGATGAATTTGGTATGTAATAAACGGACGAGGACGATGATAAAAAAAGCGAATAATTTCGGTTACTCCCAAGCGAGCAAAAATGCTAGAAAAAGTGGTTACTGCCAATATATAAAGTTTTTTCCGTTTTGAATACGCTGAAAAATACAAAAATATAAAAAATGATGCGACAAAAAAATACTGCAAATAAGCGGCGAAAAAAACAACGAGAGTGTCAAAAATCTGAAACTTATCAACAAGGTTATTAAAAAAATAGAATAATTTTATATCCAACACCATAGTTTAAATAATTTTAACAAAATTTAGCTATTCCCTCAATCAAACTAATTTTTATAAAACAGATTTTTGGCCTTATTCCAAATCTCTGGCATATCTTTTTCAGTTTTTAACCAATACCACCATTCAGCTCCCCATAAATAAAATGTCTTTGTGCCTATGGCGAGCGCAAATTGAACATTTTTATCAAATTGTTCGGGCGACAAGGTTTTATATTGATCTTCTATAGATACATCACTAATTGGCAACTCAGTAACCCACGGTTCTGCCTGAAGCTCAACAATTTGAACTTCTAAATCTGGATAAAACCAATGTAAAAACACCTCCTTTCTTGCGTGAAAAGTTGGTGTAAAAAATGTATATTCTAAAAATCCAATTTTTGGGTTATGTATTATGCGATATAAAGTTGAACCAAAAACATCCGCTCGCTTTCCTGCGGGGAGCCAAACAGATAACTCACCAGAGTCTGTAATCATTATTGGATGTTGAACCCCAAAAGTATTTTTTTTATCTAAAACTTTGACAAGTTGAATTTCTTTATCCAATAGTTTGCTGTCTGGCTTTGGACATTCACCAAAGGGCCAAAGAAATGGCTCGTTTTCTACTTGCCACATTAAAACAGCCTTACTATCACGATAACGCGCTACGACCTCGCGAATATACTGAAATAACTGTTGTTCATATGTCGCCTGACTTGCTTCATCAAGCCAATTTGGAACATGGCATTCAGGCCATCGGGGCAGTTTAGCTCCTATTGCTAAAATTGCTTTCGCGTTTCTTTTTTCTAACTCTTGTATCTGCCAATCCCACTTTGTAAAATCATATTCGTCTTTTACTTGTTCTAGTTCATCCCAGTAAATAGGAATACGCCAGTACTCAACACTTAAGTCATCGGCAAGAGCTAAAAATGTTTCTTGCCAATCAAGTCCCAGTGTTTCCGCTTGCCTGTGTGAAAAATTAATTCCCCAAGTCGCTTCTTCTATGTTTGTTGGTTTGGGTGCGGGACCAACAAAAAGAAAAGCATATATAGCTACAAATAAAAAATAAACTATCAAAAGTAGTCCGAAAAAAATTTTAAAAAACCCGTATTTAAATTTCTTAAAACCTAAAACTTGAAACATAAAACTTATTTTAAATTTTTAACTCATTATCTTTACATATTTGCGCATAAAAAATACTGCTTGGGCGCGCTTTACGTTCAAACGTATTAAAATTAACTTCCACTAATCCAAACTTCTGCTTAAAACCTTCTGCCCACTCAAAATTGTCCAGTAGCGACCAATAAAAATATCCGCGCACATCCGCCCCTTCGCTTATTGCCTTATGAAGCCAACGTAAATGGTTTTTTATAAACATAGACCGTTGGTCGTCGTCTGCGTCGGCTATGCCATTTTCAAAAATAAAAATTGGTTTTTTGTAGCGCATGGCCTGTTTAGTAACAAAATATATACCTTGCGGATATATTTCCCAGCCACCATCTGCGACCGGTCTGTCATCTTTATGCTCCCACCTTACCCACGTTTCCGGATTAGAAAAACTGGGGGTGATTATAACTCGTGTATAGTAGCTAAAACCTACAAAATCCAAATACCTTGCTACTTTATTTAAAAATAACTTATTTTTAAACCAATTAACTAAAAACCAGACGAAATAAGTAACAAGATTATTGTTAGCGCGACCAACAAAAACATTCCCGTGGTTAAGCCCTACAAAACTATTGGGCTGTAACTTTTTTATTTTTTTATAAGCTTTTTTATGCGCTTTAGTCATGTTCTTTGCTAAACGCATAAACCTAAAAAAATTTTTACGAGATTGGTCGGGCCAATGTGTCCAGGGACCATATCCTAAGGCCAACATACCCACATATACATTTGGCTCGTTTATGGTTATCCAATATTTAACCTCCTCTCCTAAATTTTTAACCACATATTCTGCGTAGCGCGCAAAATAAAAAGGCGCTTTTTTGTTTGCCCAACCACCGATGTCAGCAAACCAAATAGGGTTTGTAAAATGATGAAGTGTAACAAACGGCTCCATACCGCGTTCTTTGAGCGCATGAATTACTTTACGATAATGCTCTATTTCATTTTGGTTAAAATTTCCTTCGCGTGGTTCAATTCTGCTCCATTCAATAGAAAAGCGATGCGCGTTATTGTGCATTTTTTTTGCTAAATCAAAATCTTCTTGATAGCGATTATATGAATCACACGCCTCTTCTGATTTATATGGCACTTCTCCTATCTGTTCTGCGCGCCACCAATCATTGTTTTTATTATTGCCCTCCACTTGATGCGCGCTTGTAGCGCATCCCCAAAAAAAATTCTCTGGAAATTTCAGATTCATAATTTTATTTTAACACGATTCTTGTGCTCAAAGAAAAAAGTCGCCCTAACGGACGACTAAATATGTTAGATGGGACAACATGTTAATCCATGCTTTCTAAACGCCCTATCTCGTTCGATATCTAGTAAACTAGATATCAATCTTTTATCAATTATTTCTCCCGCAGAAATTTCTAACCACTCGGTAATAGAATATTCGTTACAACAATTTTCGTTCGTACAGTAAATACCACCTTGGGGATGCGGGGTGTCGCATCCAGGAGAATAGTATTTATATTCCACTTTACTACCACAATTAGGACATGGAGTATTAAATACCCCGAACATATCGAGAGAACTCACTTTCTTTCCCCTGTATAGGTGCTATTTGGAGCATACCATACTAAACAGCACCCTCGCAATAAAAAAGCCCATATCGAGTGAACGCATGAGCTCTATATTTTTATTTCGTCCGCTTTTGTAAAAAATAACTTATCTGTCTTTATTCTGCACGATGATCTGTAAAGAATTTTTCCTATACGGCACTTAAATACTCTGGCCGTAATACCATGTTTTTTTCTTAAATATCTAACATATTGCCTAGCAACAGATAGCGTCGGAGCTACCCACAGCCCGCCACCTTTTCTTGCATGAGTGGACAGTGGCTCTATGGGGCTAATCCATCTTCCAAAAGCGTATTGTATTTGGGGAGCATTTAAAAGTCCTACGTTTGTTAGATCTTCTTTTAATACCTTGTAAGCTTCTTGTGACATTTTCTCAGCTCCTAACAACTAAAAAAATACTATCACAAAACTGACAGTTAGTCAAATTATCGTGAGCTCTTGACTTTTTTTAATATTTTGCTATAATCATCACCGAAAGGAGAAAACGTGAGTAACCGTAAAGCAGTAACAACTGTCATACTCGTTTTTCTTGCATTGTGGTTAGTAGTCGTTGCGATTTGGGGTCTTGGTGTTGCAACCGCGGGCATCTATGGCCGTGGTGAAGCCCACAAAGACATCCAGTCGGCAGACTTCCAGATTCAGGCATATCAGACTTTTTTCAACCAATGTGCTTCCATTCAGGGCCTTGAAGGACAGATCGATGAACTTACTACTGCACTTGGATATTACCAATCTGGATCGCGTGAATACAATATCACAGTAACGAGTATCGCCGGAGTTAAGGGCGCACGCCATCAGGCGATCGCACGATACAACCAGGACGCTTTGAAAGACTGGACCGAAGGACAATTCCGCGATACAGATCTTCCTTACCAGATTCCAGACACAAACTACCCCGAAGGAGGTAAAACCAGATGCGCAATAAACTAGGAATCAAGCTCCTGTTAGCAATACTTGCCTTTTTGTTACTTGGTACGGCATGTGGTGACACTACAGAAACTCCGGGTGGAGAGGAAAGCCGCAAGGATGCAATCTCCGCACGTTGGAAGAACTTTGAACGTGCTGAAGCGTTATACCCAGCACCCATGCAAGAGAACTTCCCTTTACGCGAACTTTTAGTAGAGTATACACAGCGCCAAGATCTTATAAACCATCCGTGGTATATATATGTTCTTGGAGAGAATGGGAATGCGGTCCTCTACTTTGTAAGCACTACTATCCCTGTTAATGTATGCGCTTTTCTTTCTTCTACGGAGGATATAAAAGAAAGTCAATGGGGAAACATGATCCTTACAGCGCCGTCGCTTGATGGCATCTACTACGGCGGGGCGGGCGCAAGTGCATCGTGTACTGGTTGGATTGTTAAAGATGCGGCAACAGATGCTATGGGAATAATCTACGGTGATAACCTTCTGGTTTTTGACCAGCCACTTATTTTGAATACAGAACCTGTGCGTATCCAAATTGCACCTTCCGAGTAGCAAAAACGACACATCAAAAACCACCAAGTGAAAGGTGGTTTTTTTATATTTTAAACTGAACCTACTAACCTCGGGTTCAGTAACAAAAATTTATTATATCTCCGAATTATGAGCGTTGCAAAACAGTTTATCTTTATAATCCCAAATAAAACATACTCTTACTCTTTACGTAGCTAAGTACCCTTATTGAAAACCAGGCAATCAACAAAATCAAAAGTAAGGTTTTCAAGCCCCATTTTTGAATAAATCTAAGAGAGCTAGCTATGAACATAAAAATCGACGAAAAAATATATGGTGCCAATTCTATGTAATTAATCTCAGTCGCTGTACCTAATCCTAAACTAAAAAGCATAAACATTGTTAAAACTGTTGCGCTAACAATTGCCACTCCACAAAACATTTGTATCTTTCCATCTAACCTAAGTAAACTATACGAACCTGCATAAAGCATCGTGCCGACTCCAAAAGTCCACAAAGCTGATATGTAATCTCCCTCTAGTATATTAGTTAGGGGCCAATATAGAAAAAGGAAGAACGATACGAAAAAAAGTTTCTTCCAAACAGTATTTTTTTGAAAAAAGTTTGTGAGATTCATATTTTAAATGGCAAAATAATTATATTTATATACCAGACTTAAATATTAAACAGGTTCGCTACGATTAAAACCGCTCCTGCACCCAATAGACATCCTGCCATTTTCCCTACGGCCGAACCTAACATTGTCCGTTGGTCAGAAATGTTCTTTGCTCTCATTTTTTCCGCCGCATATCCCTCGAATACTCCGGCGATACCGTCTGTTATTGCGTTGCCAACAACACCGCCGATAACCGCGCCGGCAACTCCGGCTATCTTTCCTCCAAAAATAGCTAATATTGCTAAAATTCCGTCATCAATTAACCCAAAAATGATATCTGGCCAAATCTTACTTATGGATATTTTAAAGGGAATTAAAGAAATAAGACAAAGAATACCTAATCCAAAAATTATTACGCCAATCAGTTCATTGTTAGAAATAAAATAAATACTGACAGCAAAAATAGTAACAGAAAGAATGGTGATATTAACAACTGCTGAAATAAAATTGCTTTTCATAACCTAATTGTAACACAACTTATTGGGTTATTTTTAACTACCCCGCACAAATATGTGTTTATGTAAAATTCCAGTCCGGAGAGCAAACAGTTTAGTATCATCTCCAGCCAAACTCTCTGGCTGTGGCGTCACATATTACAGCCTGATTAAGATTGGAAATACTAGTTGCGTCGCCTGCTTCATCTGACCCTGGTTTATTGTATGCTATAATCTGAGCCATCAAGCAGCCCTTTGTTTGTGGATACTTAGGTATTTTATTTGGCTCCGGTATGCCTTCCGGGTCCTTCACGCAAGACCACAATGTAGGATTTTGAGGGCAAGGCGATGTGTAATAATCGCTCGCTCCAAAACTATGACCTAATTCATGAGCGAGTGTCACTACGCCCTCATCCTCTTGTGGAAGTCGCCACGTAGTAACTGTCATAAAACTTTTTGAACCAGTTGCGCAACTCGTAAATCCTTCATACGATCTACCAGACAGTTGCCAATCGCCCAAATATACGTATGCGATTACATCATATTGGCTTTCATCAACCCCTCTACTTATCGCCTCGTTGACAAAAAACTCCGTTAGACTGGCGTTACATACCCCCTCCCCCACACCCCACCGGCCACCTAACGGTGGATCGCTTGCAAGCATATAAGGACCCTTTACATCAATATCAATTGCTAGGTCGGAAACGCCGTATTTTAATGCTTCCTTTTCATAGAAATCTTTAATGTAATAAACAGAATGTAGTGTTTCCATAGTATCCTCCTCCCCGTATATTGTCCTCTGAACATTTTTGGATATGCCCTTACTGAGGTTATTAAAAATATCAAGGAAAGAATACGTTTCTAGTATGTCGTAACAATCACTTGAGTGAATGGATTGATTTGAGCCGGACACCCAATAATAGTTTCCAATTTCTCCACCGGAGCTAAGCCAACACCCAGATGTTTTTTTCAAATAAGCATAGTGCACATCACCATAAACAACATTTTGTGGCACAAATTCTATAATTCCCACTCTTACAGTAGACGTTGATGTAGTATCTCGAGAGTAAACGGGTATTTGGTTTACAGAGTTGTAATCTGAGCCTTTTAAATACCAATTAAACTCATTATTATTAATACAAAATACCTTTTTGAAAAAATTAGGGTCGTCAATTACCGCTTGAGCGCCGGTGGTGTTAATCCAGTGAAGTATTGAAGTATCTTCGCCAGTTGATTCTAACCCGTATACTTTCTCGTCGTTTGCTTCACAATTGCGAAACAGCCCTGAAGTTATAAATGCATCTCGAGTACTTGGAGAAATTGCTTTTACTTTTGCAAAGCCCCCTAAATGTCCATAAAAATTAAAAATGACTGGATTCAAAAATAACCTTTTATATCCATGTTCGTTAATTATATAAACGTCTGGGTCATCAGATCCGGATGCGCTAGTAGTGTCACCTTCTTTTAGATCATAGTCGCTTGGCCTAACAGCATAAGTCAAGTTAAAAACTAAAAAACTAAACAAACCAGCCAATACCAAATGTACTAAATATCTTGTGTTAAAAACTTTATTCATGTTTTCATTTTAACATATCTAGTTTCTTGGCTCGCATTGTTAGACAGATTTAGAACTTTGGATTGGATAAAAATAAAAAATGATTTAGTTGTTTTTAATTTTCATTAAAAAATTGTCTAATTCTTTCTGACTTTTTATTATTATAACTGCAGATGTCGGCGAATAATCTTTAATCATTTTCATAATTTTAGGTAGTTCTAAAAAGCGCCAAGTGAATAGCCACCACCAAAAATCCATTCTTTCTTTTGAGCGTTTTGATGCACGAAGAAAACAGGTCCAAAAAGGAAAGTTTAAAATTATTATTGTATCAGCTAGTTTTAATCTTTCATTTAAAACATCGTATTTGCCCAAGTCACCGTCCATAATCCACCTATCATTAATAGCAAGTTCTCTTTGTTTTAATATCCACCTCTCTTTGCTTAATGGTATTAGGCCTGGTTGCCAAAAATATTTATCTAATTCAATAACGGGTAAGCTTGCTATCTCACCGATCTTTCTAGCTGTGGTTGATTTACCTGCCCCACCACGACCTAGCAACACTATTTTTTTCATATTCTAAGTATATCAAATATATAAACCCTGCGGGGGGGGTATTAAAAACAACTATTACAAAATATGATTCAAAAATTGGCTCCCGAATTAAAACCTTCACAAACTTTTGAAATTATTTTACCAAATTTGATACACAAATCCAAAACCCTCCTTCGCGTAAAGCTATGGACGGGCGCAGAGCGAAATCTGAAATGATGCGCCCCGCCACTATTTTTCTGGGGCAAAGGAGGCGGGGCGACGGACTCGCCCGCGCGGAGGAGGGGTCTGGGGAGGAATCCGCGCGGGCTTCGGCTTTCTTTTTTTAAAAAATCGGCGGCAACATTAATAATAGGCAATCTCAATTTTTATTCCATCTGGGTCGGCAAAGAAAACGGCATAATATTTCGGCGTATATTCAGGATAAGCTTTTGGTTCGTCAAAGACGAAAATTTTCTTTGCCGACATAAGCTTGTAGATTTCATCAACTGTTTTCCTCGTTTTTGCTTTTACGCATAAGTGTTGAAGGCTAGGCGCAAAATACTTATAGCGCGGCTTGGCATGTTTTGCTTGCCTAATCCAAATACCAAAACCTTCTCGCGTAGCCCAAGCCACGCTACGCTCGCCGTCTCGAATCTGTTTGAATTTCAGTTTTCCAAACAAGGATTTATAAAATTTTTTGCTTTTTTCAAGATTACTAACGGCGAGCGTTAAATGTCCAGCTGGGTCTAGTGATTTTTTATTCATATTTTTTCTTTACAATTTCTAATGCTTTCCTGTTTGGTCCATCGGTAACGATTTTCTCTGCTTCCTCAATCGTTAGCCATCTTGTTTCGTGAAATTCTTTCGGATCAACATTAAAATTTGAACCGTCTGTGAGAACTAAATACCAAATATCATAATGAACTTTACAAGGTTGAACCTTATTTTCAATCGGAGTGATAGTCAATAAAAATGGAGATTGGGCTTCTTTAAAAAAGTTTTTTACTCCAAGCTCCTCATCAATTTCTCTATTCAAAGTTTCTAAAAGTCCTTCGCCTTTATCAATATGTCCGCCAGGAGAAAGCCAAAGATCGGACTTTTTATGATGGACGATAAAAACTTTTTTCTCCTTCTGGTCGTAAGGAAGGAAATAGGCGCAATAGTGAGTTTGCGGATTTTCGTCTCTAGTAAAATTTCCTTCTTCTAATCTCTTAAGGAAATTTATGCGAGTGTTTTCACTGTCGCAGATTGAGGGCTCTATGATTTTTGCAATTTGTTCGTATAACATATTCATAAATTTATTTCAAAAGTTCATCAGCCGATACTCCAAGCGCATCAGCCAACTTTTGGATTGTCGCAAGGGTTGGATTTTTCTTGCCGTTCTCAATATTACTAATATAACCCCTATCAACCTCTAAAGCGCGAGCAATATCACCTTGCGACATTTTCTTTTTGGCTCTGATGCGCTTCATGTTTAGGCCTAATTTTTCGGAAGCTGGATTCATACTTTTGTAATTTTTTTAGTGACTGCACCCACAAAAAGCCGGTATGCTTTTCGTTGCTCCTTTTTGTAAATATATGGAATAGCCAAAACAGATTTACATTTTTGACAAATTAAATTCGGCACATTACCTATTGAGAGTTTTTGAAAATTTGCCAAATTTTCTGGCGCAAAAATCCTATCTAGGTAAAGACGTTTCAGAGGGCCGGGGCCGTCTTTCTGATAAACAAGGATTTTTGCGCCACAATGTTCGCAAAGAACATTCAAAAACCGAGAGTACCCATCTCTCGCCTTGCGGTATTTATCTGATCTGAACTTATCAGCCATATTATCCATATTTTACACTTTGTTATATTTACAGACAATGTTATACTAAAATACACTATGACATTTTCTAATTTTTTAGCCGCCGATTTTTTAAAAAAAGAAAGCCGAAGCCCGCGCGGATTCCTCCCCAGACCCCTCCTCCGCGCGGGCGAGTCCGTCGCCCCGCCTCCTTTG
>MHOK01000008.1 GCA_001820055.1 Candidatus Spechtbacteria bacterium RIFCSPLOWO2_12_FULL_38_22 | reverse complement strand
TCATCTCTTCAACAATGGGGACGATAAGAGAGTAGCCAAGCTTTTTTATTTTTTGAGAGAGATAATTAGGATTAGTCTTGGATTCATTAAACATTATCTTGGCTGTTTCGGTCCCATAATTTACTTCAACGGACTCAACCCCATCTGTTTTTTTGAAAATTTTTTCTATAATACCCGCACACGAAGCACAGTGCATTCCTTTTACTTTGTAGGTTTCTGTATGACTCATGGTTTTATTTACGCTTTAGACGATATACCTTAAGTATTTCTTCTCTAGCCTTAATTTCCTTCCCCTTCTTTATTTGATCAAGCGCACAGGTACTCAAATGATTTTCCATCATTGCATCTTCAACGCCCGAGAGAGCTTGTTTTACTGCTGAGGTTTGCGTGATTACATCAATACAGTAAGTATCTTTTTTAACCATCTCTTGTAGTCCACGAACTTGTCCCTCAATAACTTTGAGGCGACGCATAACTTTTTGTGTTGAATTGATATTCATATAAATACAGTATACCCCCCTAGGGTATACTATGTCAATATATATATAAAACTTCGATACTACAGAGTATGATAGTTTTGTATATACAAAAAATCACCCATGCGGGCGACTTTATTCTTGGGTACTTTTTCTTGCTACTTCTCTGCACTCAATTTCCAACGGATGGTTTCTATATCCATGTTTAAACCATAGCCATATATAGCGTATATATGTTTTTACTAAACCTGCTTCTTGAAATTGTCTCCAGTGGCACAGTTCATGAATGTGCAGTTTTTTATTATCTTTATGGGCTTTTTCAATAAAAATACCAAAAGGAGGCAATGTAATACCGCGATATCTGCCCGGAAGCCGGCTCACGTAAAAAATACGAGGTAATTTTTTTACTTGCCCCGAGCGGAATCGAAGGGTCACTCTTTACACTTCCCTTCTTGGTCATAACTAAACTAAAAATACTACATTTATAAACCGCTGTCCAGATTGTTTGTCAATAAAAAAGTCGTCTGCTGTGCCCTTCCGTAGCTTTAGCGTAGGAGGGTTAGGATGACTTGTGGCATCTGCATAAACTTATGCCACCGACTACCGCGGCACCAACCTGTGCAGTAGATTTACCAACAAAATGTTTCTTATATTCGCGCACAGCCTTACGAAAACTTTTAGTTTCTATCTTAATATTCGGGGGGCCCGAAACAACCCACACTCCCCCATTATTCCAATAGAAATACAAACAAGGAAACCACCCTTGGTTTTCGATACTTTGACCAGAGAAATATGCAAAACCATCCGTAGGGAATATAGGAAATATTTTTTTAAGAACTTGATACTCAACCAATCCCTTGGCTATACCCATCTCTATCTCCCTTCTTTTTACTAAAAACTAGCTTAGCAAATATGCAGTGGGTTGTCAAATTTCAGAAATAAGGGAAAATAATTTAAAAGCTTCATCCTATAGTTTTATCCGACAACCCCACAGGATAAAACTACGGTTGAAGCTTAATAGTTACTAATAAAATTCGAGCGGATTATACCATGTCAAAAGTTCGTTTTGCGTTTCTACGTATCCTCTAAAATCTATATTTGTTCCTTTTAACATACCAAAATGCAGATGCTTTCTCTCTCCGCCTGTCTCGCTTGTTTCATTCGCCCCCAAAACACCTACTTTTTGCCCCCCAGATACTATGCTACCTTGTGCAGGTAAGGATTTGGGATCTAAGTGCCCATAAAGTGTTAAAATATTTTGAGAATTAATATTATGTTTTATAACTAAAACGCCTCCGTATCCAGAGGCGCTTTCTGAAAAAATTACTGTACCATTTGTTATAGCAAAGACATCAACCTCTTGGCTTATGTCTTCGTATTCAACATCAACTCCTGTATGATACCCCTTGAATCTTTCTAGCTGTACTGGCGAAGTCTCTGGGGTTATATAAGTACCAAATAGCTTTTTTGTTATTCTTTCTTTGAATTCTTTTACGGGTTCAAAAAGAAGACTTGTATCTTTTTTAGAAAAACCAATACTCTCAAGAAAATGCTGATAAATCGCTTCGTCAAGTTCAGGATTTTTTGCTATCACTAAAAATACTGAAGGATTACTATCTGATACACGGATATCGGTTACAGTATGTTTCTGACTCCTCCAGGTTGGCTGGTTTAAAAAGTTTGCAACTCCAGTTTTTTTCTCGATAATATACTGCACTGCGGGTCTTCCATTTATAGTAATCTCTTTTCGTTCTAAAATATTAACAGTCGAAAGTGTTAAAAAAGAATTGGCTTCAAAGTGTCGTACAAAAATTTGAGATTTTTCCAAACTAGGATTAGCGTTATTTAAAAAATTATAAAAATTAATCGCTTCTACCGCGGGCACCGCCTCTACTTTCCATTCTTTTGGTATCTCTACTGAAAACTCAAATTCTGAATCAATATTATTTATTTTTGATATATCTATTTTTGTATAAATATTTGTATCTGCGGACTGGCTCTTAATTTCTGATTTTACAGAATTATTATTGTTAAAATAAAAAAATATACCAATTACACCGATAACGAGTACGGACAAAATTCCATATAACAAATACTTCTTCGTGTTTATTTTTTGCATAGTTTTATTTATCTTCACTTCTTAAAACGACGATGTCTGTACACATGACTTGAAGAATTTCTGGAACTGCGACGCGGATTTCTTTTTTTTGAATAAGATTCTGGGTGCTGTGATCTGCTAAATCCTGTTGCAGAAAACTTAGAAAACTCGGGGAGTTTTGAAGTAGGAAGAGCCTTACGAATAAGGCGTTCAATTGCCCGAACCTCTTTTTCCTGATTCGGCATAGCAAAACTAATCGCATGCCCTCCAGCTCCTGCGCGAGCCGTACGGCCAATTCGATGCACATAATCATCGGAGGTTGAAGGCAAATCATAATTAAGGACTAATTCAATTCCCACAACATCAATTCCGCGCGAAGCGATGTCCGTCGCAACGAGCACTCTATACTTCCCAGACTTAAATCCATCAAGCGCTTCGCGACGCTGACTAAGGGACCTGTTTGAATGAAGTTCGGAAGCCGTAATATCTAAGCTTCTGATTTTTTGCATAATCTTCTTTGCACCATATTTTGTCCTTGTAAAAACGAGAGTGGGTCCCTGATATTTTTTAAGTAATGCTTCGAGCAATCCCACTTTACTATCTTTCTGAACAATAAAAAGTTCTTGGGTCACCTGCTCAACTATTGTACCTGCGGGAGCAATTTCTACCCGAACCGGAAGCTTCATGTGAGCGGCTGCTATTTTCATGATTTCGGCTGGCATTGTGGCGGAAAAAAGCATAGTTTGGCGATCCTTCGGCAATGCTTGAAAAATTTTCTCTAGCTGGGGAAGAAACCCCATATCAAGCATTCGATCAGCCTCGTCAATAACAACAATACGAACATTAGTAAGTCGAACATTTTTTTGATTCAAATGATCTATTATACGCCCCGGCGTTGCAACAATAATATGAGGACTTTTTGAAAGAGCGCGAATCTGTATGCCAAGAGAAATTCCGCCGATCAGTACTGCGGTTCGAAGCCCTACACTGTGCCCGACCTTCTTCAGTGCCTCATCTACCTGAAGCGCGAGCTCACGCGTCGGTAACACAACAAGCCCTTGCTGGCCTTTTACTTGAATGAGACGCTGGATCATCGGCAGACCGAACGCGAGCGTTTTGCCCGTCCCTGTTTGTGCAATCCCTACTAAATCCTTCCCTTGAACCGCAACGGGTATTGCCTGCACCTGAATTGGTGTAGGAATTTTAAAGTGAAGCTTTTCCAAAATTTCTAAAAATACTGGGGCGATACCCAGACCATAAAAATTGCCAGTGATGTTTTTTGGAAAATTCTGATGCATATACTAATTTTACTTATTAATACCTATTTGAACAAACTATATGTTACTAGCGGCGCGCTTTCGCGCGTTCATTCTCTGTAAGATACTGCTTACGAATGCGTACGCTATTTGGAGTTATTTCTAAATACTCGTCGTTACTCATCATTTCCAGTCCACGCTCAATGGTAACAGGTGTAAATGGCGTAAGAGAAATATTTTCGTCAGATCCACTTGCGCGCATATTGGTTAACTGTTTTCCTTTTGTGGGGTTAACTGGCATTTCTACCCCTTTGATCGTATTACCTATAACCATGCCCTCATAAACTTCCGTATTGGGGCCTACATATAACGCTCCTCTTGCTTGAAGATTATAAAGGGAAAATCCGAGTGTTTTTCCGGTTGCCATAGAAATCATTGATCCGGTTTGTCGCGTCTGAATTTCTCCCGTGTAGGGTTTAAAACCAATGAAGTGACTGGCAAATATTCCTTCCCCTTTTGTATCTACCACAAACTGATTGCGATAGCCTAAAAGCCCGCGCGTGGGTCCTTCAAACATAATTCGAATTATACTGCCATTCTGTTTTATACTTGACATTCTTACTCCTCGCTTGTTCAACTTTTCAATAACCGTTCCCTGAACGTCAAAGGGAACATCTACCACAACCTCTTCAAATGGTTCACTTTTTACACCATCTATTTCTTTTGTAACTACCTGCGGCTGAGAAACTTGAAGTTCGTATCCCTCACGTCTCATATTTTCCAGCAAAATTGCTATATGCAATTCCCCCCTTCCGTATACTTTTGTAGCGTCATCATTAAATTCAATTCTAAGTCCTACATTTATCTCAAGCTCCTTCAAAAGGCGTTCTCTTATCTGTCGTCCTGTTACAAATCTCCCTTCCCGCCCCGCGAATGGAGAATTATTAACTAAAAAATTAAGCGCTATAGTTGGCTCGTCTACTTCTATTGCTGGCAAAATTTCCGTATCTTCCCTCTCGCATATTGTATCCCCAATGTAAATCTCGGGCAGACCGGCAAGCATTACAATGTCTCCTGCCTGAACTTGAGTTGCTTCTTTTCTGTGAGTTCCCTCAAATGTAAACACTTTTGTAATTTTTCCCTTTTTTATTTCACCCGTTGTTTTTTTAACAAACACTTCTGCGCCATCTCTAAGCACGCCTTCATATACACGCCCAATGGCGAGCCTACCAAGAAAATTGTCATAAGCTAAATTAAATGGCTGTACTTTTAAATCACCGCCAATATTACTAGGGGCCGCAGGAACTTCTTCCAAGATTACATCCAACAAGGGTTCCAAATCTTTCTGATCGTCGTTCAAAGAACGCATGGCAACTCCATTTTTTCCTATAGCATACACGGTTGTAAAATTAATCTGTTCCTCGCTAGCTCCTAAATCAAAAAAAAGCTCTAAAATTTCATCATGCGCCTTTGCTGTATCGGCTGCCGGTTTGTCTATTTTATTTAAAACTACAATGGGTTTGTGTCCAAGCTCAAGGGATTTTTTTAAAACAAAACGCGTTTGAGGCATCGGACCCTCCTGCGCGTCTACAACCAAAAGTACGCAGTCAATTGAACGAAGCACGCGCTCAACTTCAGAACCAAAATCCGCATGTCCGGGTGTATCTACAATATTAATTTTTGTCCCTTTATAACTAACCGAAGCGTTTTTGGCGTAAATAGTAAGACCACGCTCTTGTTCTAAAGCGTTTGAATCCATACTTAGCCCCTCTTCAAGCGCCCCTGTTTGGCGCATAATAGCATCAGTTAGAGTTGTTTTTCCATGATCCACGTGGGCAATAATAGCTATATTTCGAATTTCCATAAAAAAATAGCCTTCTGTAGGCATTAACACAATAAAGTATACCATGCGAAATCGTTTTTATCAACTTTTCATCCTAACGCCCCAATCCTATATAACTTCCATCACCTTAAGTTTGCTGTCCTTAAACTTATACAGTTGGGGTAAGCGATGTGCTAACCCTTTTTTTGTTCTTCTAAGCGGACGAAGTAATTTTAAAGCAAATAGTTTTCTTGCTAAGCTTGTTGAAGGGTTAAAAGTTGGTAGAATCTTTCGGTGGTTTCCAGCCAGCAAAAAGGCTTTGGTCGGTCTTAAATAAATCAAATAAATATATCTTTTGGTTTTCTTCATCGTAGAACATATTCCACGATGAAAGATCGTGAAACTCAGGCAATACCTCTTGAAGAGTTCTCATTTTATCCTCGAGTTCTTCTTCTTGCTTGCGTAGTTTTCTAAGCTCTTCAGCCTCTTGTTCCCACATATCCATACTTTTATCAGGAGCCTGCCTGTCATGTACCAACTGTAAATGCTCTATTTTTAGTCTCAATTCCACCATATAATCTCTAAGGAGCGGAAAATCAACCCACTCTGAAATAAAAAATGTTTGTCCACCATCTTCTTGATATCCAAACGTATGTTCAACTGTGCCTACCCAGGAGAGATTCTTAAGCCGTCTTTTTACATCTTGCGTATTTACAAACTCATCATATCCTTTTCCTCTACTAGGCCAAAATTCAGATTTAATAAAAAAAGAACCCCCATCAACATCGAGTTTCAAATAATAAAACGTCGTGCTTCCATCTTTTAGATTCTTTTTTACCTCTAGCTTAATCCTCGTAACTTTCCCGTTGAACCTTTCATCAAATTCAAAAACGTCCCCAACTTCTGAATTAACAAGTTCTTGGCTTCTTAAAATTTCCCTGATTCTTCTTATAATCCCCGGGTATTCACGAATCAGATTCCTAAATTCTTCCGTATAAGCAATTTTTCTATGTTCAGATTCTTTGTTTACTATCTTCTCCTGTTTCATTAAATAAAGAATAGCATAAAAAAGTTCTACTATCCACCCGCATGTGTAACCCAAAAAACCGCTAAATTAGCAGTTTTTAATTACTTGTCCTAAGCGAGCGAAACGAGTCGAAGTGGCTTGCGCTGAGCCTTGCCTGCCCTCAGGCGGGAAGTTAGAATTGCTATAATAGGTAGTCTTGGGGTTAAATTTAATCTTATAAAATGTCAGGAATAAAAAGTGTCAAAAATTATTTAGTTTTCAAAGCAAATTGTACAATGTATATTTTATGAAAAATTTCTCCATCTTTATTTTTTTGGAATTTATAGAGTGGATATATTTTATTTATATACTCTAAATTTTTTTCAGTTTCGCCTCCTTCGCGTATATCCTTTTTGACTTCTGCCAGAACTTCACCCTTTAAGTCAAAATTTTCTGCGATTTCTAGAAGAGATTTGTCAGAATTTAATCTCTTATCAACACCCAAAAAATCAAAAAGCAAAATAAGCATTTTGCCCCCCGAATTTAAATGAGAATGAGCGCCCTGTAGTAATTTAATAACCATATCTCTGCCATCTACACCTCCGTAATCTGCAATGTGCTCCT
>MHOK01000007.1:7773-8223 GCA_001820055.1 Candidatus Spechtbacteria bacterium RIFCSPLOWO2_12_FULL_38_22 | reverse complement strand
CAGGAACAGAAAAATTCTTTCTGGGATAAATTTTTGAATTTATTTAAATAAACAGTCACGCTATCTCCCAACAATAGCGGTGTCTGACACCGCTATATGGGAAGATGGACTACTTACCTGCTCGCCTCGCTGACCTAAGCTTCGCTGGAGGCTATGCCGAGACAAGAGCTTTGGCGAAGCGGGTCAGATGGGTAGTAAAAAATAGTATAATTTATTCCGTCGTAAGCGGGAACGCAGTGGTAGCGTGGAATAAGTTGTACTATTTTTTATTATTACTCACTATCAATTACAAACTACTCACTAGTTACAGCGCATATGCCCAAAAGTTATCGAACTCTAATTCTGTCCCGGCAGGATAGCGTAACCTTAGTATATTTTTTATTTCGTCGTCGGCTTTTAGGGGGACGAGTATACTGTTTGCACGAAGAATAGCGGGGAGTTCGTCCTGAG
>MHOK01000007.1:0-7738 GCA_001820055.1 Candidatus Spechtbacteria bacterium RIFCSPLOWO2_12_FULL_38_22 | reverse complement strand
TTGCACGAAGAATAGCGGGGAGTTCGTCCTGAGTTAGGTATGTGGTTTTTTTAAGTTGCGGGTCAGCTGTTTGCTGTATGAATAGTGTAGTTTGTGCAGACATCGGTAAGGTGCCTTTTTTATTATCCTCACTTAATATGTGTGCAGGGTAACTTACCTCTGCCCCCCCTTCGTTTATTATTAAAAATTTGTAATTTGAATCCGGAAGCGAGTTAAAATATTTTCCTATGCTTGTGTAGTTTTTAGCAAATGCTCCTTCAACTTCAGTGTTTTTACCCCAGTCTATGAAGTAATGGGTGAACTGAAAACTTGCTAAAAGTAAAATTATAACCATGCCTAGGTCTAGCGCAAAGGGCAAAATTTCTAAACGATTATATCTATGGCGGAATATTTTGCGTATTACAAATAAAAATCCTAAGGCCGCATATATAAACACAGCAGGCATCATACCTATCGCGCGAAGCGCATGCGGTATTCCCTCCTGCGTTAGAGCCGCGGGCAAGGTCATCGCAACTAGTGAACTGAATAAAGTTAAGTAGGCAATTACCCCTGTCCAGTTTTTGCGGCGCCAATCACGTTTAGTTTCCTTAAGTGAATACCAAAATCCCAGTATAAACAAAATCGAAACAGGCCAAAAAAGCTGAGCTTCGCCTGAAAAGTTATGTCGCCAATTTAGGTCTCCGCCGAAAAACAACATTCTTAAATGTATAAAAAAGCTTTTTGCAAATTCAAAAAGAGGTTTTTCAGATTCGAGCACTGATATGCCCGTGGTTCTAGACACAAACGATCCGGGGTTATTATAAAAATACAAAATAAGGGGAAGCATAATTGTAAACATAATGACACCCATTAGTACCACTATCCACCATTTATCTCTAAAGAATATATTTTTTATATTAAAACCGGGGCGCCTGGCAATTAAATAAAAAGTAAATACTAAAATAAAAAATACCAGCAAAACTAAATATGCTAAGCGGAATGCGATATAGGTGTAAAATCCCATACCCCAAAAAATTCCTGTTAAAATATAGGGGAGCGCGCGTTTAGTTCTAAAAGCTTTAAACATGAAGTAAAGCGCAAAACTTAAAATAAGCGGTACTAAACTTGCGCGAAATGCTATTCTTGAAAAATTAATATGCCAAAAACTTGTAGCCAAAAAGCCGGCAGATATAAGCGCGATAGCCTCGGTTTCTATATTTGCAATTTTTAGACTGTCAAAAACTGTATATTGGTTAATAAATCGCAGGAACTCTTTTGTTAAAAGATATGTTCCTAAAATTGTCAGAATTCCGCCAATCGCGGTGACTAATTTCAACGAGAGTATACTTATGCCAAAAAACTTAAAAGATAGGGCTAATAACCAAATATAAAGGCCCTCTCGTCCGTTATTTTCTGGATAAAATAATTTATACTGGCCAGTTTGCATGGTTTTGATTGCGTCATTTGCGTATTTGGCTTCGTCAGGATATATCCCCGGGGGTATATTCGTTAAATCATTTAAACGAAAAAAAGCGCCCAACAGTATAATAAAAACCAAAAGGGTATAAGGCCAGTATCTTTTTATAAAAATTGCCATACATTTATTATATCATTGCGCTTGAGTCCTAGCTTCGTTTTTAGTTGAAAAAGGCATTTTACTTGACAAAACTACTTTAGTTTGCTAAAGTAAACATATGAACTGGAAAAACAAAGAAAAAAGAAGATTAATTCAAGCTATCTTGGTCCTTGGGTCGGAGGATGTAGCCGAGCGGTTTTTGCGTGACTTAATGACGGAAAAAGAGATTGAGGAGTTTTCTAAACGATTTAAAGCGGCAGAAATGCTTGCGGAAAAGGTTTCTTATTTTAACATTGAAAAAGAGACTGGCTTAAGTTCAACCACCATTGCTCGTGTTGCAAAATGGCTAAACGGAAAAGAAGGTGGCTATAGAACCATTATCAATAAACTTCATCAGCACAACTCTATCCAATCACGGAGGGGGTTGTCTTAATGTAACTTTTTTATTTCGCATGAAGTTAACCCCCTCCATAATTGGAGGGGGTTAACTTTTGCCTACCCACCATAAAACGGCAAATACAGTTCCTTGGAAAGGAGTAAGTAATGGAAAAGATTTCATTAATTCGATACTCGCCTGAATATGCCAATCCCACGCTCACGGCACAGCTTGTGGAATGTTACCGTGATGTGTTTGCTGATGGGCCGTGGCACGAATGGCTCAAGTGCTCACAGTGCCAAAGATATTGGGGTATTAAAGATAAGTATCAATTGGCTGTAATGAAATTTCTACATTGCAATGTGCCTTTGGTTGATTTCTGGCCGCGCGAACAAGTAATTCGTGATCTTTATCATGAGATTACGCCAAAAGCTTCATGCTGGCTCGCCATGAAGGATGCTTCGGTTATTGGTTTTTGTTGGGGATACCCAATAACTATAGCCGATCTTCAAGTGAAACTCGGTATTTCTTTTAGCAGGGAACTTGGACGTGAGACTACAGAGTTGGTGGCGTATCAAGATGAGGTGGGTGTCGTTTCTGCCTATCGTGGACGCAAGGTAGCAAAGACGATGGTTGCGCATCGTCTCGGCGATTTTATTGTACAAGGATTGAGCGTTGGAATAGTTAGAACAAGACAAAATCCAGAGCCTTCCAAAACCTTCTTGTGGTACATCAACAAATTGGGTTATCGGATTCTCGCTCATTATCCTGGCGGAGATGGCAGAGTGATTTTGGGACGCAAACTCGACGGTCTCAGGGAATTACTTGCTGAAGCCCCTGAGCGCAATTACGATTCCAATCAAGATATTTTGTTCGAAACAGAAGTCGAACGCGTAATCGTTCCCTAATACGAAAGCCTTGCATGAAATCATGCAAGGCTTTTTTTATTTTTTCCAAGTAAAAAAGCTTCTTCGCCAACTTTCTCTCGGTTTCGAGCAAAAAGAATAACAGCGGTTTTTTTGGTTTTTACTTCCTGATTTCCATCTACTCCGATAACTTGTCCTTTTGATATTCCTTCAAAATCATCAAATAATTTTGCAAGAATAAATTTGTTAGTTTTTGTTTTATATAAATCGAACATTCGTATATATGATTGTTCTTGGGGTATTAGATCATTCGTAAGGTGACCACGGGCTTTAAGAAACGCGTAAATACTTTCTTCTGCAATTTGTTCTGATTGGGGATCGCCGAGAAAGCCGCACTCAATGCAAATCCCTATTTTGCCGATACTATTCATGTAGTAATCAGTGCCGCCGGGCTCTATTTGATCAAAGCCGGATACAACCCGTTCAACTGGCAAATATTCGACAATTCCTTTCGCGTTTGTCTCACAAATAACAAAAGGTTTGCTCATCGGTGTATGACTTGCGTGTATGTCTAAAAGTGCGTCAGATTGGTTAAGATATTTTTTTAAAAATCGGGCCCGTTTATATTCGTAGCTTTTTTTATCGCTTTTTGATAACAAGTTGTCTTTTTTAAAGATCCTGTTTAGATTAACTTCTGTAAAGCGTTGGGTTTTTTCTATAGCTTGGGGGTTTCCGTAACCAATAAAAACTCGCCCTTTTTCTATTTTGAGGTTCGGTATAATTTTTTCTAAAGCTTTCACTCCACATTTTTCGTCGCCGTGTACGCCAGCGAGAATAATGCTAGTTGGTCCGCTCCATTTTCCAGTTATTTTAATAATTTCTTTAAACATAAAATCACTTTAGCAAACTAAAGCGATTTCGTCAAGCAACGGCATAGCGAAAAATATAAGTGTTGAGTCGGAGACGGGAATCGAACCCACGACCTACGCGTTATTCCGATGTTTTTATTTTGCCCATTGGAGCCGGCAGTCAGATTCGAACTGACGACCTACCACTTACGAAGCGGTTGCTCTACCTACTGAGCTATGCCGGCAAAATTTTAAAAATCGAGGACTCTCGTTATTGCAACCAAATTAAAAATTTGGACAATATCGGAGCGAATGCGTTGCTCTGCCTACTGAGCTACTCCGGCTGATATATAAATATACCATAAATCAAAAAGATATGTAAAAATAGTTGACTAAAAGTATCAAGTAGTGTATAGTTTTATTAGTCTAATTGGAGGCGCATATGCCTGATAGGTTTCTGATTGCAGTAGTTTGCGACAACTGTCGAATAATGGAATTGAGTCCACAAGAATGCAAGATTCTCATTGATCTAGAAGGTAGTCATTTTCTTATTTTCGATTGTCCAGAATGTGAAACAAGAGGAGGAAGAAAATTATCTGACTCCGATGTTATACACGATTATTTTGAGAAAGCTCTAAGCATTAGAACATTTAATGTTCCCTCTGAAAATATTTCCGAATTAGAAATTGCAGATTTTGCCCGCAAACTTGATAGCGAAGTAGACATTGTTGAGCTAGCAGAAGCTGGACTATGACAGCAATCAACGTAAGATGTTCTAAATGTCACGAGACAAGTAGATTAGCCCCATTAGAGGTTGCGCTTAGAAAGGTTCACGCAGACTATTATTACAGCTTTGAATGTCTTTGGTGTAGGCATTGGCAAGAAAGATTGGCTAGTAATAAAGTTGTACCTGCCCTAATAAAAGCTGGATGCATAGTAACTGAAGAAAGCACTGCCATTCTTCCATACGTCGCTCCTTCGCTAACCGAAAGTGAGATTTTAAGCTTTGTAAATGCGCTGAATGGTGATGGTGAAGATATTGTGCAAAGGGCAATAAATGACAAACGGCCTTAACAAAGCCGTTTTTATCTGGATTTTTTTGCATATAATGAATATAATATACATATAGAATGGAGTTTTATGAAGTCGCGCAAAATTTAAAGGAGTTACAAATTAAAGTCCTCGAAGTCGAGGACTGTCTTTGATTTGGCTCGTCTTAAAGCAGAAATTGTAGGATTAGAAGCCCAAACCGAAGAACCAAATTTTTGGAGTAATTCTCAAGAAGCCGCACTTGTTCAAAAAAAATTATCTGACTTACGGGAAGAAGTAAATTTGTGGGAAGAAATGAAGCACGAAATAGAACAGTTGTTAGAGTTGGTTAAAGAGGCACAAGGAGATAGTGAAATAAAAAAAGATATTGAGAAGAGGGTTGAACAGTTACAAACAAAATACGATGAAGAGGAGTTTAGGTTATTTTTATCAGGTGAGTATGATAAAAATAACGCCTTTTTGACAATTATCGCAGGAGCAGGCGGACTTGATGCGCAAGATTGGGCAGAAATGCTTTTACGAATGTATAAAAGATATTTTGAGCGTAAAGGATATGAATACGAAGTTCAAAATATATCATATGGCGAGGATAAGGGTATCAAAGAAGCGTCTTTAGAAGTGAGGGGGTTGTATAGTTATGGATTTTTGAAGGGAGAAGCAGGAGTTCATCGCCTTGTGCGTATTTCTCCTTATTCTGCGCAGAAGTTGCGCCATACGTCTTTTGCGGCGGTAGATGTAATCCCGCATCTTGATAAAATTGTCCGCCAATCGGTGGACGAAATTCCAGATGAAGATTTGCGGGTAGACACGTATCGTTCTTCTGGTCCCGGCGGGCAAAATGTCAATCGTCGCGAGACAGCTGTGCGTATTACGCATATACCCAGCGGTATGTTTGTTGCCAGTCAAGGAGAGCGATCCCAAGCCGTAAACCGGGAACGCGCGCTGAGCCTTTTACGGAGTCGGCTTTATATGTTAAAAATAAAAAAGCGGAAGGAAACACTGAAAGAGCTAAAAGGAGAAGATATGGCCATAGAGTGGGGAAGTCAAATTCGTTCTTATATATTGCATCCATATAAAATGGTAAAGGATCATAGAACAGGGGTTGAGGTTTCCGATGTTGGGGCTGTGTTGGATGGAGATATAGATATATTTATTGACGAAGAAATTAAAAAGTTAAAATACTAGGTTATAGGTTTTGGGTAATAGGTTAGTAGGTTTATGACAAATAATACCATACAGTCTTACAAGGATTTAAGAGTTTGGCAAAAGTCTATGGACTTAGTTATTGCTGTATATGCTTTAATGGGAAATTATCCTAAGTCAGAATTGTATGTTTTAGCCGTTCATACTAGAAAAACCGCTATTTCCATACCGTCTAATATAGCAGAAGGAAAGATGCGAGGAACTAGAAAAGATTATAGACACTTTTTATTAACTGCTTTTGCGTCTGGCGCAGAATTGGAGACACAATTATTAATAGCTAAAAGATTGTCGTGGAGTAAGAATTTGAATTTTTCTGAAGTAGATCAGCTACTTGATGAAGTAATGAGGATGCTCAACGTTCTTATAGCTAAACTAGTTTAAAACCCAATAGCGAAGTCGCGTCAGACGCGATGAAGCGACCTAAAACCTAAAACCTATAACCCAAAACCTATAACCTAGCATGTTAATTTTTCAAGAAGTTACAAGAAGTTATCCACCCGATACAACCGCATTAGACAATGCGTCATTTGAAATTAAAGCAGGAGAGTTTGTATCCTTAGTTGGGCGCAGTGGCGCGGGAAAATCCACCATACTTAGATTGTTACTAAGAGAAGAACAACCAAGCGCTGGAAAAGTGTTTTTTCAGGGTATAGACATAGGAACTTTTAATAATAAAGAACTACCTCTTTATAGAAGAAAAGTGGCATCTATATTTCAGGATTATAAATTACTTTCTTCTAAGAATGTTTTTGAAAATGTAGCTTTTGCGATGGAAGCCGCGGGCCGCACTAATAAAGAAATTTTTGAAGATGTGCCGGCCGCTTTGGATGTTGTTGGGTTAAGCGGAAAAGAGGCACGTTTTCCCCACGAATTATCGGGAGGCGAAAAACAGCGTGTTGCAATTGCGCGCGCCCTTGTACAACGCCCTGAAATTTTAGCGGCAGATGAACCAACTGGTAACCTAGACCCGGTTTATACTTGGGATATTGCTAATTTGCTTTTGAAAATAAATGGTCTTGGGACAGCCGTTATTTTAGCTACACACGATGAAATGGTAATAAACGCCATAAAGAGAAGAGTAATTGCTTTGCATGATGGTAAAATAATAAGCGATCAACAAAAAGGCACATATAAGATAAAATAACATGACTAACCTAATAAGAATTTTAAAAAACTCCTGGAAGAATTTTTCTCGAAACATATGGCTGTCTGTGGCAACTTTATTTATGATGTTTGCGGCCCTATCAACCATTGGTGGTCTTACATTGTTTAACGCATCTTTAGACGCTTTTGTCTCAGGCCTTAAGGACAAGGTAGATGTTAGTGTTTATTTTGCGCAGGAGGCCGCGGAAAATGAAATTTTGAGCGTAAAATCAACTTTAGAAAATAGGGAAGACATAAAAACCATAAGATATATTTCGCAAAACGAAGCGTACGATATTTTTACTTCCCGCCATGCCGATAATAGTGTTTTGTTGGAATCTTTACAAGAATTGGATCAGAATCCTTTGCAAGCGTCCTTGAATATTAGAGTTTATAATCCAGACCAGTTTGAAGATGTAGTTACTTTTTTAGAAAATTCATCTGCTTCGTCAATAATAGATACTATTAATTTTCGTGAAAATCAAAAAGTTATAGAAAGTATTTCCATGATTGCCACTAACGTAAATAAAGCTGGATTTTTATTTACGCTGATTTTAGCGGGCCTTGTTATATTTGTTACATTTAATACAATTAGGCTCGCGATTTATACCTCAAGAGACGAAGTTCATATTATGAAATTGGTCGGCGCAAGCAATTGGTTTGCGCGAGCTCCGTTTGTTATAACAGGAGCTATGTA
>MHOK01000006.1 GCA_001820055.1 Candidatus Spechtbacteria bacterium RIFCSPLOWO2_12_FULL_38_22 | reverse complement strand
AAGCCTTTCTTGCCCGAACCTCCTTTAAATACTAAGTATTCTAAGTTTTTAACCAACTTCTTGTAGTTATCTACGACCTCTGAAGTGTTGTCCCCTCCGGTAGAATCTATCACAACCAAGATCTCATAGCTATAATCCTGCTCGCTTAGATATTTATCCACATCAAGAAGCGTATTGCCGATACGCTTTGCTTCATTGTACGCTGGAATAATTACAGATAGATGCGGAGTTTTTTCAGACATATATGCTTATTTTAACACAAAAACCTCGCTCTAAGCGAGGTTTTTGTGTTATTAAAATTTATGCTGTTTTCTTTGTTTCTTTTTATCCGCCTGACGCTTTTTATCTTCAAGACGTTTTTCTTTACTTGCTTTTGTGGGTTTTGTTTTTACACGTTTTTTCCTTGGTTTTAAAGCATCACCAATAATTTTATTTAATCTTTCTAACGCATTTTGAGTATTGTCATACTGTGAGCGAGATTCCGTACTTTGCACTAAAAGTTCGCCACCTTCTGTTAATCTAGCTCCCAAGCGTTCAAAAAGTATGGCCCTCTGTTCCTCTGTAAATTTTTGTGATGTTGCAATGTTAAAACGGAGTCGAACTCCCGATTCTACTTTATTTACGTTTTGCCCTCCAGGACCCGAGGACAGCATTGTTTCGCGCACAACATCACTTAAATCAATCTGTGCCTTTGGCATATTGTTTGGTTTTTCGTAGGCCATATTTATGTATATTGTATCACAGAGAACAGAGTTCAAACCAAAATTTATTTAGCTTAGCGGAATCACTTTTGTCCATCCATATGACGGCCGTCATATGGATGGACAAAAAAAGGTGGGACACCCTAAATAAAAACCACGCAAAATTTGCGTGGAATGGTTTTAAACAAAATAAAGAAAAGCAAGCACCACAAGCCACACAGCAACACATCCCAGTGGCAAAAAGACACTAGCCATTCCATATGAATTTTTAGAATCTACAACGATTCCGATAAACAAGCTAAGAAAAAGACTAACCACAAACCATGCAATAACTGACATAAGTACCTCCTGTTAGGCGAGCTTGTGTACCAAATATAGCTTACAGTACTTTAACTACTGAGTCAAGATGTCTGCGCCTCTTTTTGTAATTACAACAGTGTGTTCTGCATACGCCGTTGTGTAACCGTGGGAACTTACGTAACCGAAATTATCTTTATGAAGCTTAAGGTCTGCTGGGCCCGCCTGCCTGCCGAAGCCAGGCGCAGGCACGGCAACGACCATCGGTTCTATCGCGATAACCATACCTTCTTTTAGCTCCTGCCCACTTCTCCTGCTTCCATAGTTCGGTACGCTTGGATCTTCATGTAAAGCCCTGCCAATGCCATGACCTACCAGTTCTTTTACCACCTCAAAGCCCTCACTTTTTATATAACGCTCTATTGTGTTGCCTATATCACCGGTGGTATTTCCGATACGAGCTTTTTTTATACCAAGTTTTAACGCTTTTCGTGTAACCCTTATTAAACGCTTCGCTTCATAACTAATTTCCCCTACGCCAACCGTTTCACCCATATCCGAATACCAGCCATCTTTGATTACCCCAAAATCCAAACTTAAAATATCCCCTTCTTTAAGCGGAATACTATTTGGAACACCATGAACCACAACATCATTAACGGAAGTGCAAATTACGGCTGGGAAACCTTCGTAGTCTTTAAAAGCCGACTTAACTTCATATTTTTTTATTAGTTTTTCAGCTAAAACATTCAATTCTAAAGTAGTAGCTCCTGGAACAACAGCTTTTTTTACCTCATCCAAAATAAGAGCGGCAATTCTACCGCTTTCTCGCATATGCGCTATTTCTTGTGGGGTTTTGATATGAATCATGCAAGTTAGTTATTAGCTTATAACTTTTAGTATATCCTGGTTGATTTTTTCCGGCCTCTGCTCTCCGTTAATAACAATTAATTTCCCTTGTTTTTTATAATATTCTACAACAGGAGTTACTCTCTTTTCAAAAAATTCCATTCTGCCTTCTATGGCCTTCTTATTATCGTCGTATCTCTTCCTACCTAAAAGACGTCGCATGCCCTCGTCAAAAGAAATCTCTAAATAAAGGTAAAAAGTATTGTGAGATCTTCCTAAAAATTCTAAAAAACTATCCAAATTCTTGGCTTCGTTTACCCTTCTTGGAAAACCATCAGCCAAAATACCATGCTCCTTCCTAAGATTGAATACCAAATCATGCATCCATAAAGTAGTTGCCAAATCATCGTAGGGTAGTCCTCCACTATCTAATATTTCTTTCACTTTTTTTCCTACATCACTATCTGTCTTAGCTAATTTTCTGAACCAGTCTCCTGTTCGTACTGAATAAAAATAACCAAACTTTTTCTGAAGCAATTCAGCTTGAGTACCCTTACCAGATCCAGAGCGACCTATTAAAATTACGTTCTTGGGCTTATTCATTAAAAAATACTTAGTTTATTACTAAGTATTTTACCACTTTAAACTACGAGCTAAAAGCTATCGGCTAAATTTATTCGTATTGTCGCATTACTATTTGACTTTTAACTTGCCTAATAGTTTCCAATACAACAGAAACTAAAATCAAAATAGATGTACCTCCAATTATAAAACTTAAACCACCGAGCCCACCTCCGCTTTGTCCTGTTCCGCTTAAACCCTGTACTATTGAGGGAACAATCGCTATAAACCCCAAAAAAATTGCGCCAATCAAAAGTGTCCTGTTTAAAATAAAGTGGATACGCTTAGCGGTTGGTGGTCCAGGCCTGATACCGGGGATAAATCCACCTTGGCGTTGCAGGTTTTGAGCTATGTTATCTGGGTTAAATGTAACTGCTGTATAAAAGTATGTAAAAAATACTACCAGCAAAAAATATACTGTAGAATATATAACTAAATCGTTTTGAAATGCGTTAAATATGTTTACTAGTTTTAACAAAAACGCATTAGTGGTGCCTGCAAAAAAGTTAGTTAGTATACCTGGAAATAAAATTAAAGACAGGGCAAAAATAATTGGAATAACTCCCGCAGGGTTTAACGTCATAGGTAAATATGTTGAAGATCCTCCATATACCTTGTTTCCCCTAACTTGTTTTGCATAAGATATGGGAACATTGCGTCTAGCTTCGTTTACAACGATAACTGTTGCTATTATAAAAAGTCCGACAAGAGCAAAGGCGATGTAGGAAGGAATATCTTGGGATGTAGAAGATATAGCTGCATTTCTAATACTTACGGGAAGACTCGCTATGATTCCCGCAAAAATTAAAAGGGAAATTCCATTTCCTATTCCCTTCTCGCTAATTAATTCGCCAAGCCACATCAACCACACAGCACCTGCGGTAATTGCCGTTAAAACACCAACTAACTGCATCCCGGATAACGCACCTAATATCCCCTGATTTGTAAATAAAACTACAAGACCCCAACCCTGTAAAACTGCAAGGGGTACGGTAAATATCCTTGAATACTGATTGAACTTTTGCTTGCCTTGTTCACCTTCCTCCTCATACATTTCTTTAAGACGAGGAAATATCATTGTTAAAAGCTGAAGAGTAATTGTGCTTGTGATGTAGGGCCCAAGACCCAACATTACTAAGGAAAGGTTGCTTAAAGCTCCGCCGGAAAATATATTTAAAATTCCAAAAAACTGATTCTGGTCTAAAAAACTTCGCAACTGAGCCACATCTATTCCAGGAATCGGAATTACTGCCGAAATACGAAATATACCCAAAACAAAAAGTACAAACAGTACCTTATTTCGAAGTTCTTTTATTTTAAAAACCGATTTTATTTGCTCCCACCAAGTCATATTTATTTTACAGTTCCCTTAATTTTTTCTATTTGCTCTTTTGCGCCTTTTGACAATTCCAATCTCTCTACCGTAATTCTCTTGGTTAACTTTCCTTTGCTTAAAAGTTTAACACGCGGTTTCATTCCTTTATATTTTCTCACAAGCCCATTTTTTAATAAATAATCCACGTTGACGATATCGCCTTCCTTTACCGCATTGTTAAGCTCGTCCATATTCAAAATAACACGATAAATATCTTTTATAGTACCTTGTTTTTTAACTCGCTGTCCCGCATCTCCGAGTTTCGCTGTTGGTCCTGACAACTTTGGGGTTCTAAAAATGTAATCCCAAATTTGAGGGCGTATATTTTTACCCGCTCTTGATTTTTGACCCTTCATTCCCTTACCCGAATACGTACCGCGCTTTCCTCCACGGCCAACTCTTCGTTTGCTTTTCAGATGTTTTGGTTTTTTTAGTTCATGAACTTGCATATCATTTTTACCGAAACTTATTAGTTAATAAAACTACCAAAAAATTCACCATATTTCTACTACTTGATCTCCTTACTATTTATTTTTTGTTTTTCCTCTTTCGGTTTAATTTTTGCCTTCTTCTGTTTATCCTTAACTTCTATTTTTTTATCTTCGCCAGATTTGAGCTCGGGGCGTCGAGAGTTACTCTTCATGCTTGATAAATCTTTTACTTGTTTGAGGGCATTAATTGTAGCAAGCGCAATGTTTAGTTTGTTTGTGCTTCTTGATAATATCTTCGTGGTTATGTCTTTATAGCCCGCTAAACCGCATATAACACGCACAGATCCCCCTGCGATTATACCTCTACCGCGTCTGCTTGGTTTTAATAAAACTACTGATCCAGTTTGTTTTCCTTTTATTTCATACGGCAAAGTACCCGCATCTGTCATTGGAACTTTTATTAACGCTTTCTTTGCCTGTCTTACCGCTTTGTTAATCGCCAAAGAGACATCTGCGCCCTTACCAACACCTATGCCAACCTTTCCTTTTTTGTCACCCAAAGCTATTGACGCTCTAAAACTAAACCTTCGACCACCTGCAACAACGCGCGCTACGCGTGCTATATCTAAAACCTTTTGATCATATTCCTGATCTTGTCTTGGCGATCTTCCTTGATTTCTGTCTGGAAATTTTTTTTGTTTTATTTGTTGAGCCATGATTATTTTAAAATTTTAAACCTGCGGACCTCGCGCTTTCGGCAAGGGCTTTAACCTTACCATGATATTTATACCCGCCTCTGTCAAAAACAACACTACTATAACCTGCTTTAATAGCCACTTTTGCAATTTCTTCGCCAACCAACTTAGACGTCTGGGTGTTATTGCCAGAAACCTTATTTTTTACTGACTTATCAGAAGCGCTCGCCAGAGTAGAACCAGAAGCATCATCAATAATAGTAGCGTATATATGATTATTTGATTTAAAAACAAATAACCTCGGCCTATCCGCGGTGCCGACTATTTTACCCCTGATCCTTTGATGTCTTCTTCTTCTTTTTGTTTTCTTGACAGTTAACATATTGTTTTTTGCAAAAGATTACTCAAAATATTTTCTCTCAAACTACACAACTAACTAGGCACTACCTGGGCCAGTTGCCGCTCTTTTTCCCGCCTTTCTTCTTACGCGTTCACCTTCATAACGAATACCCTTTCCTTTATACGGTTCTGGCTTACGGTTCTTTCTTATATTGGCCGTAAACTGTCCCACTAATTGCTTGTCTATGCCCGAAATATTTATTTTTGATTTATCAACCTGTACACTTAAGCCTTCTGGAATTTCCATTATAATAGGATGAGAATACCCTAAATTTAAAACGAGCTCTTTCCCCCTAACTTCGGCCTTATATCCAACTCCTTCTATTTCCAGAGTTTTTTTAAATCCTTCAGAAACTCCAATGACTATATTGGCCACCAATGCCCGAAACAGGCCCCAAAAAGCTTTTGACTCTGCCTTCTTTTTTATAATATCTAGCACTATATCATTATCTTCTTTTTTTATACTCAAAATATCAGGTACAACTAAACTCAATGTGCCCAAAGGACCCTTGATGCTTACATCATTATCTTTAATCTCCACTTCAACCTTATCTGGAATTTTTATTGGTTTTTTTCCGATGCGACTCATAATATTGTTGTATTTTATTTATAGAATTTAATTGTGGGTTGTAAACTTATTTTTAATTCTTACTTTGTATTTTGCGAGTGAAAAGAATAAAGCCCCTTCCTTACCATATTTCACAAATATATTCTCCCCCAACTTTTTCCTTTTTAGCACTTTCTCCAGTAAGCAACCCCCGAGGTGTTGATATTATGGCCCTACCATATCCTTCTTTAATTGGCCTTAAATTTTTATAAGACACATATAACCTTTGGCCCGGCTTACTAACACGTTTAAGTGAGTTAATATGTGACCCGCCACCTTCTCCATACTTAAGTTGAGCAACTATAATTAGCTTATGATTTCCACCTTTCGTTTCAACGCTACCTAAAAATCCCTCTTTTTCTAATAATTTTGCTAAATTAAACTTAACTTTAGAATAAGGAATTCTAACTAAATCCTTTTTTACGGCTTGCCCATTCCTTATTATTGTAAGCATATTCGCTATTGTATCCATATGTACTTCGCCAAATCAGACTTGGCTTCGTTAAAATAAAAATTTAAAAATTAAAATTAAAAATTGATGATATTTTATTTTGTTATATTACCAACTTGATTTCCTAACCCCGGGCAGTTCCCCTTTACTAGCCAGCTCCCTAAAACAAATTCTGCATAAATCAAAATACCGCATATATCCTCGACCTCTGCCGCATTTAAAACAGCGGTTCTTTTTTCTCGTAGAAAATTTCGGTTTTTTATATGTTTTTGCTATTTTTGATTTCTTTGCCATATTAAAATTTCCAAATATTTACTTCTTAAACGGAACCCCCAATTCTTTAAATAATTTAAGCGCATCAACTCTGCCGTTTGCTTTGGTAACCATGGTTGTCTCAAAACCCCAAGCAAAACTACTGGAGGGCAACTCGGGGAATATACTTGCTTCTTTAACTCCTACGGTCAAATTTCCGTTTTTATCTACCGATTTTTCAGATATACCTCTAAAATCTCTGGTTCTTGGAAGTGCTATGTGTATCAACCTTGCTAAAAAATCGTACATTAACTGTTTTCTTAAGGTAACTTTAAGACCGGTAGCATCGCCCTCTCGCAATTTAAATCCCGCAATAGATTTATGCGCATGTACAATACTGGGTTTTTGTCCGGATATTAAAGATATTCCCTCCGCTAAATCACTAAGCAGTTCCTCATCTTTCTTTTGGCTGGTCGTCTTTGCTCGTCTTACATTTACTATTTTTCCTACGCCTATATTCAAAACTATTTTTTCTAATCGTGGCGTAGAATGAACATTTAAATCACCCAATTCTTTAGATAGTTTTTTTAAAATACTATTATTATATGTCTTTTGTAAATCTACGGTTTCAGTCATGTTATTTTATTGTTTCTTCGCATTTTTTACATATTCTAAACTTTTCTTTTCCCTCAACTTTATAACCAACTCTTGTGGCTTTATTACATTTATCACATATCAATTTTATATTAGAAATATCTATGGGGACTGTAACTTCTACCATTTGCCCTTTTTCTCCCTGTTTTTTGGGGCGAACATGTTTTTTTTGTAAGTTTACACCCTCAACAATAACCCTAGACTTATCATAAAATACACTCATGACCTTACCTATTTTGCCACGATTTTTTCCTGAAATTACTAAAACTTTGTCCCCTTTTTTTATCTTCATAAACTATAATAACTCTTTAGCTAACGATGCTATTTTACTAAAACCTCTAGTTTTTATCTCTCTTGGAATAGGGCCGAATATACGCCCGCCCTTTGGTTGTGTTCCATCTAAAATAACTGCCGCATTATCGTCAAAAGAAATATATGAACCATCTTTTCTGCGAAACGGTTTCCTTTGTCTTACAATTACGGCACGAACCACTTCTTTCTTTTTTACTATACGTCGCGGCTCTGCTTTTTTAACTGACGCCACAATAATATCCCCTATCTGGGCATAACGACGCCTGCTTCCGCCAAGCACCTTGATTACCTTTATTTCCTTAGCCCCTGAATTGTCCGCTACTTTTAGTTTTGTTTGATTTTGAATCATATCTTAATTGCCCGCAAGGACAAATAAACTTTAGCTATTTTATTATTTTCCATCTCTTATCTTTGGATAACGGCCTTGTTTCTTCTATATTCACCACATCATCTATATTGAAAACCCCTGAATCATAGTGGACTTTGTATCGCTTTGATACTGTCTTCCTTTTTTTATATTTTGGATGCGCAACTAATCTATCTACAGCAACCACAAGAGTCTTCTGCATCTTATTAGAGACGACTTTGCCACGCATTCGTTTTGGATTTTTTTGTTTATTATTCTTTTCCATATTCTTTTAATAACGTAAGTATGCGAGCTATATCTTTTTTTGTTCCTCGCAACTCTCTTACGTTTTTTATATTCCCAGAAGAAATATTAATCTTAAACTGTACCGCCTTAGATCTTTTATCCTGAAGTAATTTTAATAGTTCGTCCTTGGGTTTTTGTCGTAATTCTTTTATACGCATATTAATCTCTTTTAATAAATTTTGTTTTAACTGGAAGTTTATATTTTGCTCTATCAAATGCGCCTCTTGCCACCTCTTCAGAAATTCCGCCTAATTCAAATATTATTCTTCCTGGACTTACAGGAACTACAAAATGGTCCACCGAACCTTTGCCCTTACCCATGGGGGTTTCCGCCCCTTTTCTGGTTATCGGTTTGTCAGGAAAAATTCGTATCCAGAGCTTCCCTCCGCGTTTAATATACCTTGTTATTGCGCGTCTTCCTGCTTCGATCTGTCTAGAAGTAATCCAAGATTCACCCTCTACTACTTGGAGTCCGTATTGGCCAAAACTTAAAGTCGTCCCGCGTCTATCTAGACTGGTATGACTGCGTCCTTTCCACCATTTTCTATGTTTTACTTTTTTTGGAATTAACATAATAATATTGAAACCTACAACTTAGGTTAACTTTTCTCCTTTGTGTATCCAAACCTTTACACCTATCATTCCGTATTTTGTTATTGCCTCTACGTACGCATAATCAATATCAGCCCTAAGTGTTTGTAAGGGAAGACTTCCTGCTTTTGCAAATTCTGTACGCGCCATCTCTGCGCCGTTTAACCTTCCTGCCACGGAGATCCTCGCGCCTTTTACGTCTTTGTTTGCCATAACTCTATCGAGCCCTCTTTTTATTACCTTTCTAAACGGTATCCTGCGTTCAATTTGTTCTGCTATGCTCAACGCTACCAAACGCGCGTTTGCGTCACTTTCCCGTATTTCACGGACTTCTATCCTCAATTCTGGCAACGAAAAATCACTTCTTTTTTCGCCTGACAAAAACCTAACCTTCTTGTGCAATAACTTGTTTAAATCTTTCTTTAATTGTTCAACCCCGGTTCCTGCTCTGCCAATTATTATTCCCGGGCGAGAAGTATAAATTATAACAGATACAGAGTTTGCAGAACGCTCTAATTCTATCTTTGCTATACTTGCTCCTTTTAAGTTATCTAAAATATACTTGCGTATTAAATAATCTTGCTGTACGTTTTCTTTATATTTTTTACTAGAAAACCACCTGGATCTCCATTCTTTTGTCACTGCCAATCTGTTATTCAACGGTTGCGTTTTATGTGTCATATACGTTTCGCTAAAATATAAAAATTTATTTTTCAACGACTGCTTCTGTTTTTCCTTTTTTATTTTCCTCCAACTTGATCTCGGGACGTCGAAGGTTAACCTCTGATTTTGACTTTTTAATGTCTTGCTTCTTCTCTTGTTCTCCGAGAATCAGGGTTATGTGACTTGTCTTTTTCTGTATTTGGTAAGCTACCCCACGAGCTCTTGGTCTGTGTCTTTTTAATTTAGGTCCTTCATTCACAAATATGTCCTTAATATACAAACCCTCATCCTTTGTGGATTCCTTTAGATTCTTGGCATTAGTCATGGCAGAATTTAATAATTTCAATAACGGTCCTGAGGCCTTCTTCGTAGAAAATTTAAGCTGATGCTGAGCATTCGTAGCGCTTGCTCCTCTAATCAAATCCGCGACCAGTCTAACTTTTCTTGGCGCTATTCTTAAATTTGATAATTTAGCTGAAAAAGTTTCCATTATTGTACTTGTTTTTGTTCTAATGTGGTTTGTAATCTACCGCCATGTCTAACAAATTTGCGAGTAGGAGAAAATTCTCCAAGCTTGTGCCCCACCATGTCTTCTGTTATAAATACCGGAACATGTTCGCGCCCATTGTGTACTCCTATTGTAAACCCCACCATGTCTGGCGTTATAGTGGAAGATCGAGACCAAGTTTTTATTATTGCCTTATCTCCCTTGGTCGCCTTCTGTATTTTCTCTATTAGTTTGGGGTCAATAAATGGTCCCTTTTTTAGTGATCGTGACATACTAATGTGCGCTATCGCTTTGTTTTTCTTCGTTTAATTATATACTTATTTGAATACTTTTTTCTTGATCTTGTTTTTACTCCATAAGCCTTTTTACCCCATCGCGTTTTAGGTCCACCCTTTAAACCAATCGGCGATCGGCCCTCTCCACCTCCGTGCGGATGCGCAACCGGACTCATGGCAGAACCCCTAACTTGTGGCCGTTTACCACGTAATCTATTTTTGCCTGCTTTTCCTAAAACCTGTTCCCTGTGTGAGGGATTTGATACACTACCTATCGTCGCAAGCACACTACTTTGTACTGTTCTTATTTCACTAGAGGGCATAGTAAGTTGGGTGTAACCCCCGTCATGGGCCAAGACTCGCGCATATGAACCAGCAGAACGCACAAGCTGACTACCCCTGCCTGGTTTAATTTCTATATTATGTACAAAAGTTCCTATGGGTGCATTTTTTAACTGCATTCTATTGCCATCCTTAATAGAAGTTTTTTCCGCAATTTCTATTACACTGCCTACCTTTATGCCTTCGTAAGCCAAAATATACTTTTTTATACCATTTTCATTTTTAGTAAGAGCAATAAATGAGCTTCTATATGGATCGTATTCAAGAGATAATACCTGTAATTTCTCACCAAATTTATCCTGCTTAAAATCTATATTCCTATATAGTTTCTTTGATCCACCCCCCTTGTGGCGCACTGTTATTTTTCCATTGCTTCTCCCCTTCTTCCTGTGAAAAGACGTAGTCAAAGATTTCTCTGGTTTGGTTTTTGTCAGAACTGAATAATCTGTAGATATTCTTCCTCTTTGGCCTGGGGTCGTGGGTTTTAATTTTTTCATATTAAAATTATTCTTTATTGTGGCAAAACTTCAATGCCATGCCCTTCTTTAAGCGTAACTACGGCCTTATCGTGCCTTGGTTTACTACCAACATCTCTTCGGTATCTTTTATTTTTTGGTTTAACAGATATTCTGTTTACCTTCTCAACTTTTACGCCGTACAAATCCTCTATTGCGCTTGTTACATCCTTTTTTGAAACCCCGCTGTATATCTCAAAAACATATTTCCCCTCAGTATTTTTAGATACGCTTTTTTCAGATATGTGGGGCCTTACTATAACATTGTGAGCAACATGTGCTTGATCTGATTTTATAACCGATGCTCCAGATTTTTTCTTTGATTTAGACTCGCTCAACGCTTCTTTGGTAAACTCTTTTGGAGGAGCGGGCTTTTTTACAAAACTATCGTCCTTTTTTTTAGGATGCCCTGCAATCTTTTTATTTCTTTTTGTAAATATGTGTTTTAAAATTGGCACGGTAATAATATATCAAACATCAAAACTTATTTTGTTGGACTTACTAAAAGTTTGTTTGTTTTTAAATTTGACTTTTCGTTTATATTTTTAATTTTTACATTTTGATTTTTAATCTTTGTCACATATTGCTTTACCAGTTCATCTATTGCGGTTTTTGAAAAAACGATATTCTCTCTTTGTAAAATGTCTACAATATTTAATCCCTCTATAAAAACCGGAGTAACCCTAGGAATGTTTCTAAAAACGAATTTAAAATTGTCATCTTTTTTTACACCAAACACAAGTATGGACTTTAAATCAAGTTTTAAATTTTTCAAAAGCGCATATCCTTGCTTGGTCTTTGGGCTATCGTAACTTAAACTTTCTACAACAAAAATATTCTTATTCCTTGCTTTATTGCTAAAGACGGTAAATATTGCTTTTGCGTTCATTTTTTTATTAACCTTACTTTCATACGATCGATCTTTTCTTGGACCAAATGTTGTTCCTCCGCCTACCCATATAGGAGACCTTATGGATCCGTGGCGGGCTTTACCGGTTCCTTTTTGTTTCCATGGTTTTATTCCACCTCCTCTCACCTCACCTCTGGTTTTTGTATGAGCATAATTTTTCCTTGCACTGGAAAGCTTTGCGTTAAATACTTGGTATACCAAGTCATTATTGAATGGTAAGTCAAAAAGATTATCAGGAGCGTCATATGTTCCAGTTTTTTTACCTTCCTTGTTATAAATGTTTATGTTCATTTTAGCGAGTAAATATTTCCAGCATACTGCCCTTAGTTCCGGGAACAGAGCCCACAATGCCTAACAAATTATTTTTTTCATCTATGTATGCAACGCGTAAATTAATTACGCTTTTTTTGTTAACACCCATATGCCCTGCCATTTTTAATCCTTTAAAAACCCTTTGGGGGAAAGCTGATCCAATAGACCCTGGTGCGCGTAACGTATGTTTCTGGCCATGCGACTTTGGTCCTCCGTGAAATCCCCAGCGCTTAACAACTCCCTGAAAACCCTTTCCTTTTGTCGTACCCCTGACAACTATCTCATCGTTTAATTCAAACTGTGAAACGCTAAGCTTATCCCCTAATTTTAACTCCTGGCCGGGGATCTTGAATTCTCTCAAAAACGCAAACCCTTTGTGCTTATCTGAAACAAATCCTTTCTGTTGGCCTTGTTGCGGTTTGTTGAGCCTCTTTACGCCAAAACCAACTTGTACCGCGCCATATCCATCTTTTTTTTCATCTAACAGTTTTGTAACAGTGACTGGCCCTGCTTCAACTATAGTAACTGGTTTTACGTTACCGTTTTCGTCAAAAATCTGTGTCATGCCTATTTTTTTTCCTAAAATATACTTGGACATACGGGCAATTTTAACCCGCCCAAGTTCTTAGACAGTTTTACCTCGCCTGTGGGGCGGGAACTTTTCCAAAAACTTGGGCGGGTTAGTTAATCCTATTTCTTTAATCTTTTTTTAATCCACCTTGCGCCACCGCTAAAGCTGGGGCGACACGCGGTCGCTAACATCCTGCGTCAAAATTGGAAGCGGTCAAAAAGCTACGGCGGATAAAGTAGTCACTAAGTTCGCTACGCTCATTAAGTGACTACTTCACATCTTTACTTCAATATCTATTCCTGCTGGCAAATTCAAGTCCATCAAAGCATCAATCAACTGGCTCGATGGATTATATATATCAATTAATCTTTTGTGAACTCGGGTTTCAAACTGTTCTCTGGCGTCTTTATGAACAAAAGTGGAACGGTTGACGGTGTATTTACTAATTTCTGTAGGAAGCGGAACAGGACCATGAATATCTGCGCCATGGCGCATGACTGTGTCCATAATTTGACGTACGCTAGAGTCAATAACCTGATGGTCATACGACTTTATTTTAATTCGTATTCTTTGCTTTACGTCTTCTTGTCCCTTGCGGGAGTCGCCTATGGTGGCTTTTTTAACTAATTTTTTAGGTTCTGTTTTGCTCGGCATGATCTTTACTCCGCTTTATTTTTTTTATTTAACTACTTTTGTAATAACTCCAGCTCCTACGGTCTTACCTCCTTCGCGAATAGCAAACCGTTGTTTTTCCTCCATCGCTACAGCAACTACTAGCTTGGCTTTAATGGTTAGTGTATCGCCAGGCATAACCATTTCGGTTCCTTCTTGCAATGTAACTTCTCCTGTCACATCTGTCGTTCTAAAATAAAACTGTGGTTTGTACCCTGTAAAAAATGGTGTGTGACGTCCCCCTTCTTCCTTCTTTAATACATAAATTTCTGCTTCAAATTCTGTATGAGGTGTAACACTGCCTGGGGCAGAAATTACCTGACCTCTTAAAATATCATCTTTTTTAAGACCTCTCAAAAGAAGCCCAACGTTATCTCCTGCCAAACCTTCATCAAGTAATTTATTAAACATTTCAACTCCGGTTACTGCGGTTTTGCTTGTGTCTTTCATTCCCACTAGTTCTACTTCTTCGCCAACCTTAACTTTGCCTCGTTCTATTCTTCCTGTGGCCACAGTCCCTCGTCCTTCAATAGAGAATACATCCTCCACCGGCATAAGAAATGGTTTATCTATTTCACGTTCTGGAATAGGTATATATTCGTCTAATTTTGCAAGAAGCTCATACATTGGCTTCACAGCCTCATCATCAGCACTTGAAGCGTTTAACGCCTGAAGGGCAGAACCCTTAATTACCGGCACCGCGTCTCCATCGTATTCATATTTACTTAATAATTCTCGAACTTCTGCCTCTACCAAATCTATCAACTCTGGATCGTCAACTTGATCAACCTTGTTTAGAAATACTAAAACCTTAGGTACTCCAACTTGACGGGCTAATAAGATGTGCTCGCGAGTTTGGGGCATTGGACCATCTGCGGCCGATACAACCAATATGGCGCCGTCCATTTGCGCGGCACCCGTAATCATGTTTTTAATGTAATCAGCATGTCCTGGCGCATCAATGTGAGCATAGTGACGATTCTCTGTCTCGTATTCCACATGCGCAAGAGCAATTGTAATTCCACGCTCTTTTTCTTCTGGAGCGGCATCAATTTGATCAACTCCTTTTTCGGACGCTCTCCAACCCTTTAGCTTAGCCGCCTTTAATATCGCAGCAGTCAAAGTAGTTTTTCCATGGTCCACATGACCAATGGTTCCTACATTAACATGCGGTTTTGTTCTTTCGAATTTTTCTTGAGCCATATGTTCTAACTTTTAGCTTTTAGCTTGTGGTTATAATAAACAACTACAAGTTATAGCTTCTTTTAATTTTATTTACTTAATTGTTCACGTTTGTTTAACGTCATTTTAGACGTATAAACATACAAAGTATATTTTACATTATACATAAATTGTGTCAACCCCTTGTCCTATAAATTCGATAGCTAAGCGCAACATAGGTAGCCACGTGGCAGATTGGTGGGTGCGGTTTAAGAAATTTAATCACCTCAATCCGCCAGCTGGCGAATTGAGGTGATTAATAAACGGCTCATCTTTAGTTGAGGTGATTAGGAAACGGCTCATCTAAAGATGAGGCGTTTTTTAAGATGTAATTCCAAAATCAAGCTTTAGTTTTGTGGAAATGTCTTAAAGTTAAAGGGGTCGGTTGTTTTGCCGTTTATTAATAGTTTCGCATGAGCGTTAAAGTTGTCTATGTTTATTAAATCGCTCTCATTAAATACGGGTTCAAATTGATTTTTTAAAAATTCCGCGTCACCTGTGCCAACACGAAAAGCAACCATAGAACCAACATTTCCAAAAACTGAATCGCGAATATTTTCTTGAAGTTGTTTTATAAATTGATGGGCAATAATTAGATTTAATTTGTATTTGCGAGCTTCCGCCAAAATCGTGGCAATGCTGTCTGTCGTAAAATTTTGAAACTCATCTATGTACAAATAAAAATCACTACGCTGATCCTGAGGAACATCCACACGGCTTAAAGCGCTAATCAAAAGCTTTCCCACGATAACAAGCCCTATCAAGTTAGCATTCAAATCCCCTACTTTTCCCTTGCTTAAATTAACCAAAATTATTTTCTTTTCATCCATTGCTTCTCTAAAATTCAAACTTGAATGTTTTTGACTAATAATTGGCTTCATAAATTCGTCTGTAACAAATCCGTCTATCTTGCTTGTTATGTAAGGCGCCATATTGCTTAAAGAGGCTTCGCCTCCCGCTTTCTCTGCCTGCTCCGTCCAAAATTTCTTAACTTCCATATTTTTAATACGATCTAGTTTCTCGCGCCTATAGGAAGCATCAGTTAATACGCGAGGAATATCCAAAAGAGTAGGAATTTCATGTTCATAATCTTCTAGCAGTAAAAGCGCCGCGCCACGAAAGTATTGGTCAAATATCGGCCCCATATGTTCTGCTAAAAACAACTTTTTAAATATCGCCAATAACTCATTTACAACAAGGGTTTTTTGCTCTGGTTTTTGAGTATTATACTCAAGCATGTTGAGACCAAACGGGTGAGATGGGTCTCCGGGGTCAAACCAAACAATATCTTTTTTTCTATCTTCGGGCACTGCGTGTAATAAATCTGTAACCAAATCTCCATGAGGGTCTATCACTGCAAGCCCCTCTCCTGCTTCTATGTCTTGACGCGCCATATTATACAAGAGAACAGATTTACCGGTTCCAGTCTGACCAACCGTATAAAGGTGTCGCCGTCTATCTTCTACAGACAGTCTTACCAATGTTTTTTCACCTCTAAATGTGTTCTCTCCCAGGATTACTCCTTCGCTTGGCAAGCTTTCGGGAGATTTTGCGGACTTAGATTTCAAAGATTTTGTTCCTATGCTCGTAGTGTATGTAGTTGGAAAATGAAATATACTTGCTATTTCCTCCACAGAAAGTAGTCCCGCGGTTTTAACTTGGGGAATTCTAAAAGAATAACGAAATACAAACTTCCGAAAACCGCTAGGTTTAACTTTGTTTACTTTCAATGAATTTCCTATTGGTGACCCATACTGCACAAATGCGGCTTCCAGCTCACTTAAAATATGCTGAGCCCTTAACTGATCGCTTGCAGAAGATACAAGGCGGATATTTGTCGCATAATGATACTTGGATAATTTAGACTGAAGCGCCTTAATTGTTGCTTCGTCAACCGGACCTCGCGCAAAATTATTTTCTTCTTTATCTTTATCGCCTGTCTTTAAAAAAGCTTTTTTAAAATCTTTTTTTGCAGAACCTACAACCTTGTCAAATGCAGAGCGAAAATCAAGTCCTTTTTGCATTTCTTGTATTACCGAAGTTGCCAACTTTTTCTGGTTTTTTGTATCTTGCGGAGTCAAAATCAGTTGGAGCGCAACTCCCTCGTTCTGTTTTTCTATCTTGGTCATTGCGGTTATGACATTTCCCATAGGATCAGCGCTAAGCGTTTGATAAGTTTGCAGTGGCAAAACAGAATGACGCTTAAGTGTTAAATATGAACCAGCTGATGCGCCACGGGGATTAAAGATATTATAATCTTTTACCTTTTCAACTTGCGCTTCCGGGAAAAAACCATGAACTTGCTTTTCTAAAATACTTTCAATTGATTTTGGCACCGCAATATAGGTATGCGCGCTTTCTCCTTCATTATGTACTGCCATTTCAAGGACTATATAGGGAACGCCTTCCCGTATGCCCTTCACCGACCCTGTTTTTAAATTAATAAAAGAAGAAAGAAACTGTTCCATTAAAGCTACGCGTTCTTTTTCATCTTTGTGTTCACCCTCTTTATCCTTTTCATATCTGGGAAGAATAACTAAAAAAAGCGACATATTAAGCGATCGCATAAGTATGCCTTTACTTTGAAGATGTTTAATTAAAATAAAACCTGTAACTACAAGGCCAAAAACCAAAATAAAAAACGCGATGGCAAAAAACATATGCTTAGGTCTGTTTTAATTTTCCAGTTTGTATAAGTTGATCATACAACCTATCAACAAGCGCGTCGTGAAACGCGTCCAAAAGAGCGGGGTTGTCATATGATTTAACTTCGTCTACGGCCGCATCTAAATTTTTTTCAAAAACAGTACTTACTAAATTATCAACTGTTGGTTTTAGGTCGGGATTGTCGTAAGATTTTTCCGTGCCGTCATCTTGTATGACATTAAAAACAGGTTGTTGTGTTGGTTGCTGTTGCATCTTGCCAAGTCTTTCGCCAACAACCCTACGCACAATCTCCTTGTGGTCTTCTTTGTTAATTGAAATGTCGCCAGACTCCTGGCGTACTTTTTCAACCTCTTGCACTATTTCGTCTAAGTAGTTTTCTATATTAAATGAAGCCATATAAGAATATTCTACCATATTTTACGCCGAAATAAACAAAATTAAACTTGCTAACGCTCATTTTTTGAAACATAAAACATACCGCGTCCGCCCGAAGTCCATTGACTAACGGACGAAGGAGGAAAACTTTAAACACAAAATACAAAAGTTATGTGTTTCAAGTTATATGTTCCAAATTACATGTTTATTGTTGAAAACTTTCTCCCAACAAGTATTGTATATGTGTTAAAATAAAAAAAATAAATAAAAAATAAATATGAGTTTTGAAGATGGTGGTTTTGAAGATAGCGTAGGGTTTAACCCAGACGACGCAGATTATTCTGACCCAGACGGAGACGGGTTTGATGTGGAAGAATCTCTAGAGGCCAAAGAACAAAAATTAAAAGAACTCCTAGAAAATTTTGATGTGCCCCCTACGAGATTGGAAAATAAGGACTGGAAATGGATGAATAGAAATTTGGGGATAAAATTAGAAAATAGAGAAAATTCAGACTACGAAGAAGTAGTCGGTTTATTGAAAGAGATTCTGGGAGATGAATTCATAGACGAAGTAATGTAACACAATATAAAAACCCCGCATATGCGGGGTTTTTATATTGGTAAATCTTCTATACTTACATCTGATCCATAACCATCGCCTAAACTTATTTGAGGAAGGCTGTTTTCGTCGCCTATATCTGTTAAATCTATCTGGAGATTGCTTAAATCTAGAGGCCGAGTATTGTAGTTATCTGATGCTTCTTGCGGCTGAACGGATTCTAAGGGTTGAATCGTTGTATATTGGTTTCCACTATACATGTCTTGATTTAAAGAAGCCTGTGGCTGATTTTGAATAGGTTGAACCAGTTCGTTTAACCGCATGTACTCATCCACAGATAAAACAACGTACCGAGGTTCACCATCTTCAATAATTACCGCCTTTTCGTTTGATGTTTTTAGTATCTTTTTTAATTTATCCCACATGTTATTTTATTTTTTTATTTTAACTTCTTTTTTCTATAATTTGTTGGGCTATGTTATTTGGAACTTCCGCATAGTGACTAAATTCCATAGTAGAAGTTCCTCTTCCTTGCGTCATACTTCTTAGATCCGTCGCATACCCAAACATTTCTGCAAGCGGAATAATAGCTTGTGCGGTTTTTAATTGTCCACGCTCGCCCATTTGATCAATCTGCGCTCGGCGGGAATTTAAATCACCCGTTACATCTCCATAATACGCCTCTGGAACGGCAACCTCAACCTTCATAACCGGCTCCAGTAAAATCGGCTTTGCTTGTTTTGCGCCTTCTTGAAACGCAATAGATCCGGCTATCTTAAACGCCGCCTCGCTTGAATCAACATCATGAAAACTTCCGTCAAATAAAGTTGCTTTAATATCCACCATTGAATATCCGGCTAATACTCCTTTAGTCATTGCTTCCGCTATACCCTTGCCAACTGCAGGAATAAACTCTAGCGGAATAGCGCCTCCTTTAATTTGATTCACAAATTCAAAACCTTCTCCAGGTTCTTTGGGTTCAAGTTTTATTTTCACATGTCCGTATTGACCTCGACCACCAGATTGTCTTATATATTTTCCTTCAGCTTCTGATGTTCCCTTTATGGTTTCCCTATATGCCACCTGTGGCCTACCTACATTTGCTTCTACTTTAAATTCCCTCTTCATCCTATCTACTAAAACTTCCAAGTGAAGCTCCCCCATTCCACTTATTATTGTCTCCCCGGTTTCTTCGTCTCCGCTTATCTGGAAAGTTGGATCTTCTTCTCCTAATTTGTGTAAAGCAATGCCCATCTTATCTTGATCTGCTTTTGTCTTAGGTTCAATACGAACTGAAATAACTGGCTCGGGAAATATAATTTTCTCTAACATCACAGGACGTTTCTCATCTGATAATGTATCCCCTGTTGTGGTAGCCTTTAACCCCACGGTTGCTGCTATGTCACCTGCGTATAATTCTCCCACTTCTTCTCTATGGTTTGCATGCATGCGCAATATACGGCTTAGCCTTTCTTTGTTTTCCGTTGAAGTATTTAAAACATAACTTCCTGCCTTTACGTTTCCCGAATATACTCTAAAATAAGTCAGTTGACCAACATAAGGATCGGTTGCTACCTTAAATGCCAGGGCGGCAAAAGGTTCTTCATCGTTTACTTTAATTTCTATTTTTTCACCGCTCTTCGGATCTTCCGCCTCGGGCACTGGAACATCAAGGGGGCTGGGTAAGTATTCTACAACAGCATCGAGTAAAGACTGTATTGCTTGATTTTTTAAAGCGGAACCACACAGAACAGGAATAATCTGATTTGTAATTGTGGCTTTACGCAACACTCTGCGCAAATCTTCAATACCTATCTCTTCCCCTCCTAAAAACCTCTCGGTTAATGTGTCGTCTTGCTCCGCTATACGCTCCACTAACTCCGCCCTTCTTTTTTTTGCTTCGTCTTTAAGGTTGTCTGGAACTTCGCCTCGTATTATTTTCTGTCCGAGCTCTCCGTCATTTTTTATATGTTCCATCGTGAGCAAATCTATAACTCCGTTAAAGTTGCTTTCGGCTCCGACAGGAATTTGAATTGGCACTGCCTTTTGGCTTAACCTTTCTGCTATAGATTTAAGAGAATTTTCAAAACTGGCACCCATTCTGTCCATTTTATTTATAAAACAAATTCTAGGAACGTTATATTTATCTGCCTGATGCCACACGGTTTCTGACTGTGGTTCCACTCCTGCCACTCCATCAAACGCCACAACTCCTCCGTCTAAAACGCGTAAAGATCGCTCCACTTCAACAGTAAAATCCACGTGACCTGGGGTGTCAATAATATTAATACGATATTTATTTTCTTTATTATTCTGGTCTAAATAAGTAGGGGTCCAAAAAGCAGTAGTAGCCGCGCTAGTAATGGTAATTCCTCTTTCTCTTTCTTGTTCCATCCAGTCCATAACTGCTTCTCCTTCGTGCACTTCACCTATCTTATGCGAAATACCTGTATAAAAAAGAACACGTTCTGTGATCGTGGTCTTGCCAGCGTCTATATGGGCAATTATCCCAATATTACGAACTCTTTCTAATGGATACTCTCTGGGCATTGTTTAGTTTGTGGGTTTTAGGTTTTAGGTTGTGGTCTGCGGGGGAAGTTTGGTGAATTTTTTGTTTTCCCTACAAGCTACCAACTAATAGCTACAACCTAGATTAAGCGAAATGGGCAAACGCTCTGTTTGCGCGAGCCATCTTTTCTACATTTTCTTTTTTCTTCATTGCATCTCCCTCGTTATTGGCAGAATCAAGTAAAACCTGCGCTAATTTCTGCCCCATATTAACACCTTTTTTAGAACGAGCAGCGCTTATTATCCAACGCATAGCAAGCATGTCTCTTCTTTCGCCCTTCACTTGTCTGGGAACTTGGTAATTAGCGCCACCAACTCTTTTTGACACAACCTCAATCGTTGGAGCGACATTTTTTAAAGCTAAATCAAAAATATCCATAGCATCTTTCTTGCTTTTTTGGGCAACCGTGTCAAAGGCTTCGTACACAATCGTACGCGCCACAGATTTTTTACCTTCCCACATTGCGTAATTTATAAACTTGGTTACTATGGGATTATTATATTTATAATCTGGCTGAATTGGTTGTTTTTTTATTTTTGTATTTTTACGCATAATGTTTATTCAGTTTTAGGCCTTTTTGCTCCATATATTGACCTACTGGTTTTTCTTCCTTCTACTCCTGAGGTATCCAAAACTCCTCTAACTATGGTGTAGCGCACTCCGGGCAAATCCTTAACTCGACCACCTCGTAAAAGAATCACCGAGTGTTCTTGTAATTTGTGGCCTTCCCCCGGAATATAAGCTGTGACTTCCATTCCGTTACTCAAACGCACACGCGCAACTTTACGCAATGCCGAGTTTGGTTTTTTAGGTGTTACCGTAGTTACTCTTATGCACACACCTCTCTTAAAAGGACTTCTATACCTGGTTGGTCTATTTTCTCGTTCATTAAAACCACGTCCCAAAGCAGGTACCTTATTTTTGTTCTTTGTTTTTTTTCTGCCCTTTTTTGTAAGTTGATTTATTGTAGGCATATTCCCTTTGTCCCACCTAGACTCGCTTTGCTCGTTAGGCGAGGCTGGTTGCTTAGTAAAATTAAAAATAGATGTAGCAAAATAAAATACCGCAACAGGGCCAGTATTCTTAATACAATTTATATCAAAACCTAAAATTTGTCAAATTTAAAGCACGGCTCTCAAGCTTGCGCCAGTTAATAAACTGAAGGCGCTATCAATCAAAGGGGCAATTAGCCCAAACCCAAAAAAAATGAACAAAAGCAGTAGCATAAAACCGTTTCTTTCTAAAAATACTTTTGTCTGGTGGGGTATTTTAAATAAAACATAAAAAAGCTTTGAACCATCTAGCGGCGGAATAGGTACTAAATTAAAAATACCTAACAGTAAGTTTAACTGAACAATTATTGTAAACACTATAGCCACCCCAAGCAATTGGGGCATCGTATCAATAAGGGGTAGTATAAATCGAAGAGAAAGTCCAAAGGTAATTGCCAACAAAAAATTAGTCGCAGGTCCTGCAATACCGACAAGCGCTTCCCCCCATTTTTTATTGCGTTTAAAATTATTGGGGTTGTATGGAACCGGTTTTGCCCACCCAAAAATAAAAGATCCTCCTCCAAATAAAGACAGTAAAACCATGCCTAATGGAATAACTATAGAACCCAACAAATCCACGTGGGGTAGGGGATTTAAAGTTAAACGTCCTAACATCTTTGCGGTTTGATCCCCTAATAAATTTGCCGCAACCCCGTGCGCTACCTCGTGCAAAATAACCGAAAAAATCAATATACTAATGTAGATAATAAATAATACAAATACGGACATAGGTTATAGGTTATAGGTTTCAAGTTTTCCCCCTTGCCAAGGGTACTCCAATATATTATACTATGCACTATAGCAATAACTAACTAAAATTCAAATTATCATGGCTCGTGAATGTCAAATATGCGGTAGAACTTCTCAACTACAAGGCAAAAGAAAATTGCTTCGCGGAAACTACAATCCTACAGTAAAACATAGAAGATATCCCAACATCCAATGGATGAGTTTTTCAAATGGTCCGCGGAAAAAAGCTTGCGTAAGATGCATAAAAACTGCTGCAAAAACAAACTAAAAATTACAGAATTGAATTCTGTAATTTTTATACCGGGCTGTAGTATAAGGGTATTATACACGCATGGGGTGCGTGCGAACCGGGTTCAAGCCCCGGCAGCCCGACCAAATTTTATAAGTTCGACTAAAAAATCTTTCCTATACCTACTACAAGGGCTCCCGAAGCCCCTATAGTTAGTTTTTAACTAAATTAGATATTCTCTATGCTGTGGGAAGCTTAAACAATCATGGATATTATCTTTCCCCACAATCCACTTAATGATACGTGCCATCCCAAACCCACACCCCGCATGAGGGACACTGCCTCGAGTACGCAGTTGGTTAATATACCAAGAAAAGTCGTCCAAATCTCCGCCCCTGCTAACTAATCTTTTATACATTTTTGATTTTTTTAATCTATCTATCATCACATCAACGTTGTGTATTCTTGCGGCCGCCCCCACCGATTCTCCAGCGCCTGGAAGTATCAAATCAGCGCTCAACACTCTTCCTGGATTCTTTTCATCCGGAAGCATGTTAAAAAATTTCTCTACCTCCAACTCCTTGCCATGTGGCCACATTGGATCTGGAAAGTGTGTAATGAATAAGGGAATATTACCCGTACTTTGAATTAACAGCTGTTCGCGATAACTTGAAATATCATCACCCCAATTCACTTTTTCTCCCAAGGCTTGAAGAGTTGTTATTGCTTGATCATATGTTAAACGCGCAAAATTAACTGGAACTTCTTGTAACCTTTCGATGTCTTTCTCGCTTAAGCTATAACTTTGTGGATAAAGGTGCGCTTGTTGAGCCACGTACTGCGCTATCTGATACACCGTTGCCTGAATTATCTCTAACAACTTCTCAAAATCTCCCTCAAATTCTATTTCTATCATTTTAAACTCTGTTAAGTGCCTATTGTCTATTGCCCGCTCTGCCCTAAAGCTTGGTCCAACGCAATATACCTTTTTTAATTCTGAAACAAATGCTTCAAGGTACAGTTGCCCGGTTTGAGCTAAATATGCATTAACCGGCTTACCGGCTTCGCTTCTAAACCATTTCTTTTCGCCTTCTGCCGTAACTTCAAACAATGTATCTATATTTTCGCAAGCTCCGGAAGCTCTAACTATGCGTGGAGGAAACATTTCTATATACCCCTGGCCTTCCAAAAAATTACGTGCAGCCCTAAATACTGCCGCTTCAAGTAATATTATAGACTTAAAATCTTTATCTTTTTTTACTTGATTAACTTGAACTGCTTTTTGTAAAATATTTATTGTCATATTTTAAAAAAAAATACCCCTACAATGAGGGGTAAAAATTCAAAACTATATCGACCTTTTTGTAGTAATTGTAGATTAAAAAAAACGCCGCTTGCGCGGACATCGTATTTTGTCTTTTTTTACTTTTATACAAAACTTTTATACTTTTTACCATCAAATTAATTATAATAGTAGTATCAAACTGTGTCAAGCAAAATTGTGAAAAAACCCTGCAGAGGCAGGGTTTTTAAAATTAGGTTTCCAAGAATTAATAGGTATGCAATTAAAGAACTAATAGTTTGCAAACAAAGAACTAACAACCTAAAACAAAGAACTACATAAACTTTCAAATATATTTGATAGTCATAATGAGCTAAAAATACATTAGCATAGTGTATAAATTTAATCAATGCGCCCGGTGGAAAACTAAAGCGCCTGTCCATTGTATAATAATAGTATAAAATTAAATACCAAATACTAATATGTTACTAAAACTTTTTGCTATTTTGCGAATTGCAATGGGTTGGACTTTCTTTTGGGCATTCTTTGATAAGTTATATGGCCTAGGGTTTGCAACCCCAAAAGAAGGGGCTTGGCTAAATGGCGGATCCCCGACGTTTGGTTTTTTAAACTTTGCGACAAAAGGTCCTTTTTCGGAATTCTTTCAATCACTTGCGGGTGCTATGTGGGTAGATTGGTTTTTTATGACCGCCCTGCTATTGATGGGCACAGCTCTAATTTTGGGTATTGGTGTAAAGCTTGCAAGTTGGGGCGGGGCATTATTGTTAGTTATAATGTATATCGCAGGATTTATGCCCCCAGAACATAATCCGTTTCTAGACGAACACTTACTAAACACGCTCATACTCCTTGCGTTCCCTATAGCAAACGCGGGGGATACTTGGGGCTTTGGTCGTTGGTGGAGTTCAACTTCTCTAGTGCAAAAATTCACAATTCTTAAATAAACAAAAATCCCGCTATACGGCGGGGTTTTTTATATTTTATAAATATTGTCCTATGGTTATCTTATCGTCGTCCTTATTTTCTGTCGCCTCTTGACCTTCTTCTTGTTGATCTGCTATTTCTTTAATTTTTTGCCTAAACTCCGAAGATATTTTTACAGCGGGATTTTTAGAATTGCAAGTGAAACATGTTGTATCTAATACATAAAAAGTTTGAGTCTCCTCGTGCCACAAAAATTCGGTAAACCACAATACCCCTCCACAACCCATACAGCAAAGATTCATTCTAAAAATATTATCTGGAATTGGTTCAACATTAACCGCATCGTTAAATAGCGCACTCGTATGTTCTTCTAATGCTTTTTGATCTATATCCTTTGTCATGGCAATCCTACCTTGGTGCTAATCTTACTCTATACGAACTTTAATTTTCAGTCAAACAAATTTGTACTTCAGATGTAATCGTCCAACCGCATTCTCCATCTTCTTGTTTTTCACAATCAGCAGTTGTGTAGCAGGCATATTCTTCTAAGTACTCGCAAGATGTTACAACTTCTTTATCGCTACATATCTGGTTTGAGCATCCGCTGATTACACACCCATTTTTTTGTCTTTTGGATACACTAGCTTTGGAAATAAATTTTATTGGTATAACTAAGCTTTGATCATTTTGAGATAATCCAGATGGATTATCTTTTTCGAGCACCAGAGTTCCTGATTTACTTAAAATCGGAACGGAAAATTCTAATCTTGCCCTAAATGGGACAAACTCTGCCGTCATCCACTCTCCCTGCGCTTGCGCTACTCCAACCGCGATTTCCTCTCCGCTTGCATTGAGTAGACGCAGTGGAAAGCTTGCTTCAAAATACCAATTTCCCCTAGCCTGCCCCAAAACCGTAAGGGGACTTGAAATTTCTTGATTTGGACGCGGAAAGTCCGTAAATATTATGTCTCGCACTTCCAATTCGTTTCCTATATACTCGGTAAAACTTTTTCCATCTTTGGTCCTGCATTGCGCAGGATAGCTTTCTAAAATAACTGACCCTTCGGCCTCAACGCAACTATTATAACTATTAACAACTAAATCAGTGATATCTATATTTTTATCTTCTAGGACTTCGGCCATGTAAAAAATTCCAAAAACTGCCAAAAACAAAAAGAAAAAAATCGCTATAGAAAAAGTGAAAAACTTAGACATATTTAATATAGTGGGTGATCCAATTTGGGGTCAAACTTCATTTCCTTAATATCGAAAAATTCTTTTATGAAATCTTGCGTTCCCAATGTTCTATTTCTAAAAACATGTATGTGAAATCGTGTAATTGCTGTCGGGAAGCCCAATTTCTTTAAAAACGCCATAAACTTTAAAAACCAGAAGGGAACATACCAAACGCTTCTTTGTGAGTTAAGAGATAATTTTAACCGCTCTACTATTTCGTGGGGTGTTAAAATCTCCGGTCCAACAATTTCATAAACTTTCCCATTTCCCAAGCTTCCGCCTGACGCTTGCGCAATACATTTAGAAACCGTCGTGGCCGCAACGGGTTGTAGTTTAAATCTATCTGATGGCACAAGTATCGGCCAAATTTTTTTAATTTGGTCGACAAACACGTTTGTAAAACTGGCCCTCCATCCAAAAATTACAGACGGCCTAAAAATCGTCCATTCAAGCGAAGAATTTTTTAAAACATCCTCTGCTTCACGCCGCGCACTCAAGTATTTTGTATCCAATGCGTTTTTTACCGCAAGGTCACTAACGCATACAATTTTCTCAACGCCCCCTTTTTCTGCTACCTCTACAAGGTTCTTCATGCCCTCTACATAAAGTCTCTTAAAACTTCTATTGGGTTTTTCTGTTAAACTTCCAACCGTGTTAATAATAACATTCGGCTTAAAAGACTCTATTGCAGTTTTTAATGTCTCGGGGTTCAGTATGTCGCCTTCAAAAAGTTCATACCCCTCAAAAGGGATGCCCAAATCATCTCTTTTTTTGTGCAAGATTATGGCTATTTTTAAATCTGCATCGTCCAAAGCACGAAGCACGTAATATCCCAAAAACCCTGTTCCTCCAAGAACTAATACTTTGCTATATTTTTTATCTGTCATAGTAATAAGCTAAATTTTTTGACTACCTTTACAAAAGGGGGCGTAGATAAAATTAAGAAGTAACCCTAATTCATGTATATATCATTTTAACATACAAAAGCACCTGGCTCCTCTTCACCTTACGTTCATTGCTATAACCTACTATCTAAAATTACTTTATTACTGTACCCTCAAAATTTTTACCCTCAAAATAGTTCTTTAAGTTTTTAATATTAGTTCCACGAAGCAAAACACACCTTAGCTTATTTTTACTTGCAAACTCTGTGGCAATAGGATCTACCGGAGCCCTCATTCCTGGAATCCAAGTATCGGAAGGTAATAACTTTTTATATTGAGCCCATGTTAAGTTTTTTAAAGGACGAGCGTTTTTATGCTGGCTTATATCCTTATCGTAGACATAAGGAATCTTCGTTGCTATCAAAACCTCTTTAGCTTTAAACCTACGAGATAGTTGGAACGCGACATAATCTGTGCTCCACCCCGGACGAGAACCAGAAGCAACAAAAAGCGCATACTTTTCCAAGTCACGCTTATCTATTGGTTTATTATAGTTGGTTAAAATTTTTGGATAAGCAAATTTACGAAAAACAGTCCTTAACAAATGCGCGTTTAAACGGGTTGAATGAATTCCTATCCAATCCTTATCTTCATCTGTGACATTCACAACAGAAGCTGCCGCATCCTGATACTTTCTTGCGGTAGAACCCCCGCCCACAATTATCATAAACTTTTTGCCACTTGCGATCTGGTCAACTATAAAATCATAAAACCGTTTTAAGTAATCTGTTTGTATCTTTCGAGAAACGACGATGGATCCTCCTAAACTTATGACAATAAAATTTTTCATAATAAAGCCCTCATATATCTAGAGGGACTTACTATAAGAGGGCTTATGAGAATTTGACAAAGTTACGGCCTCCCTGTTTTATGTATACTATTATATTGAATATACATAGTACAGGGAAGCATGGTGGGTTCCTGCAACCTCACCCCAAGGGGCAAGGTAATTGAGGATCCCTTAGAAAAATTATTTGAGTCAAATTCATTCATGCTGCCCTCTTAATACTATTATATCCCAGTATATATTTTTGACAAGTTGCTCAAGGATTTAAGTTATGATATGCTTTGGTTAGTTCTTGCAAGAGGTAAACAATGAGGTTTATCACATTAATTTTTGCTGTACTAAATTTTAATAACGCCTACAAGTTGTACAAAGCTGGCATAAGAGACGGAAAAATGTGGTTTTATATAGGTCTTGGTATATTAATGTTGTACTTTTTTCTTTAAATAGCTCCCACAAGAGCTATTTATTTTTATAGTTTCTTCAACTTAGATTTTACTAGGTTGGCAGATTTTACAAAAATAAGTTGAACGTCCTGCAATTTTTTCTGATTTTATAGATTTTTTACACCTAACGCACTTTTTTTGTTTATATATTTTAAATTTTTTTTGATAATTCCCTTGTTCACCGTCCGGATGACGCCAATTACTCATGCTTGTTCCTCCATAACGTAAAACGTCAGCCAAAATCGTATAGATAGATTTATACAATAGCTCTGCTTCACGCACATTTAGAGTATCTGATCTACAAAGCGGATTAAGACGCGCCCGCCATAAAATTTCATCACATGCGATATTTCCAAGCCCAGCGATTTTACTTTGATTTAATAAAAGCGACTTCAAAGAACTTCGAGAGTTACTCAAAATACGAAACAGCTGACTTCTTTTTATACTCATTGCATCATAGCCTAAATTCTTAATGTAGGGCTGTTCGTTAAACCATTTTTCAGATCCATACCATACCACGCCAAATTTACGAGGATCAACCAAAGATACGTCCGTATTATCGCTCAAAAAAATACGGAAACGAGTATGTTTGTTTTCTGGTAAATTAACAGGCATGTGTCCGCTCATTCTTTGGTGAATTGCCAAAATCTTATGTCCCTCTAGGTTCAAAATAACCGCCTTGCCCTTTCTGGACAAACCATTTATCTTTTTTCCTTTTAACTTTTTAGTGGTTTTTTTCATTCCGCCCTCTTGAGAAATCAACCCTCGAGGCCAATCTGTCCAAAAATCTAAAATGCGCTTCCCTTGGATAGCGCTTTTTAATTTTTGTTTTGTAATTTCTACTTCAATTATTTCTGGCATATTAAAACATTATATCTTCTTCGGCCCTTTTGTAATCGTGCAATTCTTCAGCTTTAAACCAATGCTTGAGCTCGTGGGTAGCTTCTTCCGGATCACCTGATGCATGTACAAGATTGCGAACAGCCCGCTTGCCTGTATTTGCAAGTGTCGGGGAATCTACTGAAAAATCTCCTCGAATAGTTCCCATTTCTGCTTTTGCCGGATAGGTGTGTCCTACAATCTTACGTACCATTTTAATGGCGTGTATGCCTCGAATGGCCATAGCAATCATGGGCCCAGAAGTTAAATAATCTACATTCCAACTTGCTACCATTTTACCCATTGCTATTGGATCATCTGTGCCAAGTTCTTTGATGGCATCTTTACCAAGCTCTTTGTATCCATCAAAAGTTTTTTCTCCAACAGTTCTTAGCCATGTTTCACTATTAGGATAGTGATTATGAGCATGTTCTTCAGATGCTTGCAACATTTTTAAGCCTATAACCTTGAGGCCACGAGATTCAATCCTCTCTAAAATTTCGCCTATAAGACCTCTTTTTACACAGTCTGGCTTAACTAATACTATTGTAGTTTCTTGTTTAG
>MHOK01000005.1 GCA_001820055.1 Candidatus Spechtbacteria bacterium RIFCSPLOWO2_12_FULL_38_22 | reverse complement strand
CTGATGCTCAATGCTCCTGTTTCGTGGTTTGGAGCAAGTTCTTCAAATCCCTCTGGAGCACAAGAGGCAATAGGCGACTACAGAAACTCGATTATAGATATATTAAAATTAACTACGGAGTATGTGTTGCAAGACATGCTTACCGTTGAAAATGTGATAATCCTTGTAGTGTTGCCAGACGGACAAGAAACGCAATCAATTATTCCCGCAGGAGAACTTATAAGTTTATTGCTAGGATCAAACACTGTTCCAGACGAAGCATGGTTGGAAAAGTTTTCAATAAACTCTGAAGACCTCACAATTTCAGAGGGCCTCTCTATCGGTTAGGATTCTTAGTTCCACTTAAAGGCACAGATTTCTGTGCCTTTTTATATGCTTACTAAACAAGTTAAAGCAGTACCGTGTCCTGCTTTAACTTGTTTTTTTGTATACAATATATGTGTCCCACTCACCACAGAAGGTGTCCACAAGCTATTGAACTACTACAAAAAGCTTGACATTTTTTTACATTTAGTTTAGGCTAGATTTAGTCAGCCCAACCGTCAACAAAGGAGGGCTAAACATGAAAAAAATTGCACTTCTAGTAACACTCCTCATGATTATGGCTGTTTCTGCCTGTGGCGACGAGAAATCAGAAGAAGTTAGTACAACAGTTGTGCCAATTGACCTTCCGGGAGTAACACCAACTTCAACGACTACGACGGTCGTTACTCCTGTGGAAACTACCACCACCACGATTGTGCCAGAACCTCAAGAACCACCCACATTTGAAGCTCCTCTTACTGCGCAACGCAAACAGGAACTTGAGCAGGAACTTTCCGATATTCAAAGCGAACTAAACACAAGCGAAAACACAAAGTATAACGATAGAAACATATTTTTTGTTACGAAAGCTGTACTAGATGAATACTCCGCGCAAAATGTATATGTTGTAAGCTTTAATATTATATTTGTCGCAACGACAGAGGAAATGACACTGGTGGAAAACCCGACTTTAGAGCAACAAGCTGAAAGAAACGCCCTACTTATGACTGTTGATGCCGGATTCTTACAGCTTATACAACAGACTGTGGCACGGGTTGTCAACGAAGAAGAACAGGTTGTGGCGTTCACAGTCCAATTTGAAAATCCGCATGGAATAGTGTTGTTTATGGGCTTGAGTTCCGACCAAGTAAAAGAGCTCACCGACTCTAACGCAACGCCGGAGGACTGGCTTGAAGCGCTTTATGAAAGTAGTGAGCAATTAACTCTGGTTTCAGCCTCACAAATGGCAAACATAGACAGTATGGACAGTTTCATAGTGTTTTTCCAGCAAATGTACCCGAACGAATTCGCCGAGGTCGTCAGACAATGGCAGGCGGCACAAGCTGCGGCCCAAACTCCTTAAAATAAGGGTAAAATAGTATACGCGATGCGACATCGCGTATTTTTTAAATGAATTTTAAACTTCATACACAACTAAAACCTGCCGACAACCAGTCTCGCGCTATAGCGCAACTGGCGTCTGGCGTAAAAAATGGCGAAAAACACCAAGTACTTCATGGCGTAACTGGGTCCGGAAAAACTTTTACTATCGCAAACGTCATAGAACAAATCAATCGCCCGACTCTTGTTATAAGCCACAACAAAACTCTAGCGTGGCAACTATATCAGGAGTTTAAAGAATTCTTTCCCCAAAATGCTGTGCACTACTTTGTAAGTTACTATGATTACTACCAGCCAGAAGCATACATACCAACTACAGATACTTATATCTCAAAAGACGCTTCAGTGAATAAAAAAATAGACGCAATGCGACATGGCGCGGTACAAAGTTTGCTGACGCGTCAAGATACTATAATCGTTGCTTCGGTTTCGTGTATTTATAACTTGGGGTCTCCAGAAACTTACCAAAAAGTTACTTGGGAAATTGAAGAAGGCCAAAAAATAACCCGAAAAGAATTTTTGCGCTCCCTTGTGCGTTTGGGATACGAAAGAAACGATTTTGATCCTTTTGCGGGACGCTTTTGCGCTCGCGCAAGTTTAATAGAAATTCACCCTCCAACTGGTGAAGAAAAAATAATAGTTGAACTAGAAAAAAATCAAATTAAAAAAATCCATACACCAACCCCACCTACAAAAACTATAGGGTTGCCTGGCAACCCTATAGTAGGGGTTAAAATATATCCTGCTAATTTTTGGATCACTCCAGAAGATAAGTTGCATATTGCGCTAAATAATATAAACACAGAACTTCAAGGCAGGATCAAAGAACTAAAATCGCAGGGAAAAGAAATTGAAGCATACCGCATAGAACAAAAAACAAATTACGATTTAGAAATGATGAAACAAATGGGTTATACCTCTGGAATTGAAAACTATTCCAGCCATCTAGAATTTAGGGAGTCCGGCACCCCCCCTTTTACTTTGTTAAACTACTTTTCTAAAAACTTCTTAACAATTATCGATGAATCTCATATGACAATTCCTCAAATAACCGGTATGTACGCCGGGGATAGATCCCGCAAAAAAACTCTGATAGAACATGGTTTTCGTCTTCCATCGGCCCTAGATAACCGTCCGCTAACCTTTAAAGAGTTCGGGGGGCTAACTAGCCAGATTATCTACATGAGCGCCACTCCAAGAGAATATGAAACTCAGTTAGCCCAACGTCGTAACATCGCAGAACAAATTGTCCGCCCTACCGGTCTCTTGGACCCAATGGTCGAAGTGCGTAACACAAAAAATCAAATGCAAAATGCAACAGAAGAGATTAAAAATAATGTTAAAAATGGCCAGCGCACACTGGTAGTGACTATTACAAAACGACTTGCGGAAGAAGTTGCAGAATACCTCAAAGAAAAAAATATAAGCGTAAACTATATACATTCAGAAATAGATACCTTAACACGACCCGTGATTATGAATAAACTGCGCGAAGGTGAGTACGATGTATTAGTTGGCGTTAACTTGCTTCGAGAGGGTCTGGATCTCCCAGAGGTATCGCTTGTGATTATATTTGACGCAGACAAAGAAGGTTTTTTGCGAAACGAAACTACGCTTTTACAAACAATGGGGCGGGCGGCTCGACACGTTGAAGGGCGAGTAATTTTATATGCAGACAAAATAACTCGTTCCATGCGCCTTGCTATAAACGAGACAAAACACAGACGAGAAATTCAAAAAAAATTTAATGAAAAAAATAATATAACTCCACGCTCAATTGAAAAAAAAATCCACGAACTGCCAGAGGAAATGCTTGAAAAAGAAAAAATCCAAAAAAACCTGGCTCCTTATCAAAATATGGCGATTGGAGAGCTAGAACGTGAGATGAAGCGCGCCGCAAAAAATTTAGATTTCGAGTTAGCGGCAACCTTAAGAAATGAGATAAAAAAATTAAGCAACAAATGACACTCAACTAATAACAAGCAATTTATGCTTCTAATAAACAAACCAAGCGGACCTACATCACACGATATTGTAGATGAGGTACGCAAAATTACCAAAGAACGCCGAGTTGGGCATGCCGGAACTCTAGATCCCTTCGCCGAAGGCCTACTTATTGTGTTAGTGGGAAGAGAGGAAACTAAACAACAGAGCAAATTTTTAAGTATGGATAAAATTTATGAAGCGGTTTTAGTTCTGGGGGAAGAGCGTGATACACACGATTTAACAGGTTTACCTGTTAAATCGAAATTTTCAATTTCCAATTTTCAATTTTCAAACAATTTTCAAATTCCAATTTCTAAAATCAAAAAAGTTTTAAAACAATTTGAAGGAGAACAATTGCAGATACCGCCTCAATTTTCTGCAAAAAAAGTAAAGGGTAAAAAAGCATACGAATTAGCGCGTCAAGGAAAAAAAGTTGAACTAAAACCCAAACAAGTTAAAGTTTATTGGATAAAATTGCTGAAATATAAAAAACGTACTCCGCCTTCGTATAAAACTACGGCGGACTGCGCGGAGCTAAAGCTCCGCTTAAAAGTTTCCAGCGGGACTTATATTAGAGCACTCGCCCGCGACATTGGTCGTACGCTGGGTACGGGAGCATACGTAAAAGAATTGAGACGCACCCAAATCGGAGAATACAAGCTAAAAAACGCCGATACTATACAAAGCTTGCAAAAAAAATATACAAATGGTAAAAAACAATAGTCAACTTAACTACACTTATTCAGTTTTTCATTTTCCCTCGACCTGAGCTCGGGACGTCGAAGGTTAACTTTTAATTTGACTGAGCGACCAGCCTCGCCTAACGAGCAAAACGAGTCTAGGCGGGAGTAATAAAAGAACATGCCAAATTTAGCAAATGCAAAAAAAGCGCATAAACAAAGTTTAAAACATCAAGCGCATAATAAGGGATACAAAAACCGAATCAAAAATCTTTATCGGCAGATTTCAGATTTAAGTCGCAACAACAAACAAAAAGAAGCACTAGATATGCTTCCCTCTTACTACAAGGCCGTAGACAAAGCTGCAAAAAAAAATATACTCCATAAAAATACCGCAGCTCGTAAAAAATCTTTTGTCACAAAAATAGCTTCCGGCTCTCTTAAACTTTTAGACAAAAAAACTCAAACCGAAGAAGCAACCGCTGCGGCAAGCAGTTCTGCGGACAAATAGGTGCTGACTTGTCCTGTTTTATTTTTAACATCCAAACTCTCTACGCGCGCGTAGAGAGTTTTTAGTTTTTCCCAAGAAAATTTATCTACTAACGCTAGGGTTTTTTTTACGACATATGGATGCAAACCCAGTTTCACAGCGATAGAACGCTCTTGTGGCTCGCCTTGCTTGCCCTGCCTGCCCGCCGAATCCGCCAGCTGACGGAGAAGGCTGGGAGGTTTCTCGAAGGGTTGAAGGGCTTCCTTAACTAAAATGATATTTTTTAATTGCATCTCAATCATGTTAAATAATATCTGAGGATGCTCTCCGGTCTGCCAATGAATAAGCAGGTTATAAAATGCCTTATCTCTATCCCCTGCAAAAATTGCGTCTATCGTTGGAAAAATTTGCGCTTGAAGCGTTCCTATTTGTAAAATATCTAAGTCCTCTTCCTCTACTTCAGACCCTATTTTATAAATATATAATTTTTTAAGCTCGTTGTGAGTTTGCCACATATCTTGCCCGCCTGATCGACCGGCAGGCTGGCATCTCTCTAAGACTTTACTAATTATATTTTTATTAATTGTGTTGAATGTTTTAGAAAAATATACTAACGCTTCTCTTGGTGACAATTTTTGGAATTCTTGCACTTTATCTGCGTATTTTAAAATGTTTTTATAATCCTTATCTTTTGCTACACTGTCTCTCTCATAAAATACAACCACTATAGGGTTGCCTGGCAACCCTATAGTGGTTGTATTGAAATTATAATTTGCTAAGCTCTGTTTTAATTCGTTATTTTCTAAAATATTTTCTACGACAACAAACCTCTTCTGCATAAAGAGGGACTGGGCTTCCAACGCGTTCCTTAGGGTTTGAAAATTAATTTGTGCACCATCTAGCTTTTCAAAATTAAAACCATCACTTTTTTCTAGATAAAGTTTTTGTAGTTCGTTTAGTTTTTGCCGGCTTCTAAACGTATCTTCGCCGTGTAAAATTATAAACATATGCAACTATTTTAACATAAAATCCCGCCATTCGACATGCTCATGGCAAGCTGTGACGGGATTTTTAGTAAGTATCTTGGGGAGTTGGTTTGCAGTTTTTGCAAGGGCGATATCCAGCGTCAACTGCATCTTTCCAGCTCACAAAAAAAACTCTGTTTTCTTTTTTCATTCGCATTCCACTTTTACAATCAAGGCGACCAAATATTTTCCCAGGCCTCCAACCAGCATATCTACCCGGGGTTTTTGTTTCTATGGTTTTACCGTTTCTAATGACCCTGTAAAGACGGGGCACGGCTTTCCTTCTCACTAAAACTAGATAAATGCTAACACAAAAAATATTAATTTTCAATACCTACGTAATGGTTCGATACCTTGCGAACACCCCGCAGTATTATAAAGAATAAAAAAGTTAATGTATTCTTCTGTGTCCGATAATATTTTCTAATCTGTACAACTCTTGCGGCCGCAAGAGTTGTACAGATTAGAGAAATAAAAAACAGTACAGTTTATTCCGTCGTAAGCGAGAACGAAGTGGCCATGTGGAATAAATTATACTGTTTGTTAAAAAAGAGTCTGTATAATTTTATTTCGTCGTAAGCGGGAATGAGCGTAGCGAATGGCAGCGTGAAATAAAATTATACAGACTCTTTTGTTAATCCGCTTCAACTCCAAACATAATACTTTCTACTTTTTGAATTGTAGTAAATAAAAAATAGTACAATTTATTCCGTCGTAAGCCTGCTTGTCGCAGACAGGCGGGAACGAAGTGGCAGTGTGGAATAAACTGTACTATTTTTTGTTTTAAATCCCAGTCAACAGTTCAACACCTTCACAACACCCTTAATACTAAAGTTTTTTCTCTCCCCAAATTACCTGTGTTCCATAATCTATATAATTTAACCACATCTTACCTCTGACAAACGTAATTTCTTCTCCGCCCTCATTTACAAATTTCAATTTAGCGCTTAGTGCCTCTTCTTTTTCCCAACGCGCAGGGACAACTTCTCCGTTTTGAAAAACTAAAGCTTCTCCGCTTCCTGTAATATCTACATCATTGTAATCTGCGTTAAGTCGGCGAGAAGTGGTTTTTATAACCACAATAACATTCGTGCGAACCTGGTTTCCTGTTAGTTTATCTAATTCAGGAGATCCGCCCCTCCAACGTAAGTATGTGTTTGTATCTTTGTTATAAATATAACTTACGCTATGGGGGTATGGATAATTAATAACCAAAGTGGTCGCTCCATCTTCTTTTCTTGATTGACCATCTATGTATTTATATCCCTCAAAATTATTTTCTAATCTGTATCCTAGATATTCAGTTGTCTTTTTTAAGCGTTCATAGCTTGTAAAACCATCGTGGGGCATCGGTATACCTTGCTTTCTATAAAATGCCTCGTTTGGATTTATAAGTGCGTCTATATTATCTATAATGCCCTTATCTAAATCTTTCAGAGCAAAACTGCTTCCACCCCAGTGAGCATAAATTGCATCAAACCCCGCGGCAAGCGGAATAAAATCGTGGCGAGCAGAACGCACCGAGCCAATTTCTTCTGGTTCACTGCAAACGTACAAGGCCATTAAGCGATTTATGCTGTCTTTCACAACCGGCATTTCAACTACAACATCGGCCATGCTAATTGATGCTAATGGGCGCGCGACTGGATCTGCGGCAAGCATAACCGCAAAAGGGCGCTTATTATAGTTTTCACACTTTTGACCCGTAAGAGGGTGTGGTTCATATATCAGATTATCTTTGTCTCTATTTTTACTAATTTCAAAACTGTTTCCGCTTGTAAAAAAATAAACTACGCTCGCTATCACAACTGGTGCGACAACACCCATAACCATCCTTTTGTTTTTATTTAAGTTGAAAATCATAAGTTTCCCGCCTGCGCCGTGACTACGGCGGGCAGGCAAGTTTTAATCCGCCAACTGGCGGACAAGTTTCAAGATTTTTCTCCCCAGTTGTCTGCTATTATATAATCCACCTTGAGCGGTACATCTAACTGAACAACATTTTCTAGAATTTTTTTAGCTTCCTGTGCTACATTTTTTATTATACTCGCCTCTCCTTCCCAAATTAACTCGTCATGAATTTGTAAAAGCAAACTTACATTCTTCAACCTCCTGTCAGCCTCCACCATAGCCATTTTTACGATATCGGCTGCGGTTCCTTGGGCCGGCATATTTATTGCGGCTCTTTCTGCCATACTTCTCAACATTGGGTTGGGTGAATTTAAATCCGGTAAAAATCTTTTTCTACCAAACAAAGTTTCAACGTAACCTACTTTATGAGCTTTTTTCTTTACAGCTTCCATATATATACCGACGCGGCTAAAAACGTCAAAGTATCTTTGTATAAATTCTTGGGCTTCTATATAACTAATGTCGGCGCTATCGGCGAAAGCCCTGGACCCGATTCCGTAAATAATTCCAAAATTAAGCGCTTTCGCGCGAAAGCGCATCGTAGAATCTACCTTATCTTTATCTACTCCAAATACATAAGCGGCTGTGTTTATATGAATGTCTTCTCCTTTTTTGAAGGCCTCTATCATATTTTTGTCTCCAGAAAGATGTGCTGTTATACGAAGCTCTATTTGGGAATAATCACATATTAAAAATTTTTTACCCTCTCCTGCCCTAAAAATTTTTCTTATAGAGGGCCCCCATTCGCCCCGAACAGGGATGTTTTGTAGGTTGGGGTCTTTACTACTCATCCTTCCTGTGGCAGCCCCGAGAGATTTAAAAGTGGTATGTATCCTTCCTTGCGTATCTGCCAACTCGCCGAGTGGCTTAATGTAGGTGGTCAAAAGTTTTTGCAGTTCTCTTTGTTGTAAAATTAAATCTATAACTTCGTGCTCTCCTGCTAATTTTTCCAGTTCACTTGCCGCAGTAGAAAGCTTTCCTCTCGAAGTTTTTTTAATTCCTTTTGTCTTAATCTGCAATCTATCAAACAAAACTTCTGCTAACTGCGCGGGCGAATTTACATTAAAATTTCCCCCCGACAATTTATAAATTTTACTTTCTACGTTTTTTAATTTACCCCCTATTTGCTTCTCTAAAACAGCTAGAATTTTCCTGTCTATCCCAATGCCCGTCTCTTCCATTTTTAAAATTATTGGCACTAGGTCACGCTCAAGTTTATAAATTATATCTGACAAAACACCGGCGTTATACGCGTACTCTACTTGTTCAAACAACTCTTGCTCTCTTTTGTTTGTACCCACAAAAGCTGGAGCGGACTCTAGGTTTTCAAATCCCTGAATTTCTCCCAATCTATCTGCCAAAGCGTTGAAATTTAGACCTTTTAAAAACCCCATGACTTTGGCGGTATCAAAACCTCCCCATTTAGCATCCTCTAACTTAAAATCTATATTTACATTTCGTTTTATGGTCGCCAATCTTTTTGAAAGCTCTGCCTGTGTTTTTTGCTCTAACAAGTTTTTGCGTAATTTTTCGCTTACTCCCTCAACTTCTCCCTTCGCTAATTTTTCATACATATTTTCTATGTTTTCAAACTGGCTTATCAATTGAGTCGCGGTTTTTTCTCCTACTCCTAAAACCCCCGGGATATTATCTGAAACGTCCCCACGAAGGCCCTTGTAATCTATTATCTGCTGTGGGCTAACCCCAAATCTTTTTTTAACTTCTGGCACTCCATAAGTAACCGTGTCCTTTACTCCCTTGCGCATAGTATAAACACGAACCTTGTCTGTAACTAATTGCAGAGTATCTAGGTCTCCGCTAACTATCACGGTTTCTATGTTTTTTTGCTTTTTTAGTTCCTCTGCCACAGTACCCAAAATATCGTCTGCCTCAAACCCCTGTTTTTGGTAGATGGGGATATTAAATACTTTGAGCATCTCCTGTATCCGTGGAATTTGATGATACAATTCGTCAGGCGCTTTCTCGCGAGTTGCTTTATATTCTTTATACTCTTTATCGCGAAATGTGGGGCCGTCAACATCAAAAGCCGCCACAAAATACTCTGGTTTAAGCTCTTTTAGAACCTTAACTAATATAAGGCCGAAGCCATATACAGCATTAACTAATTCACCTGCCTTGGTTGTAAAACGCGGTAACGCATGATATGCGCGATGAAAAATAGCATTTGCGTCTATGATTACAAAAGTTTCTTTCATATAGGTACTTTATTATAGTTTAACATTTCCAAACTAAAAAGCCCCAACAGTAGGGCTTCTAGGTTTTAGGGAACAGAATTCAAACCAGAACCAAGTTTAGTTTGAATTTTGTTCCCTAAGCCAAGGCTAGAGCAATTTATCCTAACATCTCTCTCGCTCTCTAAGAAATTTTTCCTGCGTCTACTTATTGTGTATCACATACAGCTATTCTAATCAATAGTTATTTCTCTTTTTTCACCTCCCAAATCTTTAATAAAAATAAGTATTGTGTCGCGTGGCAAAATACTTTTAATTTTTTCAGCCCATTCTACAAAAACAACATTGCGTCGGTCTAGAATTATTTTACTCCATCCTAAATCTAAAATGTCACGCACAGAGTCTAGGCGATAACAATCTATGTGATACATCATTTTTAATTCACCGCTGGAAATGCCGTATTTTTTCATCAAAACAAAAGTAGGACTCGTAATATTTCTTTTTATCCCAAGAGCAACGGCGGCCCCCTGCGCAAAATGAGTCTTGCCTGCGCCAAGCTCTCCCACTAGACCAAACACTAAAGCGCCCTTTTTACTAGGATAATTTTTTTTAACTAATTCTGCGGCGAATTTCTTAGTCTCCCCCACAGATAAAGATATGTATCGCATATTATAAACGTTTATTGCCCTCAACAGTATTACACACAAAAAAAACAAAGCCAATCCCTGCATCAACTAGAAGCGCGCCTTAATATAAATAAATGACACACTCAACAGGTATCGAGGTCAAGATTGAATAAATCTTATGGCGACGTTAAAATGTAATTAATGAATGACCCTCAAGATAAAATTAAAGATGTACAAGCTCAACAAGAGGAGAGATTAGCGCAAGAAATTGCTGCGCTAAACGAGCTCCCGTATATACACCTAAGCCAGGCGCATAAACCTCTACCATTAATTACAAGGTTAGAAGCTCAAACAGCAGAAGCTGTCGTGACTGAACTCAAAAATAAAACAATAGCTGTAGTTGTTAGAAATCCCAAACACGACACGACCCAAAAACTCTTACAGGCCCTGCGCAATAAATACAACAAGGTAAACGTTTCAGTTGTTTCAGATCTAGCTCTCAAGTTACTAATAAAAAAATATCCAAAAGAAGTACTCAAAGAAACGGGAATATCGGAAGAAATTGAGATAACCGACACTGCCATAAAAAATTTTGACAAAGAAAAAATTTCTATACACGAACTGGAAGAAAAAATTAAAAAAATATCTTCCTCTGATGCTTCGATGGCGCTAGAAATACTATTTCAAGCATCTATAGGATTTGGCGCAACAGATATACACATAGAACCGCAATCAGAAAATACTGTTGTTAGAATAAAGTTGGATGGAATATTATATGAGATAACAAAAATAGACCAACATCTGCACGGACTGCTACTATCCCGCATCAAATTGCTTTCCGGTCTTAAACTAAACATACACAACGAGTCCCAGGAGGGAAACTTCTCCGTAAATCTACCGAACAGAGAGGTGGAAATAAGAACCTCAATACTTCCTAGTCAATACGGCGAAGATATAGCGCTAAGAATTTTGGATCCAAATTCTATAGTATCTCTGGAAGAGCTTGGGTTGAGAAAAGACCTGCTAAGTATACTAAAAAAGCACCTGTCTTACCCTCAGGGGCTGATACTTGCAACCGGACCAACGGGAAGTGGAAAAACCACCACACTATACGCATGTTTAAATGTCCTAAAAGCAGAGTCAACTAAAATAATAACCATAGAAGATCCTATAGAATACAAACTAGAAGGGATCACACAAACGGAGGTAAACAAAGACGATGACTACACCTTCTCTTCAGGGCTACGGGCGATTTTAAGACAGGACCCAGATGCGTTGATGCTCAGCGAACTGAGGGATTTGGACTCTACAGATCCTGCGCTACAAGCGGCGCTAGCTGGAAAAAAAGTCTTTTCCACCCTCCATACAATAGATGCCGCTGGAACGTCGGCACGCTTAATAGACATGGGTGCAGACCCTGCAACTGTTTCCTCTGCGCTATCTGCGGCTATATCCCAACGCTTGGTAAGAAAATTGTGTAAAAAATGCAAAAAAAGTACGAATTTAACAGATCTTGAATACCAAAACTTTACAGAAATACTAGGTGATCTAAAAAATGTTATAGAATTCAATGTTCCTAAAGGTGCAATCATATACGAAGCTGACAACAAAGGTTGTACCGAGTGTAGCGGTACTGGTTATGCGGGAAGGACTGGCGTATTTGAGATAATGAGTGCTACAGAAGGAATAAAAAAACAAATACTGGAGAACCCGTCTGAAGAAGAGATGCGAGATTTTCTGAAACAGGAAGATTTTACGACGATGATGCAGGACGCAATTGTAAAAGTATTGCAGGGAATTACCTCTATTTCAGAGATAAAAAGAGTGTTGGGCTAGGATTGTGAGATTCGAACCAGCCCTAACAAAAAAGGCTTAAAGAAAGCAGGTATTCACAAAGCCTTGGCTTGGAAACCTAAAAGAGATACGCCCGAGGAGTTGTTCAGCCATGCAGCCGAACAATCCGTACACTGAGGAATACCCCAGGCTCTGCTTACGCAGAGTGTGCATACCTGCTTTCTTTAAGCCTTTTATTATAGTATAAATGTAATGACACCATAGTTTAACAAAATATACAAAATATGTCAAGCGTTTTTTGTGATTTTCAACCATGTTTTGTACTTATACACAACCCATGAATAATACCGCGCCAAAACAAAAAACTGAAGATTTAGTGATGGATTCCACCCTAAGACCCTCTAGGTGGGACGAGTATATCGGACAAACTGCCGCAAAAGAGCGTCTTCGTATTTTTATTGACGCAGCACGCCAGAGAAAAGGTGCATTGGATCATGTTTTGCTATATGGCCCTCCTGGGCTTGGAAAAACAACCCTTTCATATCTTATTGCAAAAGAGTTGGGAGTAAATATTAAAGTCACCAGCGGGCCTGCGATAGAAAAAGTGGGAGATATCGCCTCTATCCTTACAAACCTTTCTCCTTATGATGTTTTATTTATAGACGAAGCCCACAGACTAAACAAAGTTATAGAAGAAATTCTGTATCCAGCCATGGAACAACGAACACTGGATATTATACTGGGCAAAGGACCATCCGCGCGCACCATTCAGCTTGATCTGCCGCCTTTCACGCTCATTAGCGCTACCACAAGGGTAGGACTGTTATCTGCTCCCCTTAGATCTCGCTTCGGCATAACAACAAAACTGGACTTTTATAACGAAGAGGAACTAGAAAAAATACTACATAGATCTGCACAAATACTAACGGTGAAGATAGAAGAAGCTGCCATAAACTATATATCAAAGTCGTCTAGGAACACTCCCCGCGTAGCTAATCGCCTCTTAAAACGCATACGTGATTATGCAGATATAAAAAACCAAGGCCATATCGATTTGTCAACCGCAAAAAACGCTCTGCAAATGCTTGAAGTGGACGAACTTGGCCTAGAACCCACGGATAGAAAGATTCTGGAAATAATAATCAGTAAATTTTCGGGGGGGCCAGTTGGAGTTCAGGCGCTTGCCGCGGGAACTTTTGAAGAAATAGAGACCATAGAAGAAGTCTACGAACCATACCTAATGCAAATCGGATTTTTAGAAAGAACCCCGCGCGGAAGAGTGGCAACACCTGCAGCATATAAACACTTGGGTCTGCACTTGCCACAACAAGAAAATACTTTACTTGGCTAACGATCCACTTCTTAAAACTTGAAACATAGAACATGAAACATTCATCAAACATTTAGGACTTAAGGTTATAGGTTTCAAGTTTCAAGTTTTACGATTTTGTGAGGCGAAGCTGAACAAAATTATGTCTGGTCACAGTAAATGGGCTAATATAAAAAACAAAAAAACTGCGATGGACCAAAAACGTGCTGATGTTTTTGGTAAACTTGCAAAGATAATAACAGTGGCCGCCACGCATGGGGGCGGAGACCTAGGAGCAAATTATACGCTCCGTACGGAAGTTGAAAAAGCAAAAGAGCTAAACATGCCCAAAGATAAAATTGAAGCCGCCATAAAAAAGGGTACGGGAGAAGATAAAAGCGGCACACAACTAGAAGAACTGCTTATGGAAGCATACGGGCCTGGGAATTCGGCATTACTTATACAAACAATTACTGACAACCGAAATCGAACTGCGTCTGAAGTCAAACAAATATTAAACAAAAATAACGGAAAACCAGTTGGAGAGGGTGGTGTTCGCTGGATGTTCCAATATGTAGGTGTACTAAAAATACCCAAGGATAATGTAAAAAATATAGAAGAATTTGAACTGCGTGCGATAGACGCAGGAGCGCAAGACATGAAAGAAGAAGAGGGATGCGTGATTATTTATACAAATATAAACAACTTGCAAGCAATGCAATCTATACTTGAAAAGGAAGGTTTTCAAAATGTAGATAGTGGTCTAGAGTGGGTTGCAAAAGATGAAATAGAAATCTCACAAGGAGACCAAAAAAAACTAGAGGCATTATTTGAGGCACTTGATGAAAACGACGATGTACAAGCAATTTATTCAAACACAAAGTAGGTTATCGGTTATAGGTTTTGGGCTGGTAAGTTTTAAACCCAAGAGCGTAGCGACCTAATACCTATCACCTAATACCTATAATCTTATGAGCGAAGCGAAAAAAATTATACTTGGTATTGACCCTGGAATCGCGCGTATGGGATACGGGCTTATAAGCCTCGAGGATTCTAACATAAACCATATAGCACATGGTATAATAGAAACAGATATGAATACTCCCGAACATCTACGACTAGGGGATATTTACAAAACACTGCAAAGTATGGTAAAACAATACAATCCTCACGTTATTGCTGTCGAGGATATTTTTTATTTTAAAAATCAAAAAACGCTCATAACTGTCAGCCAAGCCAGGGGTATCGTGTTGCTTCTTGCCGCAGATAACCATAAACAATGTTATTCATTTACCCCACTACAAGTAAAACAAGCTGTAACCGGATATGGCCAAGCAGACAAAAAACAAGTACAGAGTATGGTTAAAAATTTATTAAAACTAAACGAAGTGCCACACCCAGATGATGCGGCTGACGCGTTGGCGGTTGCTATGTGTTGTGCCAGTTCGTTGAATTACCTAGAAAGAACATAATATGGAACACCCAAATATAAAAATCATAGAAGGCAAGTTTCCTGTACTAATCTCCGCGCCTCACGCTGTTCCGTTATTAAAAGAAGATAAGGAGGGTCCTTACACAAAATTCGAAAAAAGGGTGTCAGAGATTGTAGAGGTATTATGCGACGAAATCGGAGTATGGGGCATATTCACCCAATTAGAAACCGGCGAAAGTATTTTAGAAAACTGGGACAAAAAAGTTTATAGGGTATACAAAAAATTTGTTAGAGAAATAGTAAAAGAGAATAATATATCTTTAGTGCTCGATGTTCATGGATCAAAACATTCAAGACCTTTTTTAATTGACTATGATTTTATATTCCCTCAAACACATAAACATGACCAGGCCCTCGAAGAACTACTATTAAAAAGCTTTGAGTCTTTTTTCTTAAAAGAGGACGTGAGTAAAGGATTTTTCAGGTCAGTCAAAGGACCTGGTAGTAAAACACTGACCTATCACGTTAGAAGAAATCTAGACATACCCGCAGTCCAACTAGAACTTAATGAGGAAGTTAGACAAAACGAAAAACATTTTGCGAACCTCATTTTAGCATTAAGTAGGGTAATTAAAAAATATGAGAATATTACTACTGGGATTTAGCGCTAAAAAACTACCGTACGTATCAAGAAGGTTGGTACAAGAACTTAAAAAAAGAGGTCACACGGTAAACTACATGTTTTGGGGTGGACTTGTTTTCCAATTTTCTAAAAAAGGCGTGGTTATAAAAAGACCAAACGGAACCGATCTAAAATACTACGATTACATAATCCCAAGAAATCCACTATTTAAAGGAAAAGAAGAAACAACATATGTAAGTCATTTATATCGACACTATTTACTTCTGGTTCGATATATAAACGAACACTATAAACACGTACTGAACGAAAAAACCATAATAAAAATACCCTTCTACGATAAACTACTACAACATTACTTGCTAGCTAAAAATGGGCTTCCTATTGTAACGTCCCTTCTATATACAGGAAAGCACACACCGGATACTGTTTATAAAAAATTTAAAAAACCATACATAGCAAAAAATGTTGAAGGTTCAAGGGGTGCTCAAGTGTTTCTTATAGAAAAGACGGAACAAATAGAGAACCTAGTGGGGGTCTCTGGTCCGGGCAAGGTGTTGATACAAAAATACATACCGACCAAACATGACTACAGGGTCATAGTGATAGGGGGTAAAGTAATAGGCGCTATGAAAAGAACAGCCAAAGAAGGGGAATTCAGGGCCAACGTGTCTTTAGGAGGTGCGGCGGAAGAAGCCGAAGTAACGCCTGAAATGCAACGCCTAGCGCTAAAAGCGGCAAAAATATTTAACGCAGAGTTTGCGGGAGTAGATATCATTAAATATAAAAATAAACACTATATTTTAGAGGTAAATATCTTCCCCGGATTTGAGGGCTTTGAATCCGCAACCAAAATTAACGTGGCAGAAAAGTTAATATCCTACATAGAAGAAAAATATTTGTGGAGCATAGAAACAGAATTTGACACAAAAACTAAAAAGAAAATATTTGATACTTTATACAAGATAGAAAAAGACAATCCAGAACAAACTGAAAAGCCGTTTACAAAAAAAGATTTTCTAGACACAGTTTTGCAACGAGATCTTATTGTAATTTACAAAAATCAAGAGCCCATAGCTTTTATGACCCACTATTTAAGTGGCAAAATGCGCAGAATAACACGCATGGGTATACTCAAGGACTTCCGCGGACAAAGAATGGGAAGAAGGATGATACGACAATTAATAGAGATATCCAAAACTGCGAAAAACAAAAAAATCAATGTTATCGTTCCAGCTAACAATAAAAAAAGACAGCTGTCCTTCAAAAAAGCTGGGTTTACTAAAAAGGGTAAGAAAAAAGGTTACTTTATTAACAATATAGACGGCTTGGTATACGAATACAAAATTCAAAAAAGTAAAAAAACTAGAAGTGCGGGATTAACAAAAAAAAGTGCCGAAATTACCAAAACTTATTCTAACACTAAGCCAAAATAAAAAAGAGGTGTACACCTCTTTTTTATTTTGGCACTATTTTTGCCATCTTTCTTCCTGCCTTAAGTATAAAAGAGCGTTTAGGAATAGGATCGTTATACTCTGCCATTCTCTCATTATCAAAATATACAGCCCCTTGTTCTACTAACCTTCTAGCCTCGTTTTTAGAAGACACAAATCCAGCATCAACTAGTATTGTGATGATTGTGCTATCAGACCCAGAAACACGCACCACGCTTAGTCCTTTTGACACTCCCCTTTTTTGGAATTGTGTTTCAAATCTTTCCTGCGCTTTCTCTGCCTCTTCCTTGCCCCAATATAACTCCGTTATAACTCCGGCAAGTTGTACTTTTAAGTCCCGTGCGGTTTTTCCGGTTATTTTTAATTTTTTTATTTCTTGCACTTTTTTAAACGGTACGGGTGTGACAAGTTCAAAATACTGCACAATTTCACTATCTCGTATACTCATAACCTTGCCGAACATTTCCGTGGGCTTGTCTTGTATAGCTATATAATTACCCAACGATTTGCTCATTTTTTCTTTCCCGTCCGTACCCAACAAATACGGATTCGTAATAATATCCTGCTGTTCCTGTCCATATGCTTTTTGCAGTTCCCTTCCCATCAACAAATTAAACTTTTGTTCCGTGGCACCTAGTTCAACATCTGCTTTTACGGCAACAGAATCATATCCCTGTAAAAACGGGTATATAATCTCATGCACAGCGAACTGTTGTTTTTTTTTAAGTCGTTCGCGAAATGTTTCGTGTTGCAAAAGCCGTCCAACTGAAGCTTTCCTTAACAAATTTAATACATCTTTCAGATTAAAATTTTTATACCATTCTGTTTGATACCTAACCTCCAGAGTTTTGTTGTCTAAAATTTTTAACGCTTGTTTTTCATAAGTTTTGTAGTTTCCTTTAATCTGCGCCTCTGTTAAACTAGGACGTGTTTCGTCTTTCCCCGAAGGATCTCCTATAGAAGCTGTATAATCTCCTATTATAAGCACTGCTTTGTGTCCTAATTCTTGGAACTGTCGAAGCTTCCAAAGAGGCGCCGTGTGACCCAAGTGTATGTCCGGCGCATTTGGATCTATGCCTAATTTAACCCGCAATTTCCTGCCAGATTTTAACTTTTTTCTTAAGCTTGTAATCTCTATAATTTCTTCCACCCCCCTTTCTAAAATGTCTCTTTGTGTAAAATTAATATCCATACGCATTGAAAATTCATTGATATAATAGTAGTATACTATAGTTTATGATAAATCATACTGCAAAATACTACCTAAAAAAAGTCCTCATATACATATGGAAAATGTTTAAGATATTGGGTTACGTAGCCCTATTTTTACTGACAAAACTTAAACGCTCTGCAAAAAAACTCTTTTCCTATATATCCCAAAACAAAAAACAGACTTTAAAAGTGGTCGGCTACGCCTCGTTTTCCGGCTTTGTTTTTGTCGCGTTTCTTTTTATTTACTTTGCCAAAGATTTGCCTAGACGCGATGCAATTAATGACTTGTTTGTTCCAGAAAGCACAAAAATATTGGACCGAACCGGTACTTCTATTCTCTATGATATTTACGACGAATATAATAGAACTGTCATCAGCGCGCAAGATATGCCGGACTACATGCGCTGGGCGACTATAGTTGCCGAGGATGATGACTTTTATCATCATTGGGGCATAGATATCAAGGCGATACTGCGGGCTGTTTGGGTAAATATAAAAGGAGGCAGTATACGACAGGGTGGTTCAACCATTACACAACAATACATTAAAAACCTCCTCCTAACCCCCGAAAGAACTTTCGTTAGAAAAATTAAAGAAGCCATACTTGCTATAGAAATGGAGGTACTATACACGAAAGAAGAAATCCTAACCGGATATCTAAACTATGTGCCATACGGATCTAACGCATACGGAACAGAAGCGGCGGCGCAAATTTATTTTAGCAAACGCGCAAAAAATCTGACTCTGGCAGAATCTGCACTGCTTGCCGCACTCCCCCAAGCCCCGACATATTACACCAACAATCCAGACGCCCTAGAAGCTCGCCAGAAATACGTGTTGGATAGAATGCTTCATTTTGGTTACATAACCGAAAAACAACATAGCGAAGCCCGGTCGCAAGACACAACACTCAAACAAAGGCCTGGTTCTATTCGATCTCCTCATTTTGTAATAATGGTAAAACAGTATCTAGAAGAAAAATATGGGGTTAGTTTTGTTCAACAAGCAGGACTTAGGGTTTTAACAACACTAGATAAAACACTTCAGAATATAGCAGAAACAGCAGTAGAAGAACGAGCGGAGTTTAATCAAACAAATTTTAATGCGCACAATGCGTCCCTAGTTGCTATAGACCCAAATACCGGACAAATTCTTGCTATGGTCGGGTCTAAAAACTACTTAGGCGATTCTTATCCTCAAGGATGTGTTCCTGGAAAAACTTGTCTATTTGACCCTCAAGTGAACATAGCAACCTCTCTACAACAACCGGGATCTGCTTTCAAACCCTTCGCGTACGCTGCCGCATTCCAGAAGGGCTTCACACCAGATACAATACTATACGATATAAAAACCGAATTCAACCCAGATTGCCATTGGTCCGCAACGCAAGACAAAGACCAGTACGGACTTGATTGTTACCATCCGAATAACTATGACTCGCTCCAGTTTGGAGCTATATCTATGAAAGAGTCTTTGGCAGAATCTCGCAACATAAGTTCGGTTAAAACTCTATATCTTGCGGGAATTGAAAACACAATAGATTTAGCAAAAAAATTAGGAGTTGAATCTTTAAAAGACCGCTCTGGGTACGGCCTCTCATTAGTATTAGGTGGCGCTGATGTAACGCTTCTAGAACAGACTTCGGCGTTCAGCACTTTCGCAAACAGAGGAACAAGAAATAAAACCAAATTTATACTAAAAATTGAAGACAAGGAAGGAAATATTTTAGAGGAACTGCGCCAAGAGTCAGAAAAAGTTTTAGAAGAAAACGTGGCAGATCAGATAAATTATATTCTAAGCACAGACGAGTTCCGCTCTAGGGTCTTTGGGCGGGTAAGTAACCTAACAATAGACGGGCTAGATATAGCTGCAAAAACAGGGACTACACAAGAATTTAGAGACGCTTGGGTGGTCGGATATACACCAAGTTTAGCCGCGGGCATTTGGGTAGGAAACAATAATAACGAAGCAATGATCAATGCACCCGGTGTATCCGCCGCTGTTCCTATTTGGAATCGGTTTTTTAAAGAAGCATACGCAAAAAAAATCGCAGAGGAAGCAGACTTAAAAGAAAAAGAGTTTTACTTCAAACTAACTTCTATAGAAAATGAAAAAAAATTTATAGACCCTAAAATTGAAACAATGGGAAAAAATATGTTAGACGGAATTATTACAATACCCCACACCATACTTCACTACATATCAAAGAAAAATCCTCTGTCTTCTGACACCTCGCAAGATGATCCCCAGTATAAAAACTGGGAAGCAGCCATACAAAATTGGGTTGGAAATGTTCCTGCTCAATCCGACATTTAATAAACCCCCGACGCATCGGGGGTTTATTAAATTTATTTTCTAATTGGCATCAGAATATAGAAGTAATCTTTGTTTTTAACAGATTCCACAAGAGTTGGGCCGTCAGACCTATTTATCTTAAACACAACTTCATCTCCTTCTATATTATTCAACCCAGATAAAAGGTAGTTATAATTAAATCTCATTTCCTGTTCTTCCCCCTCCACATGGGCCTCAATATAAGAACTGAACTCTCCTACATCATTATTTTGCGAATGTATTGTCAATTTATCTTTTTCAACCCTGAGAGTAATGTCGTTTATTCTGCTTGCAAATAAGCCCGCGCTTTTTATTTGTTGCGCAAACTCCTTTTTAGAAATAATTACTTTTGTTGTAAATTCTTTGGGTATTATTTGGGAATATTCTGGATACTCGCCCTCAATAATTTTGGATATAATTTTTAAATTTACCTTTTTGTTTTCCTCATTTTGTATAGTAACTTGGTTTTTGTCTATATAAAAAAACAAAATATCGTTGAGGTCTTGATAATTTCTTATAATCTCGTTCGCCGCTTTCGTCGGCAATATAAAACTTTCCTCGTTAACATTTTCTGATTTATCTCTAGAAAGTGTTTTTTCAGATAATCTAAAAGAATCCGTGGACACCAGTTTAATATTATTTTTTGTAATCTTAAAAAACACTCCTGTGAGTTCCAGCTTCAAATCACTGATAGAGACAGAATTTATTACTTGGGACAAAGCACTGGTGATAATGGTAGACGGAATTGTAAAAAACTTCTTTTTATCTGTTTTTGGTAATAATGGAAAATCTTTATCTAAAAAACCTTTAATGTTTGTTTTATAATTTCTATGCTCTACAAGTAAGATGTCTTTTTTTGTTTTTAATAAAACTTCTCCCTCTGGGGAATTGACTAAAAAACCGCTTAAGGTTTTTGGGTTCATCGCGATACTTCCTTCTTCTTCTATTTTTGCAGGCACCTCAGCAATTGTTGCTAATTCCAAATCTGTAGAGGTTAATTGCAATATGTTTTCAACAGTTTTTATTAAAACATTGTTTAATATAGGTAATGTAAAATTTTTTCCGGTATTTTTTTCGGTTGCGCTTATTGCTTTCAGAAATAACTCTTTTTTTATATACAGTTTCATAGTTGTTATAGTATAGTTATAAATTTGTTCAAAAACTATTTTTTGGCTTTGTGATCAGTATTTGTTAGATGGAAAAACCTGTGCAAACTAGTTTGTATAACGTTGTGGATTTTTGTTGGAAAGAAGCGGGTTAATTATTTTTTAGAAAACGATTAGAGTTTTTTCAACATAGATATCCTAAGGGATATATACACACTTTTCAACAACTTTTCCACAAAATTGATATATTAGTCACTATATATTTGTTGTTTTATCAGTCCTATTTCTTGTTCTAAATTGTGATTAGTGTTTACTTCTTTTTCTATTTTTGCACAAGCATACATGACTGTTGTGTGGTCTTTGCCACCAAACCTTTCTCCTATAAACGGGTAAGAGGCTTTTAGTTCAGACCGCATTAAAAACATAGCAATTTGTCTGGGTAAAACAATTTCTCTTTTTCTATTTTTGCCCAAAAGAGACTTTTCCTCTATCTCATAGAAATCAGAAACTGTCTTAAATATTTTTTTGTAACTAATCGGCTTGTTTGGTTTGCTGGTTATGTGAGATAGTATTTTTTTAGCCTGTTCTAGGTTCGTCTCGTTGTTGTTGAGTTTTGAGGAGGCGATGACCAAATTAAGGGCACCCTCCAATTCTCGTACGTTTTTTTGTATATTGTTTGCTATGTAGTTAATAACCTCCTCGGATAAAAAGATATTTTTACTTTTAACCTTCGTTTTTAAAATAGCTACCCGCATCTCATAGTTTGGGTATCCTATGTCTACCAACATCCCACCCTCGAACCTGGATCGCAACCTTTCTTCTAGGGTTGGTATGGACCGTGGGGTTCTGTCGGAGCTAAGAATTATTTGTTTGTTTGTTTCATGTAGGGTGTTGAATGTGTGGAAGAACTCTTCTTGGGTCTGCTCTTTGCCAGCTATAAACTGTATATCGTCTATTATTAAAACATCCTTGTTTCTATATTTATTTTTAAAACTATCTATTGTTTGGTTGGATATAGAGGTTATAAACTCGCTTGTAAAGCGTTCGGACGTTATGTAAAGAACTTTTTTTCTGGTTTGGGCAAAAGTATTTCCTATCGCTTGAAGCAGGTGTGTTTTTCCTAGTCCCACCCCCCCGTATATGAATAGTGGGTTATACAATGCTCCGGGTTTTTTTGTTATTGAGATGGCTGCGGCATGCGCCAACTCGTTGGAGGAGCCTACAACGAAGTTGTCAAAGGAGTATTTTGGGTTAAGATTGGTTACACTATCTATTTGTAACTCTTCAAACTGTAACTGTGTTTCCTCAATGTCCCTTTTTTCTACTGTTTGATTTTGGGCCGTAATAATCGTAGGTTTTTTGTTTTCTATTATATAGCGAATCTCTCTAATGTCTCTTGATGTGTTTCTCAACGATCTCATTATTGGTTTGGTATATTTATTTTCTAACCATTCTCTGCTGAACGCATTAGGTACTGCAACAGAAACAACCCCATCTTTTTTGGAAGATATATAAGTGTTTTTAAACCAAGTAACAAAATTAGCTTTTGATATTTGAGGTTCTATTTCAGTTAAAACGACTTGCCACAAATCATACTCATTCATAATTTTATTTGCCACCACCCACAAGGTGTCTATGGACTACGTTTAGTTTTTTGTCGCAGTCTGTAGTTGGCGGATACGATAACTAAGTGTGGGCGATTAATTCTATTCCATTCTACCACGAGCACATACCATGTTGTAAATCTTGATTTTTTACGAATTTTGGGTATAAGTTGTGGAGTGTGTGTGGAATCACTTTCCTAACTTGAAAACAGTTCATTAAAGTGGTAAAGTTATAAATATGACGACAAAAGCACAAACATATAATCCAAGCAAAAGTAGAAGAAAAAGAACCCATGGATTTCTAAAGAGGGCCGCCACAAAGAATGGGCGTAGAGTTTTGTCGCGTCGCAGGAGCAAAGGACGAAAACGTTTGGCGGTTTAATATATGTTCTCTAAAAAACACAGATTAAACACGAAAGAATTTGAATACACACTTGCCAAGGGTCGTGTATACAGAGGGAGATTTTTTTATGTAAGAATTATCAAAAATAATTTTGGAATTATAAAAGTCGGTGTCGCTGTTAGCAAGAAGATTGCAAAAACCTCTGTTAAAAAGAACTATTACAAAAGAGTTTTGCGCCATGTGGCTCGTGAGGCTATTGGGAATTTAAATTTAGGGTTTGACATTATAATTATAGGTAATGAAGACATTAAAAATAGGAAATTTGAAGATTTAAGAGAAGATGCAATACAACTATTTAAAAAAACCAATATGTTTTAAAAATAGACTGACCAATAGCTGGGCCAAAAGAACTCCCAGTTTTTTATTTTTAGGTTTAATAACAGTTTATCAATGGACGCTGTCGCCAGACCACGGTGTTGTAAGTTTTTTTACAGTAGGGCAGTGCAAGTTCCGCCCGACATGTTCACAGTACACAAAAATAGCGATTAAGGAGCGCGGAGCGCTTCATGGCTTAAAAGCGGGGTTTGCGCAGTTAAAAAAATGCCATTAATTTAATTATGTTACTAACAATTTTTAATGAAATAATATTTAGGCCCATACTTAATCTTTTGATTTTTATCGTGGATTATTTACCCGGGCATAGTTTGGGTTGGGCGATTGTAGCTGTTACTGTTATAACGCGCCTTATACTTTTCCCTTTGTCTCATAAGGCGCTTTCTTCTCAAAAAAAGATGTCGCAGCTACAACCACAGTTGAAAGAAATTCAGAAGGAATTTAAAGACGACCGCCAAAAACAGTCGCAAGCTGTCATGGAGTTTTATAAGAAAAATAATATTAATCCTTTTGCTGGATGTCTGCCATTTTTAATACAACTGCCAATTATTATAGGTTTGTATAAGGTATTTTCGATACAACTTACGCCCGAAACTTTAAACGGGTTATACTCTTTCGTCGGTGCTCCTTCCGGTATAAACACTAATTTTCTTGGTTTAGTTCCTTTGACAGAAGTTTCCATGGTGTTGGCGTTTCTTGCCGCGTTTTCTCAATTTATGGTATCGCGCATCACTTTCAGCCAAAGGAAAAAAATAGGGACAAGCGGAAATTCTGGGCTACAAGGAATGATGGGTAAACAGATGATATATGTTTTGCCTCTGGTTACTTTTTTTATTGCGCAGAGTTTTCCTGCGGGGCTCGTTCTTTACTGGTTTGTAACTACCGTGTTTTCTTTTGCTCAACAGCTTTTTATTAACAAATCTTTAAATAAAATAACAACATGAAATCTAAAATAGCGTTGGATTTAAAAAGAGACGTTCAAGAGTTGTTGGAGAAAACTGGATATATTTCTTTGCAAGCGCCGGAGGTTATTGAAGAAGATGGCAGATTTTTTGTGGACGTTTTTGTTGATGAGCCTCGCCAGCTGATAGGAGAAAAAGGCAAGAATCTAAACGCGCTACAACACTTAGTTCGTTTGATGGTCAGAAAAAAGCATGGGGATGAAGTTGTGATGGATCTGGATATTAACGGGTACAAGAGAAAGCGCGCGGAGCTTTTAAAAGATATGGCGCACTTTACTCGCACTCGAGCGTTGAGAGAAGATAAAGATATAGAAATGGAGGCCATGACCGCTTTTGATAGACGCATAGTACACAGCGCGCTTTCAGAATTTAGCGACGTGGAAACTGAAAGTACGGGCGAGGGGCGCGAGCGCAGAATCGTCGTTAAGCTTAAAAAATAATGTTGAGGAAAATAACACTTAATACCATTGCTTCTTCGTTAGGCAAGGTTCTTGGCGGGGGCATTTCGCTCGTGATTTTGGGTTTCATTACCCGCTCCCTTGGTGTTTTTGGATTTGGGCAATACGCAACAGGCGTTGCTTATTTGTCTACTTTTCAAATTTTAGCGGACTTGGGGTTGTATTCTTTATTGACCAAAGAGATATCTCAAAAACCTGAACAGGAAAAACAGTTGGTGGGACAGTTCTTTACGCTACGGCTTATTGTGGCCGTATTTTTTATGGCCTTGGCGAGCGTGTTGGTATTTTTGTTTCCGTATTCACGCGAGCTTAAACTAGGAATAGTTTTTGCATCTTCCGCATTTGTTATGCTTTCTTTAACACAGCTTTTTTTGGGAGTTTTTCAGAAATATTTACAAGTTTATAAAGCGGCGTTCGCTGAAGTTTTGGGCCGGGTTGTTCAGTTGGGTTTTGTATGGTTCTTTTTTGTCAGGGGGGGCGGACTGTTTCACTATCTAAGCGCTGTACTTGCGGGGGTGTTTGTTATATTTGTAGTTGACTTGGTGTTTGTTCGTCGTTTAGTTCCGTTTAAGGTAACTTTTAGAAATTTAGAGTGGCGAAGAATTATAAAAACCACCTATCCGATTGCTATTTCTATTATTTTTACACTTCTATATTTTAAATCAGACACACTTCTTTTATCTATCATAAAAACGCAGGAAGAAGTAGGAACATACAACGTAGCCTATAAGATTTTGGAGGTTTTGATATTTTTTCCAGCAGCTTTTGTTGGTCTTTTGCTCCCTATTCTTTCACGTTATGCGAAAGAAAATAAAGAAAAGTTTTCTCATTTACTTTCCCGTTTAGTGGAGTTGATATTTACAGTAACATTGACGGCGGTGGTTTGTGGGGTTTTACTCTCTTATTCAATAGTAAATTTTATAGGGGGAACAGAGTTTTTACCCTCTGGTTTGCCACTTCAGATATTATTTATTGCAACAGGTATAATATTTTTAGCTACCCTTTTTGGCAACAGCGTGGTAGCTTTGGATTTACAAAAAAAAGCAATGTGGGCTTACGTAGCCGGATTTATTTTTAATTTTGTCGCTAATTTAATTTTTATACCTAAGTATTCTTATTTGGGAGCTTCGTGGACCACGGTTGCCACCGAATTACTAGTGTTTATTTACATAGTTTATATTGTAAGAACGAAGACTAAATTTAGTATCTCGTTTTCTGTGTTGTTTCGGGCGGTGTTAGTTGCTACTGTTGTTGGGGGGTTTGTGTTTTACGCTATAGCGGACATACAAACACCTCTTGGTGCTAACCGGTTCATGCGGGTATTCGTGTTTGGTGTTGGGATATTTATAGCATCTTCTTATTTACTTAGACTTCATAAGATATTACCTTCAAACTTACTCTCCAAAACCGATCAGCAACTGGATTAAAAATCAACAAATAAACGTTTCAAACCAGGTTTGAAACGTTTATTTGTTGATTTGTGGGCCCACTTATTCGAGGATTTTAAAGGTTTTTATCGCGTTTTCACATTTTTGTAAGTCGTCGGCGCAGGTTAAGATGTAAACTCTATTCTTACCAGACACAACAAAGACACTTTGCATAAGTCCTAGGCTACCGTCTTCTTCATATGTTTGTTGTATAGCTTTCAAGGCTTCCAAAGTGTTTATTTTTATTTTTTTAAAAATTAATTCACCAGGGAGGACGTTTGTTACAAAGGGCGAGGTGTTTAGCCAAACATCTAGAGGGGTTTTTTCTATTTTTTCTAAGATATCTATACTGAATATCGGCATCTCGTGTTCTAGTGGGGGCCATTTTTCTATATTTTCTAATAGATTTTTTTCTGTACGGTATTGTAGCTGTTCGTATGAATATAGACGTAGGGCAGAGGGACTTTTTTGGGGAGCTAGCCAATTTTTTGGAATTGTTATTTCGTAGCCGTCGTATACATTAGTTATAATCTTTGCGTTCTCTGTGTCTTTTTGTTGTAAAATTCTATCCCATTGCGTTGTTGTTTGGTCTGTTCTCTTTATTACAAAAGTTTCTGGATCTTGTACATCCCATAACCTATTTATAAATACAAATATCAAAGTTAAACCCAGCAGTAAGCCGCCAAAGGCTAATAAAGTTTTCAGATTATGCTTCATTTACTTTTATGTTAATAATAAACAACTAACCACACTTTTGTTGCCCTCCATCTGTTCTATAGCAACAATAATCGGAGCTCGAATAATATCTTAAGGTTGTATCCCTACTACAAGACCTATTGTATGGTCCAGGTTGAATTCCTGTCCCCGTTGCTCCGTCTGAGTCGCCAATATGTATGTGCATATGATCTTCGTGATTACCTGCAGTATCCGTCCTCCAGAACCCCTCATTTAGAGCCCATGGTGGGTGCCAGGGGTTTCGATTTGGGAATTTATTCTCAAAGTATCTATTAACAACTTCTAAAGCTGCGGCATCCTGGGGAGCATCAGTTCTGTGTATGAATCCTGACACGACCCCGGTGTCCACTAGTAGTTTACCCAGTTTAATTAGCCACTCTCCAGAATTTGCTGTTTTGTGCAGCGTTACACCTTCAATATGAATATCAACGTCGATGCCTCTATTATGGGTTGAGTGGCAAACTCCGGAGTTGTAATCTCCTCCCCCGTTTAAATCCGTTACATTCATTTTAGACCCCCCTATTTCTGACCATCTTTTTGCCACAACATATATTGCTTGTATTAGTTCTAATTTGCCACACGATGCGTCTTCGTATCTTTTGGTATAAAAATTTGAAGCGGGTAGTTTAAAATATCCGTCAGCTGCAGGTGTAACTCCGGGGGGAGTTTCTAAGCATGACGGAAGCTCTGAACACTCATGCGCTAGTTGTGGAGGAAGGGTTTCCTGGCATCTTTCCCGGCAAGAGTATCCGCTGCCCCCTCCTGTATAAACAGAACACTCGTTTTGGCATGTTGCCTCTAATTTTCCTTGTGACAGGCAAGTTCCAAGACATGCTACATAGGAACCAACATTGCCAACTGCGTCTTCGCCCTCAGAACTTAGCGCGCAAGCATTTGATTTTAAGCTTTTACAAACCTTTTCGTTATCAAGTAAGCTATTTTGGTTATGAAGTCCATTAACTTTTTCACACACACCAGAGGTTTTAAACCCAAGTGTACACGCTACGGTATCTTGGGCTATTTCGCACTTGTCTTCCTGTTCGTTCCAACTACATCCAAATGTGTTGTATTGTTTTGGCAATTCTGGGTAGGTTATACAATCAGTTGTGCCGTCGGGACAAGTTTGGATGGCTTCGGGGTTCTCAAAACGCAAGTTAGCAACATCAGGGTTTATTAAGTTTAAAAATACAACAGAAAGGAGTAAAATCCCAATTCCCCATGCTACATTAACCAACATGCCTCGCGCTTTAGATCGATTAGCCGGAGCGTTTCCAGAAAATATATATAAAAACCCGCCGTAGAATAAAACCCCAAATGCGACAAGTCCGCCGATCCATATCGCGGCGGTAAATATAAATAAAATTATGTTTCCAATAGTTGGAGCATATTCAAAGTTGCTACTACACAGATTAGAGTTTAATCCTTCTATGCAATTTAAATCAAAAAACCCTCCTGGTACTGGAGCGGGAATTGCTGGGAAGTTCGTATTAAAGATTATGTTTGGGGACTCTGCGGCGTATACAAAGGTAGTAGGCAATAGTACCAAAATAGATAAGCCCAGTATTATGTATTTTTTATTTTTAATAATCATAAAGGGTGTTTAGTTGCATTCAGGGAAAGATGGGTTCCACTTGGATGGTAATATGTCCCTGGTGCAGAAACAACGTAGCGCCTCCCTTCGTGCTGGGTTTAGGTCAGCGATGTTGGATTCGTCTTCGTCCAGTAGTATGCAGATGTTGGGGTTAGAATCTTCGTTTGAACAATAGTCAAAAACAGCGTCAAGGTTTTTTTGAATAGCATTAACGAATTCGGCACTGGGAGACGTAGCATCAATTATGTCTAGGTTAGCAATTTCCAAAAAATCATCAGCTGCATCGCCTAGATAGTCATTCGGAAAATATACAGCTCCGCTTGCTCCAAAAGATATTCCTGCTCCCCCACCGTATTGTCCTTGCCAGTAGCATAAACCAGTTGACACAGTGTCCCCGGTTATTCCCAGCGCTTCATCTCCGGGCTGGTTCGCAGGACATAGTGTTTCTGTTTTTAACAACAGCGCATCCACATCCTCTTGAGAACAATTTGAATTTCCGACAGCCTGTATTAGGTAAGAATGGGCGTCTTTTCTAAGTAGTTCTTCGCTTTCACACATAATATTTGCCAGACTGTTTAGAGTGGAGTCTCCCACTCGCACATCTCCTGTCCCGATACATCTAGCCGATTCCAAGGGATCTCCGGCATTGTATGGGCTATAGGAGACTCTTCCTATAAAACCCGGCACCGGTATGCAGTTTATCTGATTGGCGTCCAGACATACTCTAGTTTTTTGAGGTTCTTGGAATTTTAGGTTAGTTATATCTGGATTTATCAACCTGAGCGTTACCCAGGAAAGTAGTAGTATTCCCATGCCCCATGCTACATTAACTAGCATACCCCGCGCTTTAGACCGATTTGCCGGAACATTTCCAGAAAATATATATAAAAACCCTGAATAAAACAAAGCGCCAAATGCGATTAAACCGCCAAGCCAGAGTGCTGTTGCATATATTGCGGCAATCACGGTGCCGATACTTATTGAAGCGCCCGGTTGGCAGTACTCGTTTAGGTCAAAAGTTCCGCCCGGAATAGGAATTCGTGGCCAGTTAACGTTGCATTTTATAGGTCCCAGTTCTATGGGTTCTCCCGCTGTGGTAGTTGCTTCGGATGGCGGAGTATATATTATATCAGCTTCTCGTGTGTCATGCGTGTTTGCGTTTATACCCCAACCGCCAAAAACTAGTATGAAGAGCGCAAGAATGCTTGTGGACTTTTTTGTGAAGTTTAGCATTTTAGAATTTAAATATTTTTTTACCTCGTATTGTTTTTCTTACGAATAAAGTTAACCATGGTCCCGGGCTTACAAGCGTTTCTGCTAGAGATGTCCTCCAGACTTGTTTTATGTATTTCCAAACACCAAAGCCTCCGCGTTTTTTATATTTTTTATAACCCCAAACAAAAATAGGAATACCGGCTATGGAACTTAGAATGTTAGAAAATATTATAGGAACAATAAGAAATCCCAATAATCCGGAAATAAATCCTATAATGTCTATAAATATAGCCCAGAATAATATTAAGAAGTTATCTCCCCACACAGATTCTTTTTCTATACGCTTTTTTAATTTCTTGTGGAGCAAAGCCATATTAATTTTCTTTCATTCTTTTTATTTCAAGCAGTTGCTCTGGGTCGGATGTTATTATTTGGTCTTCTATGTAGGAGGACATTATTTTTATGGCGACATGCTTGGTTCCCGCAAAAAACAAACCCTCGCCCACATTGTCCTCCAGTAACAGTAGTTTTTCTTCATCTGTCAAATTAAATACTTCTTGCACTTGGTCTATTGTGGTTGGAGACTGCTTCATTAAAATTTGAAGTGAAGAATTTGCAATAATAGCGCGGCCGTAGTCACTGCTTAAAAAATCTGCTATATCTTGGGAGATAGTTGTTAACCCCAAAAAGTATTTACGAGCTCGTTTTGCAATTCCAAACAAAAACGAGGCACTTTCTTTTTGTTGTAGCATCCACCAAGCCTCGTCTATTGTTAAAATTCTTTTTTTAAGCTCCCGCCGTATAGCTCCCCAGATATAGTCAATTATTATATACATGGCTATTGGGCGCAGTTCCTCTTCCATATCCCTTATGCTTAAAACAACCAGCTGGTCGTTTAGCTCTACGTTTGTTCTTTCGTTTAAAAATCCTGAATAGATGCCTTTCGTATATTTTTCTAACCGTTGTCCAAGCGCTTCTCCCCCTTGCATGCTTTCTAGCACGGCCTGGAGGTCTCTCATTAGGGGTGGAGATTTTTTCCAGAAACTCTCTGTGTCCGCTGTAATATCGTATGAGGCATAAGTTTGGTCTATTGCTTCATTTAAAACGCTTTCTTCTTCTGGGGTCATAGAGCCCAGCATAAGTTTGAGTAGTCCCATTAAGGTTATTACATTAGCCCGATAAACCTCTTGAGGTTTATCGTCTGGTTGGGGTTGGGGTATATCAAAAGGGTTTATATGGTCCCCGCTTGTAAGCGATATATGAAAAAAACTGCCTCCTGTCGCTTCCGCAAGATATTTATACTCATTTTCTGGATCTATTACAATATTGTCTATGCCAAGCATTAAAGAGCGCAGAATCTCTAATTTTACAGCATAACTTTTACCCCCCCCACTTTTTCCTAAAACCACAGTATTTGCGTTTTCTAAGGAGAAACGGTCAAATAGTATTAGGCTTGAATTGTGTCGGTTAATTCCATAAAGAATGCCCTTGTTGTCCGATAAGTCAAAAGAAACAAAAGGGAAAGACGCAGAAAGCGATGATGTGTTTAGGCTCGTGTTTAATTTAAGGTTGTCTATACCCAGAGGTAGTCCACCCACGATTCCCTGTTCTTGTTTGTATACAACGGGTTTTGCGTATATCAATCTACTTTCCAGTAGGGATTTAATTTTATTTTCAACATCTTCAAGCGCTTCTTTTGTTTTTCCGTAAAGCATTAAATATAACCCAAACTTAAATACCCTCTCTTCTGAGGTTTGCATTTTATCTCTCAAATCTTCTATATTTGTATACGCCGCTTCAAGCAATGGGTCGCGAATCAGCCCCTTTTTTTCTCGCTCCATCATATCTGCTTCCACGCCGGTCAGTTGGCTTTCCAGTTTTTTAAGCACAGATTCTGTTGGTATCGGTTGTATAAATATGGACACATCAACAGTTTCGTCCAAATTTATAATTGGACTGATCCAGTTTTGTGAAAGAAATCTAGGGTAACTTGATATAAATAATGTACGAACAAATACTCCACCTAATTTTATAAAATCTGCTTCAATTTCTACCACCGGAGGTGCCAGGACATTTATTAAACGCCTTTTTTTTTCTTGCTCAAGTTCTTTCTGGTTGATTTGTTGTGCGTCAAGCTGCTTCATATTATTCAAATAATGATTTTACTAAAGACCTTTTTTTTAAGTCCTCGGGATTGTACAAGCTCCAAAACAAGGATATTAACTGTTCGGTGTTTAGCATATCTATAACAAGTCCCATTCTGTGCAAACCGCTTGCTATAAATTCAACCCTCTGCACTAGTTGGTTCCTGTAAGATACAAATTCTTTGGGGTCTATATAGGATAGTTCGCTTTGTTTTCCAAGTAAGGCTTTAAATCTTTCTTGCGCACCGCCCTTTTGAATATCTATATCAACCAGACTGAAGGGCACCGTAACGTAAAAGTTTGTAGATACTACATAGTCTTGTGACAAGAATTCTTGTATAAAATTTATATATTCTTGGGTTTGTATCTGCATCAGTTCGGATGGCTGTTTCTCTATCATGTCGTTGAGGTTTTTAAGATATTCGTCTAGGTTCATATAGCGGGAATTTGCGAGTATCTGTATCGGGAATTCTAGAGAATTAAGAAACGCTCCGTAACTTTGAATTATTGCGTCCTGTTCGTCTTGCGATTTTAGGGCCAAGTTTATGCTGGATACTTGTAAAACAGCGCGCATTTGCCCGCCTTTTAAAATAACCACATCATCTCTTATATTATCTATCGGTATAAATTGTTGAGTTGAGGGTTGTGCCATATTATTTGTTAAGAAATTCTGTCAGTTCTTCTAGTTCTTTTTTTGTAATTTGGGGAGATCTCTTTTGAGGCTCAGTTTCTTGTTGTGTCTTTTGCGTGGTTTGAGGTTGCGCAACAGGATTTTGAGATTCTCCTTGCCATATGTATATGCGGGGTTTTAAAAAATATCCAAAAAAAGAAGTTACAAACTGGTATACTGGTCTGTCGTTTATTTTAATAAAAGATATTGAGATACTCGTGCCTCCAAGAATTACGAGTAACACGCTAAACAAAAAGAAATTAAATATAAAATAGGATATTACCAAAAACACAGTAGTTAAACCAAGAATAACTGTTTGGTGTACAGTTAGTGGCCCCAGCAGCTTTTGTTCCCTGTCTATAAATTGTGGAGTTGAATATTGCATTATAATTAAATAACAAGATAACAAATCTGGTAATTTAGTAATTTTGTAATCTAGTAATTTGGTACTTCTGCAATCTAGTAATAGTGTACGGGTTTATCAGTAGGCGTTAAAACCTTGTATCTCTTTTGTCTCTTAAATCTATTCGATTGTCGGGCGGAATATTGTCTATTGCTTTTGGTTCTGTTGGCAAGTTTTGAGGCGGGGCGGGCGCTACTTTTGTGGGGAGTTCTAGGGCAGGATGGTCTTGTAACGCAGGAGGAATCATTTGTAGTTTTTCTCTTGTGATTGATTCGTCTAAAACAGGAGCTACAGTAAGCATTGTTTGCGGTTGAAGTACGTTGATTTGTCCCCAACTGTTTTGCGCTTGCGCTTGTATTGAAGCAAGTTCTTGAGCTATGGGCGCGAATATCTGTTCGCGTATGTCATAGGCTATATTGCGAGCTGTGTTTTGATCAAGTTGCGCTTCTAATTTTAAAACTTCAATAATGTTTTTTACGGGAATAAGGCCAACTAGTACATAACCAATGGTTGCAGATATATCCAGCATGTTATTTTGCGCGTTATGTCGGTGAGTAATGTTTTTTATTGCCGATGATGTAAAGTCGGCAAAAAGCACATCCTTTATCTTCTGCGGAGTTGTATCAAATGCTTGTACGTAGTTATTAAGGGCAATATCCAACATAATGTTTGTGTTTGTTATTTTTTATCTTCCTTTGAGGTCATTTCTTTTCTAAAAGTCTCGAAATCTTTTTTTGTTAGTCCTTCCCGGACAGATTCTTTGGTTGTGAAGTGAAACGCCGCCGCATAAGGGTGAGCCTCTATGGTTTCCAAGTACGGGCTAACACGCCCCCCACTTTTATCCTTTTTGTATCGCAACATTTTTTTATAGTTTTCAGGACTTGATAGGAATTTTTTGTATGCTTCGGGTGATAAATCCCCCCCTCTCGCTATAAGTGATCCAACTGATCCAAATGTTTTTATTCTTTCTTCTGATGTCATTTTCTTTAATTCTTTGACCAATTCTTTTTTGTAGTTTTCTTGCAGAATGGTGTCCAGCGTTGCAAGTCGTGTTTCTTCTTTTGCCAGATTTTCAATGGCACCCTTAGTTAACTTGCCTTGTTCCTCTAGCGCTTTTACAACTCTAGTATCTCCCAGAGACGAATTAGATAGGTTTGCGACCGCTTTGTCATCTAGCTTTTCTACTATCTTATGTATTTCATTTTTTATAGCATCTAGTCGTTTTCCTTCATCACTGATACCGGCATGTTTTGTTTCTGCTGCGGTTTTTGGATCAATTTTTTCTACCTCTTTCATAGAGTCATCGCCTCGTAAATTAGCTTTTTTCATCTTTGCTTTCATAACTTTTCTTAGGCCACCTCCAGTTTTTGGATCATCTAAGGTTTTTCTTAAATCTCCGGCGTGGTTTTTAGCGGCGTATGCCCACGCAGCAGACCCTTTGTCTGTGCGTTCAAACAACATTCCTTTCATTTGTTCCCAGCTCATGCCTTGGAATTTCTTTTCGTGCTCTTTATATTGTTGAGCCCATTTTACAGCAGGGCGTTGCATCGCAAGCCCGAGGTTGCGAAGTGGTGACCCTAGAGCGCTGCGCCCAAGGCGAGAATCTGCCAAGCCCTGCCCCGCTTTTGAAAGCGGTCTTGCCGTAAGTTGTCTTCCCCTTTTTTCAGCTTCAGTGCCTGCCCACTTTGAAGCTTTTTTCATCATCGCATCTTTCAGTTTTTTAGCGCGCGATATTATAATGTTCGCCCCTGTGGCAGAACTTTTTAAGCTCATAGATATGCCAACAAATAGCGTCCCAAGAGCAAATATCATAGATGTAATTCCGCAAATCATATTTGTGCCGGTATTGGTTTGCGCGGCGGTTACAGGATAAAGTATGGTTGCGTAGTCATCTCCTGCTAACGACGACTCTCCTGTTATTGTTCCGTCGTTTTCCTCTAAGTTTTCGCCAATATTTTGTTCTATCGCACTTTGAGATATCGCCTGACAACCAACACTTGTGTTATGTAAAAATATACCCGCTAGCCACAAAGAGAATATAAGGGGTATTGCGATGAGGGACCATTTTAAAAAGTTGTTCCACCAGTTATCAAAAACTTTTCTGGTCGAGGGAAGTATATAAGCCACAAACGCTATAGGAGAAAATATAACAAGCAACCAAAGCGCCAAAGTTCTACCCAAAAATAGCGCGCCTAGCAGTAAGTACGCAAAAATTAGGACAAGTAAAAATATGGTAGTCATTATGGCAAAAATTGAGATGCCAGAAAAATCTGTTGCTCCGAACGCATCTCCTGATATTCCTCTACCTATTAGTGGTATGCTTCCCCCAAGTCTGTCCATTGAACCTGAAAATGGATTCCCAGCTAGAAACGCGTTTGAGGCATTTTGCGCCGCGTCAAAAAAGATACGTGCGGTTAAGTTACTTAAATCTATAACGATGCCCGTAAGCATCGGAGTAAAGTTAATTAGAAACGCGATTATAATAAAGGGCATCAATTGGTTGCGGTTTGTCTTTAGGTTAAGTATTGTCCCGATGCCGATAGCTACTAGTACTAGAATAAGTCCCATATTTGCCAAATCTCTAAATATCGGCCATGCGGCTTTTATAACTCCTTGGCTTGTGTCTGTGTAAGGAGCGGTAAGGGAAAAGTTTAAAGCAAACTCCATTATGGTTTTTGCCACATATACAATTCCAGTGAGTAAGAAGTTTATGAAGGATAATATTGAGGTTATGACAGCTTCAACAATTGGAAATATAAATTCGGTCAATATCTTCATTAAGGCTTCGAAGAAGGGTGCTGCTACGGCACTTAAGACGTGTCCACCAGTAAGTATATCCGCTAATAAACCAACACCGAACCACGCTAAAAATCCGAACGCGTCTGTTGGTTGCGCTGAAAAGAAAAATCCCCCAAATACTACAAAAACGATAGCTGTGAGGAAGTATTTTGAGTATCTTATGGACAGCGAAATACTAAGAATACTCTGCGACATATGCAGATTTTTTGTAATAAAAAATTTGCGGAGTTTTCTATAAAAATCCATACTAGTTATAGATTTATTATACAATAGAAGAGCACGTTTGCTCAAGAAGTTTTCCCCTAACAAAAAACTGCGCTAGCGCAGTTTTTCTGTTAAGTATGCCCATTCTTTTATGGTGAGTGTTTCTGCTCTGCGCGAAAAGTCTATTTCCAACGCCGTATCTAGTTTAAATTGTTGTTTTAGGTTTGATTTGAGCTGTTTTCTTGGTGAAGAAAAGCCAGCGCGCACAATTTTAAAAAAGTTTTGCTCATTTGTGGTAGGATTTTTTATATCTTTAATCACCAAAATAGCAGAATCAACTTTGGGTCGGGGCCAAAAAGAGTTTTTAGAAATTATATTGATAATACTTGGTTCTCCATAAAATTGAATAGATGTTGCTAGGATATTAGATTTTGGTGGTTTTGCAATAATTCTTTGAGCGACATTTTTCTGTATAATAAGGGAGATTTGTGTCGGTCGAATAAGAGAGAGTTCTAAAAAGTGACGAAACAGGCGTCCGGTCAGATAATAGGGAGGGGCGCCAAGTAGTGAGTAGTGAGCCTGCCTGTCCGGTAGGCAGGTAGTTTGTAGTGAGTAGTTTGCGGGATTGAATTTAAGAATGTCCTCGTTTATAATTTCAATATTAAGAAAAGTTTTTAGTTCTTTTTGGAGAATTGGGATAAGTTTAGGGTCTTTTTCCACAGCTATTACTTTTTTTGCAATCTGCGCTAATTTTTTCGTGATGACACCCGTTCCCGGCCCGACCTCAACCACAGTATCATCTTTTGTTAAGCACGTCGCTTTGATAAGCTCATCTGCGACACCTTCGTTTATTAAAAAATTTTGCCCCAGCACTTTGTTCGGTGTTACATTGTATTTTTCTAATAAGTTTTTTATATTTTGCACCATCTTCGTTATTTAGTAATATGTTATTTAGTTAGCATCTAATCTATTTCTATGATATCTTCTTCTGTTTCCAATTCTTCATAAAGGGGTTTAAATTGTATATTTTCTTGCGGTAGTTCATGTAGAAAACTGCTAGGAGGGTTAGATTGAATATTTCCCCATAACATCCGTTGGCGCGCAAATAACATATAAACCCTGTCTTTTGCTCGCGTTACCCCGACATATGCAAGACGACGCTCTTCTTCTAATTCTTCTACGCTGGTCATGCTACTTGAGTGAGGTAAAAGACCATCTTCGCATCCTGCAATAAAAACCACTGGAAATTCTAACCCCTTTGCCATATGAAGAGTCATTAGGTGCACCAGTTGTGAGCTGTATTCTATATTATCTGCTTCTTGCGCCAAAGTTACGTTTTCTAGGAAGGTATCTATGGCTTCCCGTACGTTTATTTGTCCGTAGTCTTGGGCGACGGATAAGAGTTCTTGTACGTTTTGCCATTTTTCCTCCCCCTTCTCTGTGCTGTCGCGCAACATAATTTCAAAATTTGATATTTCAATTACATATTTTAACAATTTACCTAAACTGGGGTTTTCTCCAGCACAGTCTTTAATTTTTTTAAGCAGTACACCAATCGCCTGCTTTTTTGTCCGTGCTTCGTTTTGAGTATTTTTTAGCAGATCCTTTAATTTTAATCGCTCGAGTCTCTGAACAGATGCTTCATCGTAAGGATTTTGTAACAAGCGCAGCCAAGCAATAACATCTTTTACTTCTTGTCTTTGATAAAATTTTAACCCGCCAACTATTTTGTAGGGTATATCATATTTCAAGAACATTTGTTCTATCGGGCGAGATTGGGCATTTGTTCTATATAAAACAACAAAATCTTTAAGTTGGTACTGCTTTTGTTCAGTGAGCCGTTCTATTTGGCTTATTATAAACTCACTCTCTTCATATTCGTTTCCCAGTTCGCATATGAATATAGGATCTCCGATAGTATTTTCGGTCCATAGTTTTTTTGGATAGCCAAGAGTGTTGGTTTTAATAAGATTTGAGGCACCGAGCACTATGTTTTGGGTTGATCTGTAATTTTGTTCTAATTTTATAATTTCAGCGTCAGGCCAATCTTTTTGAAAGTTTAAGATATTTCTAAAATTAGCGTTGCGCCAACCATATATTGCTTGAGCATCATCCCCTACTACACAGATGTTGTTGTTTTTTTGCGCAAGCAGTTTCAACCAGGTGTACTGGGCGGTATTTGTGTCTTGGTATTCATCCACCAAAATATAGTGAAAACGATTTTGGTATTTTTCTAGAATGTTTTTATTTTCTCGAAACAAGAACACAACCTGCGTAATAAGATCGCCAAAATCAAAAGCATTTATGTTTTTCAGCCTTTTTTGATATTCGCTGTACACTTTTGATGTCTTTTCCGTGGCTGTATTATACGCCGTTAGTTGAAATTCTGACTGCGACACTAAATTATCTTTTGCGTCATTTATAAAAGAAGCCACGCGAGACGGGGGAAGTTGTTCAGTGTCCATTTCAAAGCTTTTCATTATATTTTTTATTAAACTTAACTGATCTTGGTTGTCATATATAGTGAAACTTGAGTTATAACCCAAGTTTTTAGCTTCTGTTCGTAAAATTTTTACGCATATGGAGTGAAAGGTCCCGATCGTCGGCATGGCCGACGACACACTGGACATTTGATTTTTAACATTTGGCCCAGAAAGCAGGCCCGATACGCGGTTTTTCATTTCGGAAGCGGCCTTGTTTGTAAAAGTTACGGCAAGTATATTATGAGGGCTTACTTGTTTGAGAATTAAATAAACAATTTTGTGTGTAAGGGTTCGTGTTTTTCCGCTTCCCGGCCCCGCCAAAATCAAAAGTGGGCCATCAGTTATACTAACTGCCTGCTTTTGTTTTTCGTTTAAATTTTTTAAAATATCCATACAATAAGATAACTAATAACAAGATGACTATATAACTATATAACAATAACTACATAACCATATAACCATGTAACAAGACGGCTATATAACTACATAATAAGATGACTATATAACCGTACAACCGCAGGGTCATGTAAATAATCTGGTAATTTAGTAATTTTGTAATCTAGTAATCCGGCGTTTCTGTAATCTGGTAATTTAGTAATTTTGTAATCTAGTAATATAGTAATACAGTCACTATGCGATATTAACACTTTTTCCACCTAGACCTATTGACAAATAGGGTGTAACTGCTATGCTGAATACTATAGGAGTGCTGCGAAAGCAGCATTTTTGATTACGCAGATTATATATTAAATACTCTTAGATTGTAGCTGAATGGTGTATTTATTCAACCCTTAAGCTATAGAAATATATTATCGAGAAATTAAAAACCACATCTTCGTCTGTCAATAAATTGATAAAAAAGATGCGCGACATAAAAAGAATTGTACTCTACGTCGAGGGTGTTTTTAGTAAATTAAAATTCAAATTTTTAGATATACAACAGAAAGGCGATCATTATGCCTTTTTTATTTTTTTCAAAGGTTCTATCGCCGTTCTTTTTTTAGTTGGCTTTTTTTCTATATTCTTACGCGACAATTTAGGCCCCGTGACGCCAATACATGCTATTGTTGACCAGGAAATTAAGGTAGAAAAAGTAATAGAAAATAGTAGCACCAAGTACTCGGAAGTGTTTGCGAGCGGTCGCTTAGTAGCTGGATTGAACATAGATGCCCTTATGTCTGATTCAACGGGTATTGGTGGTAGCGTGGAGTATATTAATTCAGTGGATCAAGGTAGTGCTTTTCTTTGGAATAATACAAGTGAAATTGAAGAGACGGTACCTACAAGCGATAGAGTCGGTTTGAGAAAATATGTTGTTCGTTCTGGAGATACTCCAGCCGCAATCGCAAACTCCTTCGGATTAAGTTTAGATACTTTGCTTTGGTCTAACGACCTAAGTTCTTCAGATTACATACAACCGGGAGACGAACTTATGATATTACCGATGGACGGTCTGGCATATGAGGTGCAATATGGCGATACTATTTCTACAATTGCCTCCCGCTATAAAGCAGACGGCGAGGAGATTTTGAGGGTAAACGATATCGCAGACGCGGCTCATATTGTTGCTGGTCAGACTCTTATCATTCCTGGGGGAGTTAAGCCACCTGTGCCCAAGTACGCGACAACACGCACCTCTTCTCCTGCGCTTGAGAATTTGAGCGGTTACTTTATAAAACCTACCACGGGTTATATTAGTCAGCGGTTGCATGGGTACAATGCTGTTGATATCGCAGGTGGTTGTTGGCAGCCAGTTTATGCGGCGGCATCTGGAAGCGCTGTTTTATCAGTGGGTAACGGAAGGTGGAATGGCGGGTTTGGCAACTATGTAAAAGTTTCACATCCAAATGGAACTTCAGCACTTTACGCCCACTTGATCCAGACCTCTGTGTTTCAAGGACAAGATGTAGGCCAGGGGCAACTGATAGGCTACACGGGTTCCACTGGGCGCTCTACGGGATGCCATTTGCATTGGGAGGTGCATGGAGCAAGAAATCCGTTGAGTTGAACTTAAAAATAGTAAAAATAAAAAACAGTACAGTTTATTAACAAAAGAGTCTGTATAATTTTATTTCACGCTGCCATTCGCTACGCTCATTCCCACTTACGACGAAATAAAATTATACAGACTCTTTTGTTTTTGTTTTATTTTCTTGTATGTACTTATGTTGTGCGTCAAGTAAACGACATTGAATAAAGACTGTTTTACAAAAATGTCGTCCTGACAGGACGACATAAAGACGTATATTACTTGTTGTTATTATAGAAAGGCCAATTCCATAGGGGTTTTTTATGGGAGCGAAAGAAATTACCCGCAATTAAGAGCGCCATTACCATAGTAACCAATCCCAGCAATACCACCAGCCAAGCAAAGAGTTTGTCTATCTTATTAAATCCAGCATTGGGAGTATTTTCTATAAAATGAGCGGACATAATAGCAGAACCTACGTACCCACAAGATAACCAAAGCGTTAGTACCAAGAATGTCAACATTACCTACTCCTTCCTTGAATGCTAAACGTAGTATAACATAGTTTGTATCTTAAACCAAGCTTTGTTTTTGTTGTTCAACTAAATAATTTCCATATCCCTTTTAATGTATTGTAAGGTTTGGGCAATATGTGGTCGTTGGATGCTTTCAGAGTTAGCTAAATCTGCCACGGTGCGCGCAACTTTTAGTATGGAATGATAGGCGCGGGCTGAAAGTTTATATTTTTCAATAGCAAGACCTATAAAGTTTTTTAGATTAGCGTCAATTGCGCAGTATTTTTTTATTTCTTTTATTCCCATTTCAGAGTTTGTATGGATAGGGTCATTTTTGAATCTATTTTGTTGAATGAAACGAGCTTTTTCAACTCTTTTTCTTATTGATTGTGAAGATTCCGCCAAATCTTCAGAGGATATTTTTTTGAAGTGTTGGCGCGGCACACTTATATGCATGTCTATTCTATCGGCGATAGGGCCTGATAATTTTCTTTGGTATTTAATAACGCTTGCGGTTGTACAATTACATTCACGTTTTGGATCTCCGAAGTAGCCGCAAGGACAAGGATTTGCTGCGGCGATAAGCATGAATTTGCTTGGATAATTCACAGTTCCTTTTGCGCGCGCTACGGTTATAGATCCATTTTCCATTGGTTGGCGAAGCGATTCTAAAATGTCTCGGTGGAACTCTGGAAATTCGTCTAGAAATAATATTCCTCTGTGCGCCCGCGTTATTTCCCCGGGGTTTAGAGTGGATCCGCCACCAATTATCGCGCTTTCGCTGGAAGCGTGGTGCGGAGATCTAAAGGGTCTGTTTTCAGCAAGGGGGTTTTGCGTTGAAACGTTACCGCATACACTTTCTATTTTTGTTACCTCAAGCGCTTCTTCGTAGCTCAAGGTCGGCATGATTGTTGTCGCAGTTTTTGCCAGCATAGATTTCCCGCTACCCGGCGGTCCATGAAATAAAATATTGTGCCCTCCGGCGACAGCAACCTCTAGGGCGCATTTTGCATTTTCCTGTCCCTGGATAAGAGAAAAATCATGTTGGGTTTTTACAGAAGCAGCCTTTTTCCCGATTGGTTTTTTATCTTTTATTTCTCCTCTTTTTTCTAAAAACGCCACCAATTCGCCGATATTATCAGGAGCAATAACATTTATATCTTTTATTAGTTCGGCTTCCTGTTTATTTCCTGCGGGGACAATTATATTTTCAAATCCATTTTCTGCGCCATGTATTGCATACAAAATAACACCGCGTACCGAACGTATAATTCCGTTAAGCCCCACCTCGCCCACTACGAGTGTTTTACTTAAATCAAAAACAGGCTCGATTTGCTGAGAGTCTATTAAAAAACCAAGTGCCATACCAAGATCGTATAGTCCGCCTTCTTTTTTAATATCCGCTGGAGCTAGGTTTATAATAACTCGTTTATTAAATGCGCGTGGCGGTTTAAAACCATTATTTTTTAGCGCACTGCTTATTCTTTCTTTGCTTTCCTCCACGGCCTTATCGGGAAGTCCGACAATAGAAAATACATGCAGACCGCTTGTGACATCTGTTTCTAGTTCAACAGTTCGAGTACTCATGCCTAGTTTGGCAATGGAGTATAGTTTATTTGGCATTGTTTGCAAGGTATCAAAATTTTGTTTTTTAGTCAACCTGTATATTAATAAAAAATCCTGAAAAACAGGATTTTTACAAAAACAGTCTTAACGCTCTGTCGGGGCGGTTTGTTATAATGCCGTCTACGCCCATTTCTGCTAGACGCAGCATTTCTGATTCTTTATCTACTGTCCAGGTAAATACATTTAGAAGCTGTTGATGCGCTAAATCTATGAAGCATTTTCCTAGATTTCTATAATTTGGTACAACATGGTATACACCAAGCGCTTTTGCTACTACTAAGATACGCTCATCCGAGAGTTCTGATACAAAACCGCAAATCGCTTTGGAACTGAATCTTTTGATATTTAGTAAAACTTCCGAATAGAACGATATATATTGAACATTATGCCCATTTGTACAATCAAAGATTGCGCTTTCTACTTTATCTTCTTGTAAAATATCTACATCTCGCATTCTACGTGCATATTTTGGGTCAAAGCGGGGGTGTTTGATTTCCACAATCAGAGTTACGTGTTTGGGTATTAGTGTAGTAGCCTGCTCTAAGGTACCAAGATGGGTTGTTAACCCCAGTTCTCCATTTGAGTATACGTATATGCGTTTGCCAACCAGCTGTTTTGCATCGGTTTCTGGGATAACTAAAGTTTGACCACTCAACAACCGAACTATGGGGTCGTGAGCTAAAATTGGAACACCATCGCTGGTTACCTGAACATCTACTTCTATGTAGTTTATGCCCAATTCTAACGCTACCCCTATGCTTTCCAAAGAGTTTCTGGGAGCTAGCCCTTCGCATCCTGCATGTGATATGATTAGGGGTGGATTTTTCATCGTAACCTTTTTTGTAAACTATACACTTTTTAGCATTTAAATATGTTTATGTCAAAACTGGAAGAACAAGCAAAAAAATTGTTGGAAAAAAATACGAGAGTCATCAAAAGAGGTAAACATATCTATCGGTTCAGTGTGCCGTCCGGAACCGTGTATCCGTTTCAATGGTTTTGGGATTCTTGTTTCCACGCGATAGTTTGGGCTAAGTTGGGGGAATATAAGCGCGCCAAAGAAGAATTGCAAGCTTTAGTCTTGTGGCAAAAAGGGGATGGATTTATACCCCATGTTATTTTTTGGGACAGAAAACATGGATCTAGGTCGTGGAGGAGCTGGCATAAATTGCAAAGCAAAGGTTATCTTACATGGCTAAACCCACTGGCAAAAGCAAAAATAACCGCGGAAATACAGCCTCCAATTATAGCGCAGGCAGTTGAAAAAATTTGGGAACAAGACAAAGACATTACTTTTGTTCACAAAATGCTATTTCCCCTATATAGGTACTATAAGAATTTGCTAGAAACAAGAAGTGTGCACAAAGATGGCTTAATATCAATAATTTGCCAGTATGAATCAGGAATAGATTATAGTCCGGCCTACGATAGTGCAATAGCATACGATAGCGATAAAAATAAGCCGGCTGATAAAGTTCGCAGAATTACCTTTTTAAATAAACTTTTTAACTATAACTTAAAGCTAATTTTTACTTTTGGACGCTTCCAAACCAAGGACGTACTTGTTAATAGCGTTTTTATACAGGGTCTTTTTTCTTTGGTACACCTGGCGGGACTTTGCAGTAACATAGAAATTGAAAAATGGGCTCGCGAACAAGCGCAAGTAGCTTTGAAGTCTTTGACAAGTAAATGTTATGACAAAGAATCGGGGTTATTTTGGAATTTAGATGGAAAAAAACAGACTCCTTCCAAGGTAAAAACCATTTTGTCACTAATGCCCCTTATAATAAAGGAATTGCCGAGGGAAATTGCAGATAAAATGGTTATAGATCATTTAATAAATGGGGACGAGTTTTTAACGCCCCACATGATTCCGTCTGTAGCTAAGAACGAAAAAACTTTTAATCCAAAAAGTAATGATAAAGATCGGAGTGGTATATGGCGAGGTCCATTATCTATGAATACCAACTGGTTTTTAGTTGATGGGCTTAGGCAACATGGCTACGGAGATTTAGCAGATCAAATAGCTCGTAAATCAAAAAAACTCGTAGAGCAATATGGTTTCAACGAGTTTTATAATCCCCTGACTGGTGAGCCGGTGGGTGCTGACGAATTTGGGTGGGCAACGCTGGTAATTGATATGTGATTAACTAGTCCTTCGAAAAGTACTTCGGCCGTGAGCTAGATATCGAATGGCTCAGGATAAATTAAGAATAGAAAAATTTTCCCTAGCTAGTGTGGGGTTTGTTAGTTTATAGAGATAAGTATTACACCAATAACTATTAAAGTGGCTCCCAGTGCCCTGCTTTTGATATTTGGTTCTTTAAAAAATAACTTGCCAAATAATACATCTGTCAAAGCGCTGGTTCTTTTTAGAGATACTACGTAGGCGACATTTGCCATAGTTAGCGCTGTCATCTGGAATATAGACATAAGTGATGTAAAAAGTCCTAGGGGAACCAAGTTTTTAAGTTTTTTATAAGAGAATAGATCTTTTATTCCGCGGTTATTTCCAAACCCGATAACTATGGGAAATAAAATAAGCGCCATAAGGGCGTTTACAAACATTGACCAAAAAACAGAAGATGAACTTTGTACACCGATTTTATCTACGGTGCCGGTTATGCCCCAAATTAAAGCTGCCCCAAATACCAATCGCGCTCCTTTGTCCTCTAGCAAGGCCTTAAAGGGTGCAAATAAGCTCGCCTTTCGTTTGTATTGTAAAAAATACGACCCCACAATTAGAATGATAATTCCAACCAGTCCCAATATTGTAGGGACTTCTTTTAGTAGTATGAACGCGCTAAAGATTATAAAAAATGGAGTTGTCGCTTGGAGCGGTCCGATTAGGGACATGTCGCTTTTAAGAAGGGCCTTTACCTGAAGGGTGGTGGCTAGCGCGTTTAAAGATCCGCTAACTAAAAGCGCCCACCAAAAGGAGGCGCTTATTTGAGGGATTCCTTTAATTATTGTAGCTGGCACTAATATAAATAAAGAAAAAAAAGCAACTGACCACGCTATAGTATAGGGGTCAAGCTGTTTTAACCCCCCTCTCTTCTTAAAGACACCAGTGGCTGAATTAAACAGTCCCGCTCCCAGCGATAACAAAATCCAGTACATATCTATTTGTTGGTTTTAGCTTTACACTTTAAACAAATGTCTGTTTCGGGCAGAATTTCCAGTCTTTTTTGGGGTATATCTTCGTTACAGTTTTTACATTTTCCATAAGTGCCCACCTTAATTCTTCCAAGCGCTTTGTTTATTTCTTTTATTCTCAGTTCCATAGCATGTTCTAGCGGGAGTCTGTTTATGTACTCTTGCACTTCGTCTGCGGATTCTTCTTCGTCAAACTCGTCTGGCGCAAAGTTGGGGAAAATAGTATTCCAGTTATCTTCTTGATTTGGATCGCGTTGAGCAATCGTTTCTAATTTCTTTTCTAGCAAGTCCTTTTGCTCAAGCAAGAGAAGTTTAAATTTTTCTAAGGTTTTTAAAGTCATAGATATATTGTAAACAAAAAAACAGACAAAGACAATTGAAGTTAATCCCTAGGGAGAAGAACCTATTTATAATAGGAGTTTTCGGGCTTAATCGTTATTGGATTTTTTGTCAAGCTGTTTATCGCTGGAGTATTAATAAAAAAAGACCCGCTACTGGTAGTCAGTAGCGGGGTGTCTTGCTCTCGATGATGGAGCAGACAATGTTGTCCTAGTCATGCGGACAACGAGAGAGAATGAAAAAGAGAAGCCTACGGCTTAAGGCGTTCTCTTATCCGAGTGTTTTTGGAGGAAAACTTACGTATTAATAAATAAAGAACTTTTTGATTTGCCTGTCGGTTGATAGGCCTGTCTGCCGATAGGGAGGCTTGGTCGGTATTCAGGGAGTTGTGATTTATCCCCGATAGTTTTACTACTTGTAGTGGGTTCACTTGGACCCCCTAATTAATAACTATAATGATACTTCTAAAGCATATTCCAGTTGTTAATTAGAGGGCCTATTTCCCTGAATACCAAGGATTGTGCTCCCTCTGCCGGCTTCGTGGCCCAGTCTTTTCGTGCCAATTTTTTCCTGAGGTCCGCAGATAGAACACAAAAAAGGATCTAATTATATTATATTTCTATTCGGACAGCCGAGTCAACAAATAGTTTTCCACATCCTTGTTATTCTTCGGACACATGTCCGAATCTGTATAAGGAACTCAAAATATCTTTACATTTTTTTTCTGTTTCAAGGACGCTTGGATAATAAAAGAATATGTTGGAAGCAGGAATCGTAAGCGGTGTGATGTGTCGGGGGTATTCTATTAAGTTATGTTTTATCTTTTTTATTTGTAACGCGCCAGACACTTTTTCTAAGAAAAAACCTACTGCGGTAATATTTAATATAAATTCTGCTAGGGTCTTTATGGCAAACCCAAAAATATTTGGCTTTAAGGAATATATAGTCTCACCACTTGTGTCATAACCTTTTTTCCATACTATTACGCGATTTTTAACTACATGATTTATGTTCGTAGGTCCCAAATCAGAGTTTTCAACCATGTAGCGGTTAAAACATAGCTTGTTGTTTATCTTTTTAGCGTATCTTCTTCTTAGAAAGATAGCTGACACGGCTGTTGTTAGAAGGCGTACGGTCCATATTCTATTTTTTCGCGACTCTATGAGTATATCCAGGTCGCTTTTTGGCGAGGCGTTATTAAGGGCAACAGATCCTGTTAAGGATATAGATCGTATATAGGGTATGTACATTAAGAATTTGTTTATTTTATTAAATTTACGCCATTTTCCGTGAGTATTTTTTATTTTCTCTATTCTATTTATGTAGACCTTATTGTTGCGCGCGTTCTCAAAATAAAAAAATCCGTTTTTACCGCACACAAGCCTCGTTTTAATTAAGTGGTTTAGTGATTTTTGTATATCAAAAAGAGGAGTATTATTTTTACTCCCCTCCTTTATAAGATATTTTTTGATTTCCAGTAAGGTTAGGGGCATATCGGCTAAGGCCTGAAAATACGCTAGAGTTTTTAAAACATCTTGGGTTATCATGTTTATTATTCGGCTAATATGTAATCTATAATTTTGCGCATAGAGTTTTTTGAGGTAGCTAGTATTAATTTATTGCCTAAGACGGCAAAGTCTAGCGCCGTTCCCGAAAGTCCTAAATTGTTATATTTTGCCATTTGTAAATTCATGTAATGTACGGCAACTTCCGGCGCAGACGGTACGTTTGTGCTTTTGTATACTCCTTGTTCAAATACTGTTTCCGATGGCATTTTGGTTAGGCTATTTAAAACAAACTGTTCCAGACCTGATGTTTTAGCCACGTCTGTCCACTCTGTCATGAGTTTTGTTAGTTGTTCTTGTTTACCTTCTTGTGCCTGTATAACTATACCCAGACGCGGTCCATAACACTCCTCTTCGCTTACGAGGTTGTTTTGACAAGCTATTCTTTCTTCATCTCCTGGGGAATATATGTAGAGCATAAAATTAGATTCTACAGCGTCAAACAGTTCCTTGGGATAGGCTATGTCTAATCCGCTAAAAAAGGTTTGTAGTTTTAAAAATTGAGCCTTTCGGTCAACCACCACGCCCTTTAACCTTATGGGTACATAGGTAATCGTGTTTTTTGTAAAATTAGCCTGTTTTAAGTCGTCAAACATTCCAAGCAAGGTGTTTTTAAGTGCATCTTGTACGACTATATTTTCTAGTATAAAATCGGGGCTTACCAGTGCTTTTGGAGGTGTTAAATCCAAATCCTCCGTCTTTTCAGTATCTATTTTTTCAGGTTCTTGGGAAACCTGTGAGTCGTCTTTGTTTGAGAATATAAAATATAGCCCACCACCAACAAGCACCGCTCCGATTACTACGAATGACGTTGTGAGAAGGATTGTTTTTGATAAAAATATTTTTTTTCTTTTCATTTTTGTAGTAGTGAGAAGTGGTGGCGTTGGAGTATTTTGTGTTGGAAGCATTGGCGCCGGCGCTTTTGGTGGTATCGGTGCGTGTATTGGGCGCAGAGGCGCAGTAGAAGGAACGGTCTGAGCTTCAATGGTTCTTTCTATATCATTTATTTCACCTATGTCACCCAGCCCCAACAACTGTTCTGGCGTTTCTTCTTTTGGAAAGTTGGGACTTGGAAAAATTTCTTGTTCTATTCTCTCTTCTTCTTTTTCGGTGCCTGGTAGCACTATTTTTTGTGGTTGTGTTGACGCAAATTCATTATCCTCCATAGGCAAAAGCTCATCAAGTATATCTCTTGATGATTTTTTTTGAAAAGGAAGATTTATAGGTGGAGTAGCATGAGTTGTAGTAGGTTGAGCTTCTAATTTAATTTGAGGTAGTGGCGGTAGCGGTGTCGGTGATGATTTTAAAATTGGAGGTTTCGGGGTTTCTTCTGTGGGCAGGCTATGTACGGGTAGAGGCGTTGGTCGTGGTTTAAAATGTGGGGGTTCTGGAGTTTTTTTTGGCGCAGGAACGGCCATAGAATCAGGTTGATCAGAGTATTCCAGAGACTTTTGTGGAGCTCCTTTTATATCATCTTGCATTGTTCTAATTGTTCCTAGAAAAGTTTGCTTTACCATAGCTTCATATTATCACAAAATTTTAACTCATAGCGTTATCGTGTTTTCCACTTGTTTTGTTTGTTTCGTTTGCGTCGTTGAAGCGAGCAGAGGCCGCAATTTTTCCACTTTCGTCAATTTTTATTACTTTTACCCGTATAGTATCCCCTACCTTTACTATATCGCTTACATTTTTTACATAGTTTGAACTAATTTCTGAAACATGAACAAGCGCGTCTTGCCCGGGGGTCAGTTCTACAAATGCTCCAAAGTCCGCAATACGCACTACTTTGGCTTCATATATTTCTCCGATCTCTACCTGATGAGTTATTTGTTCAACTCGCTTAATTGCTTTTTGAACCTCTTCTCTTAATGCTCCACTGACATATACGCTACCATCATCTTCGACATCAATCTCGGTGTTTGTTTGTGCCATTAACTCCTTGATAGTTCTTCCACCGCTTCCTATTAATATTGCTATGGTGGAGGGTTCTATCTTAATAAATTCTATCACCGGTGCGTATTTAGATATTTCTTCTCTCGGGCTTGGTATGGTCTTTTCTAGCAGTTCGATTATTTGTAATCTTGCTTTTTTTGCTTGTTCAAGTACGGAAGTGACTAAGTCTGTATCCAAACCACCTATTTTTACGTCTAGTTGTACGGCTGTCACCCCATTTCTTGTTCCAGCAACTTTAAAGTCCATATCGCCGTAATGATCTTCTGGGCCTTGAATATCTGTTAGAATTTTTGTATTTTTACCGTCTGTTATTAGACCCATGGCAATTCCAGCTATATGGTTTTTAATAGGAACACCAGCGTCCATAAGGGCAAGAGAGCTTCCACAAACAGAAGCCATGGAAGTTGAACCATTGCTGGATATGGCTTCGGTTACTACTCGTACAACATATGGGAATTCTTCAAGAACAGGAATAAGCGGTTGTAACGCTTTTTCTGCTAACGCTCCGTGCCCTATTTCTCTTCTGCCCGGTCCGCGGAAGAATCCAACTTCCCCCACAGAGTATGGAGGAAAGTTGTAGTGATGCATGAAACGTTTTTTAGCCTCTCCCTCCATTGCATCGCTTAGCTCCTCTTCCCCGGGTGAATCAAGGGTTACCGCAGACAGTACGTGCGTAAGACCCCTCATAAATATTCCAGATCCATGCGTTCGAGGCAAGATGGATATTTCTGCAGAAAGATTTCTAATTTCATCAAATGCTCGGCCATCTACCCTTTTATTGTGTTTAAGAGCCGCTTCGTGCACTAACTCATCTATCAGCTTATCAAAATATTCTAAACCCCTGTCTATGTATTGAGGGTTATTTTCAGTATATTTTTCCTCTAGGTATTTTTTTAATTCATCGGTGAGAGTATTCAACTCCTCTTTACCCTCTTTAGTGGAGTTTTCTATTATGAGAGACCTTATTTTTTGCTCAAAATTTCCTCGTATTTCTTTTTGAATTTCCTGCGGTGCCTCCCGTAGCTCTATTTGTTCTTTCTTTTCGCCAATTTCTTTTTGAATTTTTAATTGAAAATCAACAAGTTTATCTATTTCTTTTTGCGCTATACTCAAGGCGTCCACCAAGTCTTTTTCCTGCACCTCGTTAGCCCCAATCTCTATCATATTTATCTTTCCTTTTGGTCCGGAAGCGATTATATCAGCGCTAAAGCTTGCCTTATCTTCGGCGCTGGGATTTATTTTCCAGTGTTCGTCTATTTTTGCCATTCTCACAGCTCCAATTGGCCCGTCCCACGGTATGTTTGATATGCATAGCGCGGTGGAAGAGGCAATGAGCGCCAAAATTTCTGGAGTATTTTTATAATCATAACTTAGTATAGTGCTTACAACCTGAACATCGCGTCTCATGGAGTTATTAAATAGCGGTCTTATTGTTCTGTCTATTAGCCTGCCTTTTAGTGTTGCGTCATTTGACGGTCTTCCTTCTCTTTTATTAAATCTACCACCCCCTATTTTTCCGGCAGCATAATATTTTTCTGCGTACTCGACAGTTAGGGGAAAGTAAGACAAGGCACTCTCTTTCTTTCCCATAACAACAGTAGACAAGACAACTGTTTCACCTAGTTGAGCCAAAACAGAAGCATCTGCTTGTTGTGCCCAATTTAAAAAACGGAGAGTTAGCGTTTCACCCCCAAGTTCAATAGAATATTCTTTTTTTTGCATTTCTAAAATGCAATTTGTAGATTTAGAGTAAAGACAAAGATTGAGTTGCCGCACCTACAGTAATTCAATCTTTGTCTTTCTTTCTCTGTTTAAATCTATAAATTGCTTGTTAAGTTTTATAGTTTCTTTTTTAGTAAAAACCTATCCGGTGCTTCATCTAAGTCTATAAAATAGTCTGCTGACTCCTTTAGCTTTGCTGATGCGCTGCGTCCGAACGCAAGAACTTCTGTCTGCACCCCCTTGTTTTTAAGGTATTCAACAAGAGGTATAAAATCACCATCTCCACTCATTAAAATTATCACATCCGCATAGCTACATAAGCGCACTGCATCTATTACAACCCCAACATCCCAATCGGCCTTTTTTAATCCGCCGTAGTATATTTGCAGGTCTTTTACGCGTATTTCAATCCCCATGCCCTTAAGAACTTCAAAAAAATCTTTTTCTTCCCCGCTTTCTGTGCTAACGACATATGCGTAGGCGCGTATTAGTTGCCTATCTTGAACAGCGTGTTTTAGTATTTCTTTAAAGTTTACTCGGCGTTTGTATATGTTTTTTGCGGAGTGATAAAAGTTCTGAACATCTATCAAAACAGCAACTCGTTGAGCCGGATATGTAATAGGTTCTACCATGATTATCTTTTTAATCCTAGTTTTTTGATTAGATTTTTGTACCTCTTTTCGTTTTCACGTGAGAGATAATCCAATAATCTTTTTCTTTTTGAAACCATCATTAAAAGACCGCGTCTGGAGTGGTCGTCTTTTTTATGTTTCTTAAGATGTTTAACTAGTTTGTTAATTTCTTCTGTTAGAACAGCTACTTGAACTTCTGCGGAACCCGTATCGGCTGGATGTAATTTGTAGTCTTCTATAACTTTTTGTTTAGAATCTGTTTTTAATGCCATATTTATCTATGCTACCATACTATATTTGTTAAATCAAGGATTTTTGTATGAAAAATGTCCAGTATTATTGAAGTAGTACGAGCCGTTTTCTAGAGTGTCCGCCCATCAGGAATTGAACCTGAAACCTTCTCCTTAAGAGGGAGCTGCTCTGCCGGATTGAGCTATGGGCGGGTTTTTTGTTGTTATCCACTACTCCCTACCAACTACTCACTACTAACTGTATTGTTATAGTTTTATTTCCCACCATTTGTTTAACCCCGTCCAATTGGCAAGGCCGATGAGACTAAATATCGTATTTATAATGATCCATGACAATAATACTATCGCATAACCGATTAAGGCCCATTTTATTAGGTCCTTACCCTTGGTAACGCGCCCCGGATTACCTGCCGAAGTTAGTATGTGGAACCCTCCAATTACGAGCATCATTACAACGAATATGGGAGCCAGTTTTGTAATACCAAAATCCACCACATTGTGCAGTAGAACAAATAGATCCCGTACACCGCAAGGGTTTTCAGTTCCTCCGCAAGGGATTAGTCCGCCCCCTCTTGTATCTGCTTCAGTAATTTGTGGAGATATCGGAAGTGTCGCGATAAATATGATCAATACCCCAAATAGTATTCTATTAAAAATTTTTTCCATACTTTTTATTAATGCAACATAATAATTCTATCAGATATAAAATATTTAGTCACTATTTTCTAATCCCCAGATATAATAATACGCCTACACAGAGTAGACGTATTTATGTTCTTTCAGGCGGTAACGAATTGGGGATGTTGGCTTCGCAGATACTTAAAAAGTGGATATAGGAATTTTCCATGGGAACGCAGAAATTCTTCCCGCTCCACCATTTCCATAACTTCCTCTACCGAGAAAAATCCCACAAGTTCTTTATCTACTGTTCCCCTGTCCTTAAGGGGTTGGTACTGGGGAAGAACAGTCCAGTACAGGAAAAATGTATTGGTGTGTCTATCCTCTGGTTCAGTAAGAGGGAACAACTGGGACTGGATTACACTAACACCAGTTTCTTCTAGCAACTCCCTGACCCCTGTCTTTGAAGGGCTTTCTTCACCCTCTCCTCTACCTCCTGGTAGTTTCCATTTTGGATTAGGATGCTTTTCGTCCTTCACTAATGGAATGCCAAGGTATGTATTGGTTGGGTCTGGCATTAGAACTAATACCGCAGTCGCCTTCCCATTATCCCCCGGCTGGTACATATCGGGCTGTTTAGTTTGTTGAGCAGTCACTTTTCACCTCCCTTGTACGGATTTCGTACGCTGTCTCAATCCTAACATAATTTTAAATTAAAGTCAACTTCTCAATTGAATTTTAGCATAGCGTGTGGTATAAATAACGATATGCTCCTGTAGCTCCCTCCTACGCCCCTTATTTCATTGTGGGCTTCGGAAGGGCCATCCTTCGTCAAGACTTCGGACGGCAAGCAAGTAGTAACTTGAATTTGTTTTTAGTTCTTCCGTGGCTCAGAATATTTTCTGAGCAAAGTATAGCTCCTGTAGCTCAATCGGATAGAGTGTCTGGCTTCGGACCAGAAGGTTGGAGGTTCGAGTCCTCCCGGGAGCACCACGTAGGAAAAGTCAAAGAGTTTTGGTTCGCCTCGCGGAGTTTATTCGCCCTTTCGGCGGACTCGGTGGCTAATTTACAATTCCTGGGGGTTGAACCCCCAGGAATTGTATGATAGGTTGACTTTATGGCTTCACCACCTAGAGATTTTGAAATAAATGGAATATACCATGTATATAATCGCGGATATGATAAACGCGATATATTTTTAGACGATAAAGATTATTTGCGCTTTATTGAATCATTATATTGGTTTAATAACAAGGAGCTTATTGTTATAGGAGACTTAAAGAATGACGAAAGACGACTTCCTGGGGGTTCAACCCCTAAGAAGTTAGAGGCTAGAAGTGTTAAACAACGTAAGCCGATAGTTGCTATTTTAGCCCTTGTTCTTATGCGCAATCATTTTCATTTAATTTTGAGAGAGATAAACGATGGCGGTATATCTCTATTTATGAAGAAATTAGGCAATGGATATACGGGATATTTTAATGAGAAGTACAATAGGAGTGGTATGGGTGGCATATTTCAGGGTAGATATAGAAGTGTTAAAATTAAGACTAACGAACAATTAATGGTTATATTTAGCTATGTTCATACAAATCCTGTAGAACTAGTGGAGTCGGATTGGAAAGAATTAATAGTTAAAAACAAGAACAACGCACTAAATTTTTTGGAAAGGTATAGGTGGTCTAGTTATTGTGATTATATTGGAAATTCTAATTTCCCTCTAGTTACAGAAAGAGATTTTTATTTAAACTTATTTGGAGGAGAAAGTAGTTGTCGCAGAATTGTTGAAGACTGGATAAATTTTAAAGCGGAGAATAATATTATTAGAGCGGATACGTTTTAATGCACATTTCCCAGGGGTTGAACCCCCGGGAAATCAACAGGAAATTAGAAGTCGGAAGTAATAAGCGGCAATCTCCTGGGGGTTCAACCCCCAGGAGATTCAACCCCCAGGAAGTTTCCCCTAGAAAGTCTTAGGAAATGTAACTGATAATGAAAATACCAAAAGAGGTAGAAAAAGTATTAAAGACATTAGAAAAAGCAGGTTTTGAGGCTTATGTTGTAGGCGGATGCGTGCGCGATATTTTATTAGAACAAAAACCCAAGGACTGGGATATCACGACCAATGCTAAAACTCAAGCTATTCAAAAACTGTTTCCAGATAGTTTTTACGAAAACACATTTGGAACAGTCGGGGTGAAAACAGATTCTAAAGACGAAATACTTAAGGTTATAGAAGTTACAACTTATAGAGTTGAAGCAAAGTATTCTGATAAACGCCATCCAGATGAGGTTAAGTTTACAGAGTCGCTTGAAAAGGACTTAGCTCGCAGAGATTTTACCATTAACGCTCTTGCCATGAGCGCTGATGGCAAACTTGTTGACTTGTTTAACGGCAAAAAAGATCTAAAAGAGGGATTTATAAAAGCGGTGGGAGATCCGCATGAGAGATTTAACGAAGACGCACTTCGCCTTATGAGAGGTGTGCGTTTTGCCGCGCAGTTAAATTTTACAATTGATGAGGAGACATTTAAGGCTATTATAAAAAATGCGCACTTAATAAAACTGATAGCCAGCGAAAGGGTAAGAGACGAACTGGTGAAACTAATAAACGCGAAAAGCGCCTATAATGGACTTTTGTTTATGAAAGATACGGGGCTCCTAGAGCTTGTTTTACTGGAGATTGCAAAAGGTGTTGGGGTAGACCAATCAAAACATCATATATATACTGTTTTTGAACATAATGCCCTATCTCTTAAATGGGCCGCAGAACACGACTACCCTACGCACGTGCGTTTTGCCGCATTATTTCACGATGTTGGTAAACCCCAAACAAAGAGAGGCGAAGGAGAAGAGGCAACCTTTTACGGCCACGAAGTTGTGGGCGCGCGCATAACGCGTAAAGCCCTTGAGCGACTTAATTTTTCACGTGAATTTATTGAACGGGTGGTATCTTTAGTGCGCTATCACCTGTTTTACTATAATGTGGACGAAGTTACGGAAAGCTCTGTCCGTCGTCTTATCGCGAAGGTTGGTTCTCAAAATATGGACGACTTGATTAAAGTAAGGATTTGCGACAGAATGGGTTCTGGCGTTCCAAAGCCCGAACCATATCGCCTTCGTCATCTTCGCTACATGATAGATAAAGTACAAAAGGACGCTATCTCTGTTGGCATGTTGAAAGTTTCCGGCAACGAGGTAATGAAATTTTTAGATATTAAGCCTAGTCCAAAAGTGGGACAGGTATTAAACGTTCTTTTAGACGAGGTGTTAGACGATCCATTAAAAAATAAAAAGACTTATTTAAAAAAACGAACAGGAGAACTGGGTAAAATGAGCGATAAAGAGCTTGAAAAGTTAAAAAAAGAAGCCATAAAGAAACAAGAAAAACTGGAAGAAAAAGTTAATCAGGATATAAAGGAGAAATACTATTTGAAATAATTAGTAACAAGTAACAAACAACTAGTAACTAGTAAAATGAACGAAAATTCCATTAAAAATTTTTATGACTTGGGCGCTTGGAAAAAGGGTCACCAGTTGATCATAAAAATTTACCAAATTACAGAAAGGTTTCCCAAAGAAGAAGTGTTTGGGATAACTAGTCAGTTGAGGAGAGCCTCAAGTTCAGTTACAGCCAATATGGCAGAGGGATTTGCGCGATATCACTACAACGACAAAATAAGATTTTATTATCAAGCAAGGGGTTCTGTGGCAGAAGTGCAGAATTTCCTACTTTTGGCCAGAGATTTAAAATTAATAGACAAAGAGAGCTGTCAGCAGTTAGGCGAAACAAGCAAGGATGTAGAGAAGTTAATTAATGGTTTAATAAGGTCTATTGAAAAACAAAAATAATTACTTGTTACAAGTTACTTGTTGCTGGTTACTAATATTTTATGAACGAAGTGAATAAAATTTATCTTGACAACAATGCGACTACTCCCCTAGACCCGAAAGTAAAAGAGGCCATGTTGCCCTATATGGAGGAATTTTTTGGCAATCCTTCAAGTTTGCACATAAAGGGAGTTGAAGCCATGCGTGGCATTGAAGAAGCGCGTCGTAAAATTGCAGGTATCTTGTGTGTGAAAAGTTCTGAAGTTATTTTTACTTCTGGCGCAACGGAAAGTGATAACTGGGCAGTAAAGGGAGCTACGTTTGCGCATCAAAAAAGCGGTAACCACATAATTACTCAAAAAACAGAACACAAGGCGGTATTGCGCACCTGCCAGTATCTAGAAAGCAAGGGTTTTGAGGTTACCTATTTAGATGTAGACGGTGAGGGGCGCATTAACAAGGATGAGTTAGTAGACTCTATAACCGATAGAACAATTTTAGTTTCAATAATGCATGTAAATAATGAAATAGGAACCGTCTATCCGATAAATGATTTAGCGCGAGCATGCAAAAACAAAAAAAAAGATATTATATTTTTTTCAGATGGCGTGCAAGCGCTTGGCAAACTAGAGATTAATCTAGAAGGCATTGACCTATATGCTTTAAGCTCTCACAAAGTACATGGCCCAAAGGGTGTCGGTGCGCTAATCATAAAAGAAGGTGTAAATATAGAAAAACTGATACACGGTGGAAATCAGGAAAACAGAATGCGTAGCGGTACAGAAAATGTGGCAGGAATCGTTGGTTTTGGGAAAGCAGTTGAGCTGATGTACGAAGATTTTGAGGTTAAGAAAAAACACTTTGAAAAATTGCGAAGCAAGTTTTTGGAATATTTGGGAGACATGGAGGGAGTAAGAATAAATTCCCCCCAGAATGGGATATTGATGACATTGAATGTAAGTTTTGAGAGGGTTCCTGCTGAAATTTTGCTTCATGCCCTTGAGCTAGAGGGCATATACGTATCTAGCGGATCTGCTTGTTCATCTGCAAATCGCGGGGCTAGTCATGTTTTAGAAGAAATAAAGGTGCCAGACGAGTATATAACTGGAAGCCTGCGTTTTGGATTGAGCCGTTTCACAAGCGAGAAAGATATAGATTTCACATGTAAAGTTTTGAAAAATAAGTTAAAAGAACTAAGAGTATAAATGGAAAAAGTTATTTTAATAAAACTTGGAGAGATCTGGCTTAAGGGTAAAAATAGAGATGAATTTATAGGTCGACTGATTAAAAATATTAAAGCAAGCACAGGTTTAAGCAATAAAGATATTATCATAGGGCAGGGAAGAATTTATCTTTACAACCTAAAACCTAGCAACTATAACCTAAAACCTATTTTTGGAATCCACAGTTTTGTTGAAGCGTATGAAGTTGAACCAAACTTGAAAGAAGCTGTAAAAATTACACATGAAATCGCAGGCAAAGAGGTTGAAAATGGCGCCAAAACTTTTAAAATAGAAGCTCGCAGAGCAGATAAAAAGTTTGAAAAAAGTTCAATGGAATTAAACCAGGAACTGGGTGAGGCGGTTCTTAATAAGTTTGGCGAAATGTTAACAGTGGATGTTAAAAATCCTGACTTTAGCATATTTGTGGAAGTGCAGAAATCTAGCATATATTTATATTCAAGCAAAGATGAAGTTGCGGGTCCTAAAGGACTCCCCGTGGGCATAAGTGGCACAGGATTATTGTTGCTTTCAGGGGGCATAGATAGCCCTGTTGCTGGATGGATGAGTCAAAAGCGTGGAATGAAAATTGATGCTGTGCATTTTTACAGTCCGCCCTACACTGGGGAAAAAGCAAAAGAAAAGGTGGTAGATTTATGTCGCAAGTTGGCTGTTTTTAATGGGGGGGAAATTCAGTTGTATCTTGTAAACTTAGCAAGAATTCAGGTAGAATCAAAAAAAGCGCCAGAACGATTATGGACACTCTTGCATAGAAGATTTATGGTGCAAATTGCCAAAGAGATTGCCCAAAAAAAGAATTACAAAGCTTTAATTAACGGAGAAAGTTTAGGACAAGTTGCAAGTCAAACCATAGAAAATATCGCCGCGGTGGACTATGCTATCAACTTTCCCATATTGCGACCCCTCGTTGGATTTGATAAGCTAGAGACTATTGAGATTGCAAAACGTATAGATACCTACGAAATTTCAATTTTACCGTTTGAAGATTGCTGTACGGTATTGAGTTCCGCTAATCCAAAAACGAAAGCAAAGCTACAGGAAATTGCGCAGTGGGAAGAAAAACTTAAGCTTCAGGACGCTGTCCAAGAGGCAATAAATAATTTGGAAGTCAAAAAAATAACATGATTTCGGCAAATGATTTAAAAAGAGATTCTGTGTTTATTTTGGGGGGTCATCCACATAAAGTTTTGGAGAGCTCGCATATGAAGAAAGGACGCCAGGGGGCAACCGTTCAGTTGAAGTTGAAAAATTTAGTCACGGGATCCATAATTTCAAAAAACGTAAGCTCTAATGAGCGTTTTGAGCCTGCAGATATTGAAAAAAGGGAGCTTGTATTTATATATAACCACAGGGGAGAGTGCGTTTTTAGTGACCCCAATGACAAATCAAACAGAGTTAGTATAAAAGAGTCAGATTTAGTTTATGAGAAGGAGTTTTTAAAAGGGGGGTTATTGGTTGTGGTTGAATATTTTGACGATGAGTTTATAGGCGTTAAGTTGCCTATAAAGATTGATTACAAGGTTGTAGATGCTCCCCCGAATGTAAAAGGTAATACAGCAGGCGGAGGGACAAAGATGGTTACAATAGAAACAGGCGCCAAAATTCAGACACCGCTTTTTATAGAGGAAGGCGATATTATAAAGATAAATACAGAGAAAGGTGAGTATGTTGAAAGGTTAAAATAAGTGTGATTTCTAAAAGTATGATTTCCAACGCACAATTTAAAGCTTTAGCAAAAAAATACGGAACTCCGCTTTACGTTTATGATGTTTCTGTTATGGAGCGTCAATTCAAAGCATTGAAAGTCGCCATAAGCTACGAACCAAAACGCATACTTTTTGCTATAAAAGCAAATAGCAATTTATACATTTTGAAATTATTAAGAGATTTAGGAGTGGGTTTTGACGCTGGTTCTCCAACAGAATTATTTTTGGCAAAAAAAGCAGGAGCGCTTGCTAATGAAATTTCCGTAACCGGACGTAATTTTTCTCGCCAAGAACTAGAATACATAATAAAACATAAAACTTATTTTCACGCTGATTCGTTGAGCCAGTTAGAGCAAGTTGGAAAATTAGCTAAGGGTGCAGAAGTTGGCGTAAGGATTAATCCAGCCTCTGGGGCAGGGCACCACGCAAAAGTGGTAACCGCGGGCATGCATAATACTTTTGGAATTTACTATAAAGATGTTAATAAAATTAAAGAAATTGCTAAAAAATACGGATTGAAAATAATAGGCGTGCATCAGCATATAGGGTCTGGCATTTTAGGTGTTGATAGTTTTTTTGCGCCGACTGAAACTACTATAAAAATTGCTCAAGAGTTTGAAAATCTAAGATATATCAACATAGGCGGGGGATTGGGAATACCATATAAGCCTCAAGATAAGTCCGTGGATGTTAAAAAATACGGTATTTGGATTTCTAAAAAAATGAAAGAGTTGTCTTTTGTGTTGGGTAAAGATATTCTTTTACTGCTGGAACCCGGGCGTTACCTAACCGGTCAGGCGGGCAACTTATTGATGGAGGTAACAAGTATAAAAAAGACTCCCGCCGGGGAATTGGTGGCGGGAACCAACTCTGGAATGACTCATTTAATTAGGCCTGCCATGTATGGCGCGTATCACAAAGTTGACAACATCAGTAATCCGAATGGACGCAAGCAGAAGGTTACTATTGTGGGGAATATTTGTGAAAGTTCTGATGTGTTTGCAAAAGATAGACAAATTTCATTTATTTCCGAGGGCGATTTGTTGGTGATTCGGGACGCTGGAGCTCATAGTTTTGCCATGAGCTCGCGGTATAATGGGAGGTTGTTGCCGGCGGAAATCTTAATCCAAGGCAAAAAAGATAAACTTATTCGTAGACGGGATAAATTTGAGGATTTTTTGCCGCGCTAAGTTTCTAAGCAGTATATTGAATTGTTTTAAAACATAGATACGTAAAATAAAAAATAGTACAGTTTATTAAAAAAAGAGTTTGTACAATTTATTTCACGCTGCCATTCGCTACGCTCATTCCCGCCTGCCTGCGGTAGGCAGGCTTACGACGAAATAAATTATACAAACTCTTTTTTTAACAAATAGCACAATTTATTCCACGCTGCCACTTCGTTCCCGCCTGCCTACCGCAGGCAGGCTTACGACGGAATAAATTGTACTATTTTATTTTACGTCCCAAGGCCCATTGACTAGGGCTCTTTTTTTATGTATTTTATGTTTAGTTCTTGTGAGTAGACGGGAGCACAAGTGAAGCAATTCGGAGTTGGGGTGGTGGGTTTAGGTCTGCGCGGTCTGGGAACCGGCATGGTGGACTATATGCACAATCCCGATGAGGGATTATTTTTGGTTGGCGTCTCAGATATAAAACCAGAAATTTTGGCCATGTTTAAAAATAAACCGTTTGCCGGGGATACGTTTACCAGTACCCAGTACCAAGATCTGTTAGATTGTCCAGAGATATCTGCGATATTTATAATGACTCCGGATTTTTTACACGAAGAACAAGCCGTAGCCGCACTTGAAGCTGGTAAGCATGTATTTTTAGAAAAGCCCATGGCTATTACAACGCAAGGATGCGACAGAATTTTAGAGACAGCGCGTAGGGTAGATAAAAAAGTTTATGTTGGACACAACATGAGACACATGGAACTTATATTGGCCATGAAAAGCATTATAGATTCAGGGAGTATAGGAAGAATTGTTACAATATGGTGCAGACACTTTGTTTCTTACGGCGGAGATGCATACTTTAAGGATTGGCATGCTCAAAGAAAATATGTAAATGGTCTATTATTACAGAAGGCCGCACACGACATAGACGTTATGCATTGGTTGGGTGGTGGATATACTCGCTTTGTGCATGCTATGGGAGGTTTAACTACTTACGGCAGGGCGTTGGATCCAAGTAAGCGCGAGGACTACCTAAAAGCAGAAAGTAGGGTTACGATTAGACAATTTTCTGTGCCTGAAAATTGGCCACCGTTGGGCCAAGAGAATCTTAACCCCGATATGGATGTTGAAGATGTAAGTTTAGTAAATATGGTATTTGACAATGGAGTATTTGCGTCGTATCAGCAGTGTCATTTCACGCCTGACGCATGGCGCAACTACACATTTATAGGTACGGAAGGAAGAATAGAAAATATTGGTAGCAGCCAAATAAGGATTTTAAAAAATAGGGTAGATGGATATAGCGAAGGAGAAATACTGCGGGTGTTGCCCCCGGCTGGTGGCCACGGAGGAGCAGACCCAAGGATTGTAGAAGAATTTATTGGATATGTTAGGGATGGTAAAAAGATAACTGTTTCTCCGATTGCCGCGCGCCAAGCGGTTGCTACAGGAGATTTAGCCACACAATCTTTACGCGGGGATATGGGATGCAGAGAAGTACCGCAATTGCCAGCGGATTTAATTGATTATTTTGAAAAAGATTTAGTGTAAATACCTGCATTTGCGGGTATTTTTTTATTGTGCTAGAAGCGGCCGAAGAGTGTCCCGGCGAATGCATAATGATTGAGCCTTAATAAAATCCGCACGTTGATGCGGATTTTTTATAGGTGGAAAACTTTTTTGCTTTACGCGGAGTTTAATATTAAAATTAAGTATAAGTAAATGAGTTGGAGGTTATTTACCGCAATAAAATTTATGAAAAAGATTAAAGTTTTGCCGCATTTAAATAAACAGCTAATCTTGAGTATCGTGCTCGGCGTCGTCATTCTTGGAGCGGGGTCTTTCTTTTATTTTGGAAATGGTTTTGACAAAGGAGTTTCACCCAAGCCCAAGAATGAAACAGATATAATCAAGCCAAATAATTTAGAAATACTTTGTGAAGGCTTTAGTAGCTTACCCCTGCTAGAACAGGAAGATTATACTAAGCGCTTAGATGAAATTTATGCCAGAGACGAATTAACGAGGAAAGAATTAAACGAACTCCTCCCGTATGATTGTGTTGCTACTGAATTATAGATTGGTAGACGTTTTTTGGTTTTAGGTTATTTTTGCAGAAGAGAATGTTTTTTACAATACTATTGACTATTTGTCAAATGAGCGATATACTGGAGGCAGTAAGGAGTTCTTGCGTGCCACGCGCACGTTGAGAACGCAAGATCACCAAGAAAGAGGTAAACAACATGTCCAAGTTCGCGCGTTCTTTTGCACTAATGCTGACATTTATCTTCTTTGTTGCTACGGCATGTAGTGGCAAAGGCGCTGTTCCTACCACAAGTACTACCGCAGAGCCGACAATTACGACTACAACTGCGCCGCCAGTTACGACGACCACAACTGCAGTTCCTTCGACAACCACTACAACTACGACCACGACAATTCCAGTTACGACTACGACGATACAAGTAATTCCTCCGGCAAACGGTATTTATATCGTTGATCCGGCCGAATATCCAAAAGGCATTCCAATTTCACTGGGAGACATAGGGTATCAGCCAGAATCAAAATTGGCAGGTGTTGGGTACATTTTGCCGAGTGGGAGTGAAATACTGGCGCCATTTGATGGTTACCTTGATACACAGGCAAATTCTTTTATTGCCGGACACAACGTTCCTGCTGGATTATTTTTCCAGGGAGAAGATATGTCAGGTGATTATCTTTTAATTCTCACGGGTCACAGTGTCACTTTTGCAGAGCCGGGAGTGAAGAAGAGGGGGGAGGTAATCGCTGTAGTTACAGATCCTGCCAAGGTGATGGTTGATCTAGAAAGTCAAATCAATGTATTGATTGGCTTAACCACATTCAATCCAGACACCGGAGGGTACGAAGAAGACGAAGACCTAATGCGCGAGTTTTTCAGCTATCTTCCTTGAGACTGTTGGGTGAGTGGGCCTCAAACCCGCTCACCCAACTCCATATATTGTTAAAAATTTGTTAGGATTAGGTTTTAGTTTATTGGGAGTGTGATATATAATTTAATTAAACCTCGGAGCTAAAAAAAGACGAACACCGTTGCTTAGTTATAAATACATGAAAAGCAAAAAGACCATACTATTAATAATATTTGCATTAGTTTCGGTGATTCTTCTGGGTTTGTTCTTATATTTATTTCGGGCGTCCCAGAATGAAGACTCTTTATTGGAAGAAGATTTTAAAAAAGAGGGACTCCCATCAGTGTCAGCGGGCAAGTGTTTAATTCTTGAACAACAATATTGCGACGATTGGACCATTGTCAAAGATTCTAAGGGATATAGTCTTTTTGCGTTTAGCTTACCTGTTGGAACAAGAGTACTAGCGCCCTTTGAAGGATATTTAATGGCCGGAACTGATTTAGATTGGGACTGGAACGATAAAACGAGCTGGGTTGTTCTTGAGCATGATCCGAATGGTGTTGTGGATAGTTTTACCACAGGAGTTTTTGTGGCTGGAGCGATATCTTTGGAAAAAATAGCCCAAGAAAATTTAGGGATTATTGATTCAACAAAGGGAGGTTCTATAGATAAGGAGGGACACGTGATTGCAGAAGTGGTTGAGGGCCCCGCTGTTCTTGATAACTATAATTTGCTTATACAATTTATGAGCATGGACACTGTCGCTAAAAGTTTAATAGACGACGAAGAGTTGTCCAAAAAATATTTTATTAATGAATAAGCGATATCTTAAACATAGTCTTTTTTTGGCAGTTAGTGTAGCTGTGTTTTTTGGTTTTTTCAGCATAGTTCGCGCTTATCAGCCATATCGGGCGGATGGTGGTTTGGGATCATGTGATCCAGTAAGGTGTAGTCCTCCCTCCGGCGCGAACGTAGTCTGTAATAATGGTCCTAGTCGTACCGATTCAGGAGGGTGTGGAGAGGCCTGTGGCCCAAATAGCAAGACTAACACATGGAGTAAGTACACTACCTCTTGCAGGAGAACGGGTAGATATGCATGTAGTTGGAGACTCATCTATACCACAAGCTCATGCTCAACCGCAGATAAATATGACGAACCAGGTCCTTCGCCGTATTTGAGGGCAGGATATTGTAATTGTACCGTGGGCGGGCGGTATAAAATATGTTGTAACGGCAGTACTCCGGTTAATTCTGTTAGGGCCAATGTAGATGGCAAGGCTCCTTCAGAAGCCGCCTGTCCATCTGGGAGTACTACCATAAGATGGGACGGGGTAAACCTTCCCACTTGCCCCGTTAGCGATGTATGCACAAACATTGCAGGGAATCAGGCAACTATGCCTGCGGGTTACGAAGATCCAAATGGAGATAGGGTTTGTACGCAAATATGTAGTGCGTCTACGCCTACTTGCGGTATATGCGATTCTGGTTTAAAAACTAACTGCGCGGGGTCTATAAGTTGTACACCTCATCGGTCTTGTGATTCATGCGCCAAAGGACCGTGGACGACCGTCGGCAGTTGTGGAGGAGGCGAGAAATGTGATCCGACAGAAGTTCCGCAAGAACGAACAGTTTGCGCTCCGTATCCAAATGAAAAAAGATGTTCTTTGGATGACAGATGTTGTATATATTCTGAATGGAGTGTCTGGAGTGCTTGTTCTGAACCTTGTGGCGGTGGCACTCAAACACGCACTCGTCTTGCGATTAATAGGGATACGACTTCATGCACAAGCACAAGCGATTCGCAAGCATGCAATACGCAAGCATGTATTATAGATTTGTGTACAAATCTCGGAGGAGTACAAGCAACTATGCCCGCAGGTTACGAGGATCCAAATGGAGATAGGGTTTGTACATTAATAAATACTCCCCCCACAGTAATCACTTCGCCCGCCAGTTTAGTTATCGGTTCTGGCCCCTCGTGCATAGCTAGGGAACGTTTTAGGTGGGATTTTTCTGATTTAGAAAGTTCAAGCCAGTCAGCATATAGATTGCAGGTTTCAAGAAATCCATCCTTTACTCAACAAAATTTGCAATTTGATTCTGGAAAGGTGGCAAGTGGAGCCGAGGAAAGATTTATAGCTATTTCCTCTACTCCGGTGGCAGAATTTACAGACGGAATCGCAGACGGAGACGGACAACTGGCATTTAATAGGACATACTATTGGAGAGTGCAAGTATATGATGCCTCGGACGCAGGCAGTGGATTTTCAGCCGGAACTTCATTTAGAACTCTTCTTCATCCATATCCGTTTGTAGATTTTTCTTGGGCGCCTCAAAAGCCCTCCCAAGGAGAGCCTGTACAATTTGGAGATCAAACTATTTTTGATTCAGGAAGCGCAAGTCAATCTTGGAACTGGACATTTCCAGCTGACACAACCCCAAGTTCTTCTGCCCAACAAAATCCCCAAGCAGTATTTGGCAGTGACGGGAACCAAACAATTATCCTAAGGGTTACAGATAACACTCTTGCCACAGATTCAAACTCTGGTAACGGCCAGTGTTCAAAAACAGATACAATAGATGTTAAATTACCCCTACCAGACTTTAAAGAAATTGCGCCTGTTAGTTCTTTAGGCAAGATATGGAAGGAGTTTGTAAGTTTTTTTGATAATATAAGGTTAACCAAAATTTTTACAGTTTCGGATAGTTTGTAGGTTAATAATGATAACTGATACACAAAGAAAAAGCAGGATTAAGTCCTGCTTTTTCTTTGTGTATCAGAGTTTATTAGTTTGCCCCTCCTATAGAATAGCTATCTACTAAAAAGATTTCATCCACTATAGGGCTGCCAGGCAACCCTATAGTGGATGAAATCTTTTTAGTCTGTGTTAAAGCAAAGAAAACAGATAATCTTTTATTTCTTCTGCGATAATTTTATCACTTAACTTGTCTCGGTATTCTTTGAATGTGCACACGCGGACCACAGCGTAACTTTTTCCTTCCTCTTCGATTGAGCGGTAGTGGTCTTTGAAATAGTCGCTTAGTTTTGCGCAAGAGTTTCCAGATACGTATATATCAATATCTTTTGGTACAAAACGATCTTGAGATGTTGGCGGAACAACAAGTATGGAGTTGTCGGGCAGTTTTGCCATTTTTGCGATCTCCTGCTCCAACTTCTTTAGCTGTGAGGGACTTTCAAGGATGGGGGATGCGCCAAGTGACTTCATTTGGTTTTCAGATACCCCAATAATAGTTTGCGATTTATATTGAACTTCATCAATTTTTGTGAACCTGTTTATTTTTAGAGCTATTGCCGTACGAGGTAAATCGCGATCTAAAAATTTATTTACACTTTCCCGCAGGTTTTTATCTTTGGAATTTATTAGACGGCTCAAAATTTCAAAATCTCTCATTGCCCACATTTCACTTTCCTTTATTTTTTCTAGGTTAATTAAATCAAACATCATTTTTTGCATCATGCGTTGCGCGATAGAAGAGTTTTTACGCAAATATACAGTTTTAAACATTTTTACATAGAAATCCTGTAACGCTTTCGCGTTATCTATTGCTTTTTCATCTATCATTATTTTTTTATCTATAAAATATGTATGTTCCGTGACATATTCTACTCCCGGAATTTCTCCAATAGTGTAATAAGCATCGCGGCTTAGATAGTCTAATTTTTCTGTGCCCAAATTTTTATCATGTACTCCCAGGTACAGGGGATTTTCTTTAGTAAAAAACTTTTTTAGTTCTTTTATATCAAGCCCTACTTCAGTAACGGGTTTTTTTAGATTATCTATAATTTTTGCGCCGTTTTGGTCGTGATCGTGATTCCAAAGTTCCTTGGTTACAGATTCTACAACATGAGAAAACGGTCCATGTCCTAGGTCGTGCCAAAGCGCGTATGCCTGCATTAGTTTTGCTTCTTTTTCTTTTATAAATCCGCGTTTAACCCATTTTTCAGTTAAAATTTGAGTTCTTTTTAGAGCGCCGAAGGAATGTTCCTTTCTTGTGTGAGTTGCCGCTGGAAAAAGCAAGTGAGTTACGCCAAGTTGGTACTTAAAGCCTAGCGCTTGGAATTGGGGGATATCTATCATGGGGATAAATTGAGTGACGTCTACTAAGCCCCAGAGAGGGTCATATATAAGTTTTTTATTTTTTGATTGAGAGGTCATTGTTAACTTATAATGCCACAAATTGTTTGATTTATCAACAAATAAACGTTTCAATCCGCCAGCTGGCGGATTGAAACGTTTATTTAAAGGGTGGTTAATGGCTAGTAGTTCTAGTTATTTAGTCTATCGTTCCACCAAATGCTGTCCACTTTTCTGTAAGTCCACGGGTGTTTTGTGGGTGTCCCGCTATCTGAATTATTGCTTATTGCCGTATTTTTGCCAACATAAAATCCAGGATGCCACCTGTCCTCATTTTCCCAGGGAAAACTTATAATATCTTTAGACAAGTCTTCCATTTGTTTTAAGGGTGTCCATACAAGCACGGCACCCTTTTTGGGTTTGTCTATTTTATGCCAGCCACTTTCCCGCATATCTTCCAGTAATCCTTTTACGGTTGTGTGAGATGATTTTATTAAGTTGTCGGATATTACTAAAACAGAGGAAACAAAAGCGGCGCACGAAACTCTACCGTTTTTTGCGACATCTCTGCGTCTCTTGTTTTCTATAACATAAATATTTCGGAACATTTTCGTTCCGACGGAGTTTTTTATAGTTGCTATATATGTGCTAAATAAGTCAAATTTTATTCTTGGGTCCGCCATTTTTTTTTGTAGTTTTTAATTTTGTTTTTGATAGTGCCAGTGCCAGGGTTCAAATCTAATACCCAGTGCATTATTTTTAGGGTAAGAAAGGTGGAAGTGGTATTTATTTGCACTTTTTGATAGCCAGTCGTACTCACTTGTATTTTCAAATCCCATTTTTTCACCTCTAAGCGCGCCGTCCTTGGTTGTAAAGTCTATTGCTTGAAGCGGAGGGTGTCCGTGTTGGCTGTAACCGGGAAGCGCAACAAGATTCAATGTTTTTTCGTAGTCCAACTTATGTTTTTCAACTAAAGAATATAGAAACGTAAGCACTTGATACGCAGGAGATCGATAACCAGATTCGATTAGTATCTCTTTGCCAATTTCATTTTTCATTGCTTTGCTTAGTTTTTTGTATGCCAGCCATACCTGGAACGGTAAGTATTGTTGCGCGATTTCCTCTTCTTCTCTCTCACGCGTATATTTTTGTCCCCGTATTTTTTTGAGAAAAAGTGGGACCTTTTCTATGCCTAAAAATGGTCCATTGAAACCATATGTCTTAGGATTTTGGTTAAGTAGATTTTTTACAAAGAGTTTTTCGTCCCCGTTTAGTATACTATATAGGCGCCTAAAGCTAAGTACTGGAAGTTTATTGCTTCTTTCTCGGCGTTCTATTTTTAACTTTTCTACGATACTTTTTGCAGTTTGTTCATTTTCGCTGGACAAAGGAAACATATTGTTATTATACTACACAAGAAATGGTTAAACACAATAATATAAAAACTGGAAACTTGGGAGAGGATTTGGTAGTTAAATATCTTAAAAAAGATTTAGAGTTTAAAATTATTGACAGAAATTTTTCATACAAAACTGGAGAGATAGATATTATTGCAAAAGATAAACGCACAGTAGTATTTGTTGAAGTAAAAGCGCTAGACGCAAAGTACATAGAATATTTTAAACCCGAAGAGCATTTTGATTACAAAAAGGCTCAAAGAGTTATAAAAACCGCACAGGTATATTTAATAAAAAACAACTATCCAGAGGACACAGATTATAGAATAGACCTTGCGGCGCTGGAGATAAATAACGCCAACAAAGTTGCAAGATTAAGATATTATAGAAATGCTGTCAGATAACCACATTACTAAATTGCCGGATTACTATATCGCAGGATAACTAAATTACTATAATAACCAAATAACTAAATCATCAGATTACTAAATTACCAGATTACCAAACCCCTTGTGTGGTAGTTTGATTGTGCGGTTATGTAGTTATGTTGTTGTATAGTTATATTGTATCTGGTTATATTGTTATATAGTCGTTTAGTTGCTATTGTAATTTTATTTCATTTATGCTATACTGTACACATAAACTGAAGTTCGTTCATGGAACGAGCTTTTTTAGTAAAAACATATATGATTGATTTAAAAAATTTTATATCTGCGGTAAGTCAAATTGAAGAGGAAAAAGGCATAAGCCGTGAAAAAATCTTAGAAACGGTTGAGCTTGCAATCGCCGCCGCTTATAAAAAAGACTATGGCCAAAGAGGCCAAATAATTAAGGCAAAACTGGATTCAGCAACCGGTAAATTTGATATTTGGCAAGAAAAAATAGTGGTGAACGAAGATATGATAAAAAGCGAAGAAGAATTGGAAGAAGAAGCTCGTTTAAGAGAGGCTGGAGAATTGCCGGAGATTAATGAGGAAGACGATGAGGATATGCAAAAGAAGGTGCGTTTCAATGAAGAAAAACACATAATGGTTGATGAGGCAAAAAAAATTAATTCCAAGGCACAGCCAGAGGATGTTTTGCGTTTTGACCTTGATGTCCGGGAAGATTTTGGACGCATCGCCGCGCAAACTGCCAAGCAGGTAATAATACAGAGAATTCGTGAAGCAGAAAGGGAGGCGGTATTTGAGGAGTATGAAGAGAAAATAGATAGTATTGTCAGTGGTGTAGTGCAACGTATTGAGGGCAATACTATATTTTTTGATCTAGGTAAAACAACCGGCATCATGCTTGCAAAAGACAGAATGCCTCGTGAGAGATACAGAATTGGACAAAGAATGCGTCTTTACTTGGCAGAGCTTGAACAGGGTCAAAGGGGTCCTCAGATTTTTGTATCTAGATCTCACCCTAAAATTTTATCTCGTTTATTTGAATTAGAGGTTCCAGAAATTGGAACAGGGACAGTAGAGATAAAAGCGGTGGCAAGAGAAGCAGGAAGCAGGAGCAAAATTGCAGTTATGAGCAACGAAGACGGGGTGGATCCGATTGGTTCTTGTGTTGGGCAGCGCGGTACGCGTGTTACGGCAGTTATACATGAATTAGGAGGAGAAAAAATAGATATTATTGAGTGGAAACAGGATTCAGAGGAATTTATCGCAAATTCTTTAAGTCCGGCCAAAGTTTTAAGCGCTAAAATAGGGAGAAACAGAGCAGAGGTTACGGTTGCTGAAGACCAGCTTTCACTTGCCATAGGCAAAGAGGGCCAGAATGTTCGGCTAGCCGCTAAACTTACGGGTTGGAAGATAGATATTGTAAGTAAAGAAACAGGAGAGGTTGAAGAAACATCAGAAGAAGCAGAACAGAGAGTGGAAGAAGAAGGGGAAACTGTCGTAAGCGAAAATTTTAAAAAAACAGAAACCGCTGAAAGCCCAAAAAATTTAGGTGCTGAGGCAGAAGCCGAAGCTTCAGTAGAAAAGACTGACGAAGATTTAGTGGGAGAAAATAAAAAAAGCAAAACAGGAACTAAAATCAAAAAGAAAAAAGGAAGTGTTAAAAAACTCAAAAGTTAACTTTTATGTTTTTTCTTGTGCCTCTTACAATATCCTTTCTTGCGCTTATATACTCTATTTATACCAGTCAGAAGCATTTTTTTGGAAAGTTGGGAAATATTGAAATAGCTGCTCTGGCGAGTAAGGTTCAAAAAATATCTTTTGTGTATTTATTCAGACTATACAGAATCATAGGTGTATTTGCTTTGATTATATTGATAGTTATTTTAAGCGTACCGTTTTTAGATTTTAGTACGGCGCTGGGGTTTATCATAGGAGTTGTTGGCGCGGGATTGGTGGCATATATATCTCTTTTGTTTTTGAACAAACTTAACTCTAAAATTGCAGATAATTCGTATAAAGGATTAATCGAGTCCTTTAGGTCTATTTTGGAAGGCGGAAATATCTTTAGCGTTTTTATATTGGGACTTTCGCTTTTTATAATTTCTCTATACAGAATAACACTAGACCCCAGTGCAGAAGATTTAGTAGCTATGACATTGGGCGCTACACTTGTTATGGCTTTTTCCAGAATAGGTATTGCAAGCTATACGCAGACGGTGTTGACAGATAAGAAGTTTTTTATAGATTCCGGAAGAAAGAAGACAGAAAAAGAATCTAGAGATCCACAAATTGTGGCATCTTTGGTTGGGTATGATATAGAGGACGGCATTGGACTACCGACAATCATATTTGGGATATTCACCATAAGCATAACAGGAGCTATCATCATTGGGTCTTCTGTATTGGGGGACACGATTTTACCTTCTTTAATAGCAGCGGTGGGGCTATTTTCATCTTTCATCGGAGTCAAGTTGGTAAGAGCTGGAACTACTACTAATATCCTAAAAAACATATTTTTATCTGTATTTGCAACAGTGCTAGTTGCATCTGTAATTTTATTTCCGCTTCTTGCATGGGTTTTAAGCGCAAGCCCGCAGTATTCTGATGTGTCTGTATGGCTTTCTTCCATTTTTGGTTTTTGGGCTGCTGGATTTATATCGTGTTTTTATTACATTGCGCGATGGAAAAACTTGGGGGTTATAAAGTCTATAGCAACAATTACGCTCACTATTCCAATATTTATAGGGTTTAGTTACGTTTTGGCGGGTATTTATGCGGTGTCGTTATTCGTTGTGGCCTTTGTATCTGTGGGTAGTTCTATCGTTTCTCTACTAGTATTTTCGTCTGTTACAGACAACGCTCGTAGTTTTTCTAAAATAACAGAACTTCCGCAAGAGAGTATAAATACCATAGATAAACTTCATTTTATAAGCAGAATTTTTAGAGTTGGAGTTAACGTATATACTTGGTTTGCGTCAGTATTAGCTAGCATAATTATGTTTTTTCTGTATAAACAGGAAATAACAAGCAAGGCAACGCATCTTGATTTTGCCTTAGACAACCCAACCGTACTAGCAAGCTTGTTTTTAGGAGGCTCGCTTATTTACTGGATTCTGTACTTTACGTATCATTTTCCTCAAAAGATACGCTTAAGGCTGGTGGGTTATTTGTCAAAACAGCTAAAGGAATTAAGGGGCAAGGCCGGAAGAACCATAAACCCAGATCACAACGCTTTTGTCGGCATGATTGCGTCCTCTGTATTTAGAGAAAGTATTTTGTTGTTGTCCATTATCATTTTGGTTCCCCTAGTTGTCAGCTTGTTGTTTGGAGCCGAAGCTTTGGGCGGACTTGTCGTGGGTAGTATTATTCTTGGAACATTTTTAGCTATGCATATAATCTTTGACAGCGAAGACAAGGTGGTTAATGCTCTAAAAAATAAATCACCAGATAAATTTGCAAAAATAATAAATAGAATTTTAGACTCAGACAACATGGTCGGTATTGGAGATAGTTATTCTTACGTGGGAACTTTGATGGTTAGCATACTATCTATAGCTGTGTTTTCTGTATTCTTGGTTATATTTCTTATATGAAAATTGAAATTAAGGATTTAGAAAATTCACAAAAACAAATAGATATTGTGCTTACTCCAAGCGATATGGAGCGCTTTGTTAGCAGGGTAGTAGACAGGTTATCTAAAGATATAAAAATAAAAGGATTCCGCCAAGGACATATCCCCCGCAATGTTGTAGAAAATCATTTGGGAAGGGAAGTAATTTTTCAGGAGGCCGCAGAGGAAGCCATACAAGATAACTATGTTTATGTAATAGAAAAAAACAACATAGAACCAATCGGAAGGCCAGATATAAAAATTTTAAAAATAGCTTACGGAAACGATTTTGAGTTTCGAATTGTTGTTCCTCTGCTACCAAAAATTGATTTACCGGATTATAAGGCAATAGCCAAAAACATACTGACCAAACATAAGGTGAAAATGGAGGTAGAGGATAAGGAAGTAGATAGCGCGCTTGAGTGGTTGAGGAACTCAAGAGTTAAAGATAAGGACAAAAAACCAGAGCTAGATGACAAGTTTGCTCAAGAGATAGGAGAATTTAAAACACTTGAGGGACTTAAACAAAGCTTGAGGGAGGGCATGATGGAGGAAAAAAAATATCAAGAGAGACAAAAACTTAGATTATTAATATTGGAGGCTGTAGGAAATAAAATAAAAGTTAAATTGCCAGATAGTTTAATAGAGCAAGAGCTAGATAAAATGCAGGACGAACTAAGCCAGCAGATTGCGTCAATGGACATGACGCTGGATAAATATTTAGAAAACGCGAAGCAGAACTTAAAAGAGGTTAGAGACGGGTGGAGAGACAAAGCAAATCAGAGAACTGTTAATTCTTTGTTGCTACGCCTAATAGCAGATAAAGAAGGTTTTGTTCCTGACGAGAAAGAGGTGGAAGATGAGGCAAACAGGTATTTAATACAGTTTGGTAGTTCTAAAGAAGCTGAAAAACAAATTGATCCAGATGCGTTACGAGTTCATATTCGTGGTATAATAAGAAATGAGAAAGTATTTGAATTGCTAGAGGCCGTTAATGTAAAATAAAAAACGACTCGCCTCGCTAAAGCTTTGGCGAAGCGGGCAATTTAAAATTAAAAATTACGAAAGTAATTACTAAAATTTTCACTTTTCATTTTAAATGTTTAATTTAACTGAAGCGAATTAGTAAATTTTTTAAATTTACTAATGAGCGAAGGAATATGAACTTAATTCCAACTGTTATAGAAAAAAGTCAATATGGTGAAAGAGCTTACGATATATATTCTCGTTTACTTAAAGACCACATTGTTTTTTTGGGTGGTCTAATATCAGATGATACCGCAAATACCATTATTGCCCAGCTTCTTTTTTTGGAGAGCGTGGATTCTAAAAAAGATATACAATTATATGTAAACAGTCCCGGAGGTGGTGTGAGTGCTGCTCTTGCAATTTATGACACAATGCAACATGTTAAAAACGATGTAGCGACAATTTGTGTTGGCATGGCAGCTTCCGGGGGAGCGGTGATTTTGGCTGCCGGTGCCAAAGGTAAACGCAGTGCACTGCCAAATTCAGAGATGATGCTTCATCAAGTGATTATTAGCGGTTTGAGTGGGCAGGCATCTGATATAGAAATTTCTGCAAAACAAATAATAAATACAAAAAAACGTTTGAATGAAATTTTGGCTAAGCATACTGGCCAGAGTTTAGAGACGGTTACAAAAGATACAGATCGGGATTTTTATCTAATGTCAGATGAAGCAAAAAAGTACGGTTTAATAGATAATATAATCAAATCTAAAAAATAAAAAATAGTACAGCTTATTCCACGCTGCCACTTCGTTCCCGCCTGCCTACGTACAACGTGCAGGTAGACAGGCAGGCTTACGATAGAATAAGTTGTACTATTTTTTTAACCTCTTAGATTAAAGGTTTTCCTGTCATCTCTGGTGGGATGTTTAGTCCCATAATTTTTAAAATTGTTGGCGCGACATCAGCTAAAACGCCACTAGCTACTTTTTTATAAAGGGGTATGCTGTCGGTGGTATATTTTTCGCCTACGATATATATAGGAACGGGGTTTTTGGAATGGCTAGTTATTATCTCTCCTGTCTTCAGATTTAACATCTCTTCTGCATTTCCGTGGTCTGACGTAATAATTATAGTTATATTTTTATCTTGGGCAACCTGAAGTATTCCAGAAAGATTTGCGTCTATTATTTCTATACCCCGTATTGTTGCCTTAATATTTCCGCTGTGGGCTAGCATATCTGCATTTGCAAAGTTTAATAGAAAGAAGTCATATTTATCTATATTTTCGTAAAATTTTTGGGCGATACTGTCTGCTTGCATTTCCGGGAATTTATCATAATGAGGAGTCCCCGTGGACGAGCAAAGCATTCTTTCTTCTCCTTCGTAACGTTTTTCATTTTCTCCATTAAAAAAATATGTGACATGTGCGTATTTTTCAGTTTCTGCTATGTGCAACTGTTTTTTTTTATTTTTGGACAGCACTTCAGCTAGTGGCATTTTAATGATAGGAGGAAGAAAGGCAGTTTCAAAAGGAAGGCCGATCTCGTATTGTGTCATACCCACAAAGTATAAGCTTTGAATTTTTTTTCTTGGAAACTTATCAAATTCATCGTCCGAAAGTACAAAAGCTCTAGTTAGTTGTCTTGCGCTATCTTCTCGGAAATTAAAAAATATTAGAGCGTCTTGCGATTTTATTAACCCGATAGGAGATCCGTTTTCATATACGACAGCTGGGTCTATAGTCATATCTGTTTTGTCGGTAGCGTAGGAGTTTTTAAGGTATTCGTAGATGTTTGTAATTTTTTCTCCTATGCCATTCGTTAGGAGCTCATATGTTTTTTGAGTAAAATCCCATTTGTTATTTCTATCCATTGCGTATGCTCTTCCTATGATTGTTCCGATTTTTCCTAGATTTTCTTTTTTTAACCTATCTTGTAGTTTTTGTATAAATTCTGCCCCTTCGTTTGGTTCACCGTCTTTGCCGTCTGTAAATACATGAAGCACAACTTTTTTAACATCATTTTTTTTAGCTAACTCAAGTAAGCCGTACAGATGGTCTATATAGCTGTGCACAGAGCCACTTGAAACAAGGCCCATTAGATGTAGAGTTGAGTCATTTCGTTTTACAAATTTTATAGCACGCAACAGGGCTTCATTTTTGAAAAATGAACCATCTCTTATGCTAGATACTATTCTGGGTAAATATTGATAAACTATACGGCCTGCCCCTAAGTTTATGTGCCCGACTTCGCTGTTTCCTTCTCTGCCCCAAGGAAGACCAACTGCGATTCCAGAAGCCTGCAAGGTAGTAGAAAAATAGGTTTTTTCTATCATATTTACGGTTGGTGTTTTTGCTTTGTATATAGCATTTCCGTTTGAGGGTTCCGTGACGCCCCATCCGTCCAAAATTATGAGGGCCACTTTTTTTGTATTATTTTCCATACAAACATAATAACATTTTATTACTCATTTTTCTTATACCACAGAGCCACGGTGGGCGGTGTTTACAGGCTGGTGTTTGTTTGGTATCATTTATCTGAACGTAGATAAATTATAAACTATGTATTTAAGCTTAGAATTAGAATTTAAAAACATACAAAACCATGACAGAATTACCAAAAATTTTGATAGGCGTTTTTTCGTTGGCGATAGGCATAGTTTTAGGCTATTTAGTAAGACAAATACTAGCCAAAAAACAAGAGGGGACAGCGGAATCTAAGCTTAACAAGGTACTTTCCGAGGCAAAAGAAGACGCTAAAAAAATAGGAGAAAAGGCCCAGAAACAGGCTGAAGAGATTATAACTAAGGCTCGAGAGGAAGAAAAAGAAAAACATTCATATTCCTTACAACTAGAAAAACGTTTATTAAACAAAGAAGAAGCCCTTGAACAAAAAGAATCAGGGCTTCGCAAAGAAACAGAAGATCTAAATACTAGGACCCAAGAATTGGAAGGTTCTATTAGTCGTGTACAGGAGTTAAAAGAAAAACACACTAAAGAGTTAGAGCGCATAGCTGGTCTAAGCGCAAAAGAAGCCAAAGAACAATTATTGTTATCCATTGAAAAAGAATATGGTCAAGAACTTGAAAGTAGATTAAATAAATTGGAGGAACATGGAAAAGACGAATTAGATAAAAAAGCTCGCACACTTATAGTACACGCTCTTCAGCGTTATTCATCTAGCCAGACTTCAGAAGTTACAACAACAGCAGTTGATTTGCCTAGCGACGATATTAAGGGTCGCATAATAGGTAAAGAGGGTAGAAACATTAGAGCACTGGAGCGTCTAACTGGAGTAGAGTTGATAGTAGATGATACTCCAGAAACCATTATTATTTCTGGATTTGATCCTGTGCGTCGTCATATCGCGAAGGTCGCTCTTGAAAAGTTAATATCAGATGGTCGAATACAGCCGGCTCGAATTGAGGATGCAGTTCTTAAAGCAAAAGAAGAAATAAATGAGAAAATAAAAGAGGCTGGAGAGGCAGCTGTTTATGATGCAGGAATCGTTGGTTTGGACCCAAAGTTGGTTTGGCTATTGGGTCGTTTACGGTTTCGTACAAGTTATGGTCAAAATGTTTTAATGCACTCTCTTGAGGTGGCGCATGTGGCAGCAACTCTTGCTGCGGAAGTTGGCGCAGATGTTGCGGTTTGTAAAAAAGGAGGTCTTATGCACGATATAGGAAAAGCTTTAGACCACGAAGTCGAGGGATCCCACGTAGAAATTGGTATGCGATTGTTGGAGAAGTATGGAGTAAATCAGGCGGTTATTGACGCAATGAAGTCCCACCACGAGGAGTATCCATATGAAAGTTTGGAGGCGCGCATTGTGCAAGCGGCTGATGCAATTTCTGCTTCTCGTCCTGGTGCGCGAAAGGATACGGTTGAGAACTATTTGCAACGCCTTTCAGAGCTAGAGAGTGTTGCCACCTCTTTTGAGGGGGTAGAAAAAGCTTATGCAATACAAGCAGGTAGGGAGGTTAGGGTATTCGTAACTCCAGAAGGGGTAGACGATGGTAAGGCAAAACAGCTGGCACGTGATATAGCAAACAAAATTCAAGCAGATTTAAAGTATCCGGGAGAAATTAAGGTAACCGTGATTAGAGAAACGAGAGTTGTGGAATATGCCCGATAGTGAAAATTTGATTAGTTTTTATTTTATTAAGGAATTTAAGAATTGAATGACTTCTGGTTTGTGATTTTGGAAATCGTAGAAAAGTTTTACTTGCGCCATGGCTTTAGTTTTATTTTGAGTATATAAACTGTCGTATTTTTCTTTTTGCAGTGTGTAATACGACTCTTCTATAGCATCTGTCAAAAATCTTGAGATTTGTTCTATTAAGATAGTTTCAATTCCCTCCACAATAGCCTTTAGTTCGGCGTTAGTGATGAAACTTGCAGTTTCAGCGTAGCCACGCACCATTTGTTTTAAGGTTTTAGGATTAAACTTAGAATTTTTAATGTCATCTTCGTTAGCATCGTTACACCAGGTTCGCGCAGCATCTCCAATATCTAAAATTATTTTATTTTTCCCCAGAGTGTCCAAATCCAATAGGCACAGTGCTTCCTTTTTATCAGTAGTAAATACGATATTATTGATTTTTGGGTCTCCGTGTATTGTTCTGTTTGGTAGAGAGTTAATTTTTTTGTCCATTTTTTCATAGAAAGATATCATGTCCCGACCCGTAGCTATTATCTCATTATATCTTGAGACATCGGGCAAGTTTTTTAGAAGTTTTTTAAAATACGTTATTATTTTTTCTGTGTTGTGGAAATTTTTTATTTGATGTTTGAAAATATAGTTGTGTTCACTTAATGTGTCATGAAATTTTCCAAGAAGACGCCCCGCGCTGTACGCTTGCTTTGTATTTAAACCATTTTCAAGACATATGCCCGAGATAAAAGTGAGAACCCTCCAGTGTCCGGAAGGTAGATTTAAACCAAGTTCGCCTTTAAGGGTTTTTATCAGTAGAGGAGTTGTAATATTTTTATTATGAAGTACGGTTGTTGTTTCGTGTATGTCGTATAGAACGGAAGGCTTTAGAACCCTGTGTAGTTTTTGCAGTAAATAATTTTGCCCCGTTGTTTTTACAAGATAGGTCTCGTTTATTAGGCCTTTATCAATTCTTGATACATTAATAATATTTTCTTTGATATCAAAAAATTTTAGGGCTTTTTGTGGCTCGCTGTAGTTCATGGGTGTATTTTATTTATAGTTTTGTCGGAGCGCCCGGACTCGAACCGGGAATCGCTCGGTCCCAAACCGAGTGCCCTAGCCATTAGGCCACGCTCCGAAAATGAAATTGAATAATAGCCCTCCTTGCTCCACCGCTAAAGCTAAGGCGACACGTGGTCGCTCATTCGGAGCTACCCAGCCTTCGCATGAAGCTACGGCGGGCACGGCGGACGGGCAAAGCTGTTACCAAATTCGCTACGCTCATTAAGTAACTTTCTTTGAGCGGGTGAAGGGAATCGAACCCTCGTCGATAGATTGGAAGTCTATCATTTTACCATTAAACTACACCCGCCTTTATATTTGCTTAGAAACAGCTTCTATCCATCCCATTATTCTTCTGTGTAATTCTACGCCGAATTCTTTTTTACCCCTAGACCTAATTTCTAAATGGGCCGTTCCGTAAGGAAGTGTCCCCCTTTTTTTGAACGATTTGTTTTTTCTACGGTCTATTTGTGTCTTTCCAAAATTATTTAGCGAAATGCCCGCAATATTCGACCAGTACCTCAAGCATTCTTTCTCATAATTATCGGGATATATATGAACACGGATTGAAAAATTTTTATTTTTTAATTTGCAGATATCTTTAAACCAACGAACAGAAGCTTGAATTATAGCAGGATCAGAATTTATTATCCTTATATGACTATATCTTTTTGTACCCTCTCCCCAATATAAACCGATACCTAACATGAATAAATCTCTATTGCTTAATTTATCTACTTCTTTGAACGCTATTTTCTTCATTTTTTTTATATTCTCTATCTTTTGTCTGTTCTTCGTTTGTGCTGATTTAAGCTTTGCATTACCGATTCTGTTAATAACTTCTTGATTTGGTCGGAAAGGTATATCCTTCAGCCAGTCGCTTAATGTGCTCTTAGGCAAATCCAATTTTTCGGATATCATATTATAAGAATAACCTTTTTTGCGGTATTCTATCGCTTTGTTTTTTATAGGTGATGGTTGCATATTTTTTCGGACTCTCATTTTTATCATAGCATACATATTTTTAAGGTTCAACTTATTAAGGTGTTAAAAATCTAATTTGAATCTCTTGCTCCCAAGGTGCGCATAGCGGTGGGTGATTGCGCTTACTTTATCGTGGTTATTATATATGAAATAAACTCTTGGGTCAATTTTGTTGTTTTTGAAGTACCTGTTTACAACGCGAAATAAGCAAAAGTTTGTGCAATTTCATCAAAAGATCTCCCAGCTGGGAGATCTTTTGATTTTAGTACGATACTATAAATAAATGCTTGCGGCGAGCCTGCCTGACAGGTAGGCAGGTTTACCGAACCGCGTCTTTTAAAGCTTTTCCAGCTTTAAACTTAGGAACATCCATTGCCGGAATTTGTAAAGCTGCTCCGGTTTGAGGGTTTCTACCTGCGCGCGCTGCGCGGTGGGAAACACTAAATGCTCCAAATCCCGTTAAAGTTACTGAACCTCCTTTACTCAAAGCGCCAGCAACTGCGTCTGTGAAGGCGTCTAAAGCAGTACCCGCTTGTGATTTAGTAATCCCTGCCTTATCTGCCATTATTGTTACAAGTTCGTCTTTTGTCATAAAATACTATGTTTGACTTTTTATTATACATATACTAACGACCTTTTGAGCTCAATTTATATATGCATTATAGCAGAGATTGTTTAAAACACAAGCAAATCCAGCTATTTTTGCACAAGCTCACGTAAATGTTTTATTTCATCTGCTAGCCCCCTCTTGTTTAGTTTGATTAATACAGCGCCCACCTCTACTAATGGATCGTCTCCAATCTCTTTTTTTTGTTTAGTTTCCGTTAAGTATTCTTGTATCATATTTTTAAAATCTAAGCCTACGCTGGAGTTATACGGTCCCACCATGCCCACATCTGTTATGTAGGCGGTGCCGTGGGGGAGTATCTGTTCGTCCCGTGTTGGAACGTGCGTGTGTGTTCCAACGATCGCAGACACTCTTCCGTCTAAATACGCACCTAGTACTCTTTTTTCTGCCGTCGCTTCTGCGTGTATGTCTATAAAAATTCCATCCACCATATCCTTTGTTATTTCCATTTCGTCGATGCTGTAGTCCTCCAGAACCTCGTCTACGGCAAGGAGAAGATTAGACAGATTCTCTGACTCCTTGTCTTTCATAAACACTCTCCCCAGTAGATTTATTATTAGTAACCTTTTTGCGCCACTTTGTATTATTTTGTAACCTTTGCCAGGAAACGCTTTAGTATAATTTAATGGACGCAATATCGGCAAGGAATCGTTTTGTAGGAGTTCCTTGGTTTCCGATCTGTTCCATATATGATTTCCAGAAGTGTATGCGTTAAAAATTCCCAAGTCGTCTATATCCTTTAATGTGGAGTAGGTTATTCCGCTTCCGTGGGCAATATTTTCTATGTTAGCAATTGTAAAGTCCGGTTTATATTTTTTGTACCAGTTAGGTAATATTTTTTTTAACGCTTCTCTGCCGGGACGGCCAAAAACATCACCGAAAAATAAAATTACCATAATAGTGAACAGTAAACAACGAACAATGAACAGTTACTGAGAATTTAATTTTTTTTCTATAGTTCTAATAGTTGCCCACAACATTTTGCCAACTTCTTCTGTTAAATTTAAGATTTCCTCATATTCTCTAGTGTTTAAGTAGTTTTCTCTATGAGCGAAATAAAGCAAATACTTTGTTTCTTTTAATGACCCATAAGATATGTATAAAAAATTGCGATACTCCTTCGTGCCTTTCCTGGCAAAACCTTCTATGATATTTAGTATTATGGAAACAGCTGCTCTGCGTAATTGTGAAGTCAAGCCATAAAGTTCGTCTTTAGGAAATTTTTTAGAAGTTTTGTATACTAATCGAGCTATTTCATCAGCTTTTTGTGTTAAAGGATTGTCTTTTATTTTGTTATTTTTATTGTTCATTGTTCTCTGTTCATCATTGTTCGTTGGTTACATAATGTCAAGAGTATCTTTTGGTCCCTCCATTCTTCTTAAGAACCTTTCCATGTCAGAGGCCTTGTATACTCTGTAGTTGTTTATGGGATTTCTTTGCGCGTTTAACTTGTTTGCTTTATCCCAATTACGTAAAGTCAGGGGGGTAACGCCAATTATATAAGCCGCTTCGCTTACTGTATAATATCTTTTACCTATAAGTTTTTTAGTATTTCTCATAGCGTTTATTTGCTTAATCGAGCATCGTAACACGATACACGCTTAACTTGCTTTATAGTATTAAGGTTTATTATACGATATTTACATAAACATTACAAATAGAAGTTATTAACAAGTTCCTAGGGGTTGAACCCCTAGGAACTTGGGGTAGTTTATGTATATGTTTTAGTATAGTTTAGTAATCTTTATCAAAGAAATAATAAATTTTATAGTACAGCACGATTTAAGAATGCTAGGACTATGTTTAGTAGATTCGACACAAAAAAGTGTTAAATTTGGTACTTTAATATAACCCAACCTATAGGTTGGGTTATATTAAAGTAGATATCAGAGATGGAAAGTCGGGTAAATTATTTAAAAAATGTAAACAGTGGGTCTTTTATTCACGTGCATTTTTAAAGTCAATTTTGACAGATCATCGACCATGCTTAGTGTATTAAGTGTATTAAATGTATTGAAACATTTCAAACACAAAGCCATGGATTTATCCACAGTTTTGGGCTTTTTTATAGCATTTAAAGGGTGATAAAATATATAGTATAGTATAAGTTTTACTTTTTGTATCCGATATTGTATCGGATATTGTATCGGATAATATGAGAAGCCGTATCAATAATTTAAATAGGAGACCAACATATGTTCCGCTTCACGAAGCGGCTCGTTATGTTCCTTACAGTCAGGAATACTTGGGCTTACTTGCAAGAAGGGGAAAACTGGATGCAAAAAAGATTGGAAGAAACTGGCACGCAACACGAGAATCAGTTTTGGAATATTATAAAAAATACAATGGGGTATCGGATACAAGATACGATATTGTATCGGATAATTATAATTTGAAGCCAGAGTATCCGTATAAAGATGCACCACTTCCAGGGGAAGAGGTTTTTTATAAGCCATTGTTGCAGTCACAATTATACCAACAAAATCAACAAGCTCAACTGCCGGACGACTATTATTATAATCCTATTCTTACTGATTATACCGCACCACAACGACCAGAAAACTTGGAACTTGGAACATGGAACACGGAACAAAGGAATCAGAATAGAGAACATGAAACATTGCATACTTTAGAAGAACAGCAACAGGTTTTTGTTGAACCAAAAAAAGAAGAACCAAGGGTGAGCCGTTTTGGTGGGGGTAACTTTAGAAAAAAAATATTCGGCTTCACTCCGTCACATTTTAATGCTCCTAAAAATAGCCCGGCTATGTTTGTATTGGCTGCGGTTATTTTATTTGTACTTTTTGGAGGAGTACGTCTTAGTTTCGCAGACGAGTTGCTAGCAAGTGTCAAAAACTTTTTTACGGACGCAGCAAGTTTACAGGGTAAATTTTCTGGAACTCATGCAAACGAAGTGTTGGTCATTGATAGTGGCGGCAATATAGATATTTATGGCAGTATTAAGTCTAAAACACAACTAATAAGCGATGCTCCCCAGGGAACCCCACCACTTGTAGTTACGTCCTCTACTACAGTGCCAAATTTATCTAGCCAATACTTAGATGGTCTAAGTAAATACGGAATAACGCTAAAT
>MHOK01000004.1 GCA_001820055.1 Candidatus Spechtbacteria bacterium RIFCSPLOWO2_12_FULL_38_22 | reverse complement strand
TATGAGTTCTCAAAGACGAGTTGCCTTCTATTATAAGCTCATTGGAATTGGCGCTAAACACTAAAGAATTTAAGCTACTTCCAGCAGGAACCATTGGAGCTAGGTGTTCTATAAGGTCTGAAAATTCGTAAGGCTGTGTTTGGCGAATTTTATCTATTCTCAATGTCAAATTGTTCACCTTATTAATTTCTGATTCAATCTGTTCTGCTTCTGTGGTATTTTTTAAGGATTGAGTAGCGATTATTCTATTTTCCAGCGATTTATTTTGTATAGATAGATATTGATACGCACTAAACAACGTAGTCCCCAAAATAAAAATCCAAAATATGTTAAATACTAAAAAGGTATATAAAAATTTTATAATTATATCTCGTTTAAAATCTTTTATATAACTTTTTGGCAAAAAATTAAAAAGTATCATTTTATACGAAGTCTTTATATATATTTCTCTCGTCCAAATTACTTCCCCGAAACGCGAGTCCCAAAGCGGTCGTAAATAGTAAAGAAGTTTTCTGGCTCATGGGAATATTTTTTCCGCCTCTTATGTTTTGAATGGGGTTTCCTATGTCAGTGGGAATCCCTACCAGCGAACTAATTTTTTCTGTAATTGAAGGTATGGATGCGCCACCTCCCGATAAAACGATTCTTTTTATACTGTTTATTTTAAATTCATCAGAATCCCAAGACGTAATATTATTTTTTACAGCTTTGGCTAAATCAGACAATGGTTTTTCTATTACCTTTTTTATCAAAGCACCATACTTAGGATCTTGAAGTAAGTTAACGTCCCAGTTTAATTTTTTTACCTCTTGCAAACTAATTTTTAATTCTTTAACCACAAGATTATTAATATATTCTGCCGAAAAATCAATTGAACTGGTACGATTAGCGCCGTAATTTGAATACCCTATCAACCGCGTACGGTTTGCACCCAATTCTATTATAATCATCGCGTTATTTTTTTCTTTTTCTGACACTATGCTGCGAGCAATTGCTATAACTTCGGGCTCAATAACTACAGGCTTTAATCCCGCATCAACTACAACCTTTATGTATCCGTCTACTACGCTTTTGTTTGCCGCAGCTAAAAGTATTTTTAAAGTGTCGCCATTTTTCTCTAAAATAAAATAATCCAAGTATGCATCGTCCAAATCGATAGGTATATTTCGTTCGGCTTCAACAAAAATTGCGCTCTCCAACTCTTCGTCACTCAAAAAAGGTAAAGAAATCACTTGCAGAAATGTTTGTTCGTCTGGCAATGAAAGTATCGCGTATTCAGATAAACCGCTGTTTTTAAATTTCTCAAATACTGTTGTTAAAATCTTTGAAATTTCTTGCGGTTCCTTAATTAAACCCCTACTCACAGCGCCTTCTGGTATAAATTTTTCTCCAAACATACTTATACCAAACCCTCTTCTCTCTTTAGAAAGCTGTACAAACTTTACCGAAGAATCAGATATATCAAGCCCAAAAGCACTAGGTATTATCTGAGTATATTTTTTTAAATTTTCTAACATTTTATTGTTCTTTCCAGCTAATTATATCATAACTACCTGCTCCTCCTGTTGAGTAGCTGTAATTTATTAAACCTAAATCATAATCTATTTCTGCGTTTGAGTTTAAAATCAACTTCTGCACAACTAAAGAAACTACTTCTCCGTTAGAGTTTATACTCAAACCCCCATTAACCGCATAAAGCGCTGCTTCTAGGTCTGCGTTTGAATTTAACTGTATCGCGGCATCTGTGTTATTAGACATTGAAACAAACATAATATATCCCTTAGGGCTTGCGTCTGTAGCAAAAACATCGGCGTTAGAGTTAAAACTTATCGTCCCCTCTACTATAATAACCGTTCCAGTAGAACCGAAGTCGTCATCCAAAAACAAATCCGAACCCGAGTTCATAGAAAAATTGCCTGTGACATGTATTACTCCTTGAACTATTAAATCGGCATTACTATTTAGAGTTAAGTTTCCTTCTATTTTTTTTGGACCCAGTACAGTCGTACCACTATCTAAAGATAAATTCCCGATATATGGATCGTTATTTATGTTTGCCGCATCTTTCCACCCTTGCTCGTCAAAAGGTGGAAGCGCAATAATATCTGCTCCCTCAATCTTAGTACCACTAACGCTGGGCCTTGGAGACGAAATTGTTCCTACCGCTGTCGCATTGCCATTAATTACACTATTTGAAAAACCTGTTATATTCCCATTAGAATAGACATCTCCTTCCACCTCTGAATTTGAATTCATAACAAGACCCCCTTGGCCAATTTGGGCGGCATAAGAAAAAGTTGTACCCGGCACTCCTCCGCTAACCCCCACACCAAGTGAGCGTGTTCTATTGCTTGCGTTTCCAACCACAGCGAAAGTACTTATTGTGCCAACAGTAGTTTTATCTATAGAAGCCGATGCCCCGCCGACCGCCAAACTATAGGGATAGGAACTGATCTCGGTTTTGTTTGGATCAATAAACCTTAACAGAGCATCCTCAACCACCGACTCTGCGGCAAAATAGGCCTGTTCGCTAAGCCGAACATTGCGCGCAATTTCTATTCTGTTTAAAAATACAAAAACCGAAGAAAAAACAATAGTTATCCCTATAAACAAAATTATTATTGTTATGGAAAGCGCAATAACCCCCCTTTGGTCGTTAAACATATATAGTTAACTAGTTAATAATTTCTTAATCGCGCAAAACTCTGTAGCGTAAACGGCGTAACTAAATCCGAATCATTTGTGTCATATTCTACGGTTATACTCGTTTGAATACCGCTTTCTTCGCCGTCGGTAAGTATAACCTTAGTAAATTGAAGATTGGTCACATTAACTTTGTCAGATGTTATACACTCAACGCCCGAAGTCTCTCGTTTAATACACAACTTTTGATCCATGCTAACAAATAAATCCACATACGTTTGAGTTTCACCTTCTGGAAGATTCTGCGTGGTTGACAAGCTTAGCTGTCCTGGGGAAGAACCAAAAACGCTTGTTGCATCATAGATATAGCTTGCGTTGCGCACTTCAAAATCTATAGAGTTTATAGCGGTGACCGCGTTAGTTATAACTGCCTCCCTTGCGCTCCCCCGACTTTGATTGGAAACAATGCCCACTAAAAACTCAAACAAAAATAAAACCACAAGAGCGATAATTCCCGTATAAATTACAAATTCTATCAAACTAAAACCCCTACTCTTGAAACCTGAAACTTGAAACTTAAAACTTGCTTTATGTTTTATGTTATATGTTATATGTTTCATGTGTTACTTGTATGTCTGCCAATTAGTTAAATATATTTCTAACTCAATTGTTCTGGTTGCGCCCCCTGCGGTTACCCAACTTACACGGGAAGTGGCTAAAACTGTATCTATATCACTTGTTCCCGTGGGTGCAATGTTATCACTCCCGTCTCTGAATACTTCAGATACCTCTACCCAACGCGTATAAATTACGTTTATATTTCCGGGGTTCGTAGCAGAAAATTCCCATACTCCGGAACTCAAAATAGGATAGTACGGCGTATCGAAATTTAAACTTGTAATATTTGCCCAATCTTCATCCCGTATTACTCTTGTGGCTTCCAATGTTTCCCTCGCCAACATATAAGCGGCTGTGTCCTCGCGCGCCAAGTCCTGGCTTCTTCTTTCTAAAAAAGATAGCTGGAGTATCGCAACAAAACTTGCCGCGATTAAAGCAATTACAACGATAATTTCTATCATGCCCAAACCCCGCTCGCCTCTGGTTTCGCGATGGAATATGGAATATGGAATATGGAACAAACCGCCTGCTTTTTTTGTGCTTTGTGTTATATGTTTCATGTTATGTGATTTAACGATAAATCATTGAGTCAATAATGCTACCTTTTGTGGCTACTCCCCCTACGGTATAATCCACAAGGTCTGTAGAATCTATATCAACACCCAGCGCCACATTGTTTAAATCCCTGTCTCGATGGATATGCAAGACAGTATCTTGGTCGTCTATATATAAACTGTGTATTTCTATAATTTGATCTTCTCCGCCAACTAATACGGTTCCAGTCCAATTAAATTCAGTAGAACCTGCATTCATGTAAGTTGCAACTGTGATATTTTGCACAACTGACCCTCCGTCAAATGAGAGCTCAATTGTAGTACTATCGCGCAAACTAAAACCTAAATCAAATTCTAAAATTCTTGAGTCTATATTTGTGGGTCCATTTTTGTCAAAAATCTTAAAACTAAAATCATATTGGTCAGCAGGTCCAAGTTGTTGGCCCTGATCTGATGAAACATTGTTTGCTCCAATATAACGCCACGCATCTCCACCGCTATAAGCCGGTGGACTTATTGCCGAATGTTCATACCCCCATATTACAGTTCCGCTTGCCCCAGAAAAAGCAACATTAGATGTGGGTAATGACCTTAAGCGCATAAAATATTGAGTAGAGGAACTAAGCACTACTGGATTTGGAAATTCAAACTTAACCCAGCTTAAACTGCTTGGAAGAGTAGAACCCTCAACTAATAAACTCTTGCCAACGACATTGCCAACTGTGCTTGTATCTCTTATTTCTAAAAATACATCACTCGGTGTTCCAAAACGCCTTACATATAATTCAATACTAGACGCATCTGTGTCAGATGAACCCGCAGTAAAGCTCTGCGCAGGATCTCCAAATCCTGAATTAGACGGAAACGAAGCTAGGTCTCCGTCAACTAACCCGTCTACATATTCCATCGCTGACGGATTGCAGGAAGTATTTTCGTCTTGCGGGTCTAAAATACGCAAGACGCCAGTTGCTTCTATACAAATAGTACGTGCTTCGGTATTATCTGACGCGTCCGCGATTTCTATAAAACCATCTTGAATCGTTTGACCGGATATTCTGCTAAAAACAGTGTCAACTGCTCCTCCCGCGAGTTGTACATTTAAAAATTCGATTCTATCATTCAAAAAAGTGACTTTATTATTTGGATCAAGAGAATTATATACGACGCCTTCAAAATTAACGAAACTATTATCTGTGCTTTCAAAATGCACCCCATGACTTGCTGTATTTTCTGAGGCTAGGGTTCTGCTATGTGCTAAACGCAATGCGCTTATTATTTTTTGAGCATCCACATCTAAACTACTACGATTTTGAAGAACACTATATATCCCAATAGAAATACCGATAAGCACCGCGACAATCGTTGTCGTAATAACAATTTCAATTATAGCAAAACCTCTGCTAGTGAGTGGTGAGCCCGCCTGCCGGTCGGGCAGGTAGTGAGCCTGCCTACCGGTCGGGCAGGTAGTGAGTAGTTTTTTCATGGTTAACTTTCAAAAAGTAGTTTGCACTTGGTATTTCCTACCCACTACCAACTACAAACTACTAACTAGTCCATTATAGTTGTCCCAGCATCCCATAAATAGGTTGCATGACAGAAATTGCAAAAAATCCTACTGTAGCTCCGATAAAAATCATCAGCACAGGTTCGATTATGGAAGACATATTATCTGCTGCGTCTGAAACTTCTCCCTCATAAAATTCTGCGACCTTAGCTAACAATTCAGACAACTTACCGGATTCTTCTCCAACTTCCACCATTTCTAAAAGAAGTGGCGTATAAAATTTATAATGGAACCCTAAAACTTCGTGCAAACTTACCCCCTTTTTTACCTCCTTGGAAGAATCCGCCAAAGATTTCTTATAAAAATAATTAGACAATGTGTTAGAAGTTATATTTAAAGCTTCTATGATTGGTACGCCACCACTAATTAGAGAGCTTATGTTACGAGCAAAACGGGCGTTATTTATTTTTAAGGTCAGCCCCTTAAAAATTGGCAGGTGTAAAAATACCCAAGAAAAAAATTTCTTGCCGTTCTGTGTACCCAAAAACTTTTTTATACCGACTATAAAAACTGGGATTGAAGATAACAAAATCCACCAAAATTTTTGCATAAAATTGCTAAGCAGTAATATAAACTTAGTGGTTACCGGCAACTCTATTCCCAAATCCGTAAATACTTTTTGAAGCTGGGGAATAACGGTTACCATCATTAAAATTCCAACACCGCTCATCGCAATAAGGATAATTATGGGGTATGTCAATGCGCCTTTTACCTTGCTACGAAGTTCATGCTCCTTTTCCAACTGGTTAGCTAAAAGGTTTAAGGTTTCATCCATGTTTCCCGTTGCCTCGCCAACTTTAACCATGTTTACATATAATTCGTTAAATATCTTTGGATACTGAGCAATAGCGTCACTAAAAGTTATACCCTTTGTAATATCCTCGCTAATTTTATTTACCGCAGATTTAAAAGTGGGACTTTGGGTTTGTTTCTGTAAAACCTTAAGAGACCGCGTTAATGCAATTCCGCTTTCTATCATAACCGCCAAGTTTCTGGAAAACATCATTTTTTCTTCAAGCGAAACTCCCCTAATTTTTTCTATTATCTGTTTTGTATCAAATTGTGTGAAGTTCTTTAATTGAGATTTTTTTTCTCCACCTGCCACTACCTGTGTATCTATTACAAAAAACCCCTCTGCTCTCAAGCGTCGGGCAAGTTCTATCTGATCCCTAACGTCCATGGTTCCTTCCTGTATCTCACCGTTTTCGTTTTTAGCTTTATATTTAAATATCATAAATCTTAAGAATTAAACTTTACAATTCAGCTGTTGTAACACGCAAAACTTCCTCAAGAGATGTAATACCAAGCACGGCGGCAACTATTCCATCTTCAAGCATGGTTATCATTCCATCTTTCTTGGCGTACTCTTCAATTTGGTCACTTGTCGCGTTTTCAGTTATTAATCTCCTAATACTTTCTGTAACATGCATTACCTCATGAATCCCTATTCTATCTTTATATCCATCGGGAGAGTCATCAGAAGGAATGGGTTTATAAAATTTTACATCTTCCCATGTGGCTTTGCTATCTACAGCTTTGTTGTCTTTCAAAATTTTTAACATTCTATCCAAATCAATATCTTTACCTAAGGTTTCAAGTTCGTTTTTCGTAAGTTTATATACTTTCTTCGTGTCCGGGTATAACCTTCTTACTAATCTTTGTCCCATAATTACGCTAACCGTAGAAGCAATTAAAAATGGCTCCTGCTCCATATCTATCAAGCGCGGTATAGCGCCGGAAGCGCTGTTTGTATGAAGGGTAGAAAATACTAAGTGTCCAGTTAAAGCCGCATTAATAGCTAAGCCCGCGGTTTCGTTATCGCGAATTTCTCCAACCATTACAATATCCGGGTCTTGTCTAACTAAAGAACGAAGTCCATTAGCAAATGTTAATCCTATTTCTGGTCTAACTTGTGTTTGGTTTATGCGAGGCATTCTATACTCAATCGGATCTTCTATTGTAGAAATATTTACATCGGACGTATTGATGATATCCATCAGCGTATACAATGTCGTTGTTTTTCCACTTCCCGTTGGGCCGGTCGCTAAAATCATACCGATGGGCTTATGTATCGCTTGTTGAATTTTTTCAAGAGCTTCCCCGCGAAAACCTAGCTCTTCTAGAGTAAGTCCTTGAGCATTTTCTCTTAAAATTCTCATTACAACTTTTTCTCCATCAAATACGGGCAATATAGAAATACGAAAAGAAACTTTATACTGATCCGTTTTTATAGCGAAACGCCCATCTTGAGGCAAACGATGTTCATCGAGACGTAAGTTGCTTAAAACCTTCACGCGCGCAACGATACCAGTTTGAATTTGGCGAGGCAGGGTCATAGCATCGTGTAAAATTCCATCAATTCGAAAACGCACAATCACATCTTTTTCTTCTGGCTCTATGTGTATATCACTTGCGCGCTGGTTAATGGCGTGGCGCAAAATAGAATCTACTATTTTAATAGTCGGGAGCTCCTCTGCAACTTTTTTTAAGTCCTTATCGTCTCCCTCTTCGCCCATTTCCTTATGTTGCTGTAGTCCAATTTTTCTAGATTCTTCTTTAATTAAACCCTTAAATTCTTTCTCTAAACTTTCTTCATACTGTTTTAAAACACTCTGTATGCTTTCTTTGGTAGTTAGACTAGCTTCAATTTTAAACCCTGATTTTTTTCTAATAAAGTCTATGGTTTGAAGATCCCGGGGATCAAGCATGGCCACTCCCAATTGGTCACCCACTATTTTATAAGCAACGATGTTGTGTTTCTGCGCAGTTGGCTGAGGTATTATATGTAAAATTTCTGGATTTATTTTTTCCTTGGTTAAATCTACAAACTTTAAACCCGCTATATATGCATTGAGTTCTGAAAGTTGACTTTCACTAATTAACCCACTGCTCAACAAAACATCTGCCAACTTTTTTTGGTCTTTTTGCGCTTCCTGATATGCTTTCTGTAATTTCTTTTTATCAACTAGTTTTGCGTCTTCTACAAACGCCAAAAGTTGTTCGTTCTCTATTTGCATTAAAAATTATAAAAACAATTAATAGTTATTTAATAATGACCTAATTTTTGCAAGGATATCACTTAACTCGTAATTAGCCTTAACAATATATGTAGTAGCACCCGCCTCAAGCGCCTTGTCTATATCCGCTGCGCTTTCCAAATTGGTAAATACAACAACGGGCGTGTTTCCTAAGTTCTCGTCTGCTCTTAGATCTCTGAGAACCTCAAAACCGTCCTTTTTGGGAAGTCTCAAGTCTAACAAAATTAAATCTGGTTTTTCAGATTTCGCCATAGCCAAACCTGCTTCTCCGTCATACGCCTGCACGATTTCAAAACCTTCCGATGTTAAAAGATCTCCCAGTATTTGTTGAAGGGCTTGCTCGTCCTCTATCATTAAAACTTTTTTTGCCATATTTTTTTGTTGTTTAATTATTTAGTTATTTCATTATTTTTTCATTCTGTTCTTTTGTTATGTATTCCATGTTATTTAATTATTTAGTAATTTAGTTATTTAGTAGTTTGGTTATTCTACAAGGGGAACTTCAAACCAAAATTTACTACCCTTGCCCTCGCTGGATTTAAAACCGATGTCTCCACCCATATCTTTAATAACTGATTTTACTATAAAAAGACCGAGCCCTGTTCCAACAGGCTGTCTATTCTTTGCACTTTCTGACCTAAAAAATTTGTTAAATATCAACTTTTGATCCTCCTCCTTTATGCCCATCCCATTATCCGTTACCTCACAGCGCGCATAATTATTTTTTTTTGCTAAACTGATACTAACCACGCCGCCACCTTCTTTAGTATAGCGTATGGCATTATCTACAAGATTGGTGATCACCATATCAAAATAAGTCTCATCACCCACTGTTTCCATATCGTTACTGGGTAAGTTTAAGCTAATTTTTACATTACTTGCCTCTGCCGCGGGTTGTAAAATATGTATTGACCCCTTAATTGCTTCTATTATACTTAGCTTTTCTTTCTTTAATTTTAAAGTTCTCTGGTCTATGCGAGAAACGTTTAAAAGGTCACCAACCAACTTAACCATGCGGTTATTGCTTTGTTCCATTGTTTCTAGATATTGCCTTGATTTTTTATCTAACACAGCCACTTTTCCCTCCAACAACAAGTTCAAAGACCACTTTATGGCAGAAAGCGGAGAGCGCAGTTGATGTGAAGCAATACTTATAAATTCAGTCTTCATACGATTTGCTTCTGCCATATACTCAAAACTACGAACCATAAAAGTTCCTGGAACAAAAATTCCTAAACAAACCAACACAACAGAAATAATCATTGTTTCTGGACTAGCACCGTAAGCCCTAAAACTCCAAAAAGTAGCGAGCATACCTGTAATTGTAGCAATTCCCATAATAACGAACAAAAATCTAGGACATTTCCATATACCTATACCATACTGCCCACATTCTTTATAAAACATCTTCATATATTATCTATTCTAACATAAACAAGAATGGGGCGCGGGCAACTATATACACACGGGGAATGCATATACAGATAACGCCCACAAAATAAAACCAACCTCAAACCTAAAAAAGCAAGACTAGGTCCTGCTTTTTTAGGTTTGATTTACTTCTTTAGCAACTAATCTAAGGCTAAATCACTAAATACCGTGTTTTCTGCCTTAAAACTAATCCAATCTTCAATGTATTTCCTACATTCATTTTCTCCGCCTAATAAATCTAAAAAAAATTCTCTATCTATTACCGCCGGAAATGTAGGTACCCCAATGTAATCTCTGTAGCTAGACCACTTATAATTTTCTAAATATTGCATTGCGTTTTTCTTATTTTTTACTTTTAACTCTTTCCATTCTGGCTCAATTAGTTCTACCGGATTTGTATGAATATAGCTAAAAATAATTTTTAATTGGGCGTCAGTTTTAATCGGCACCGTTTTATACGGACCTTGAAATAACACTCCCGATCTATCATTCTGTTGATTAAAGTATTTAGAATACCCTCCTCCCAACTTATGCATAAACTTACTTATGCCGTTATCTTGTCTTTGGCGCACCAATAAATGATAGTGATTTGGCATCTGTACAAATGCCAAAATCTCTACCAGCGGATTATCTCGACCTACTATAGGGTTGCCTGGCAACCCTATAGTAGGTCTTAAAATATTTAAAGTAGCTTGTTTTTTAAAATTTAAACTGGTCCAAATATCGTATTTGTTATTTACATCATTAAATAAATAAAGTCCTAAAATAAATCTAGTATAATCCTGATTATTATTGAAAATCTTGCGCTTATCTACGCCTCTATTAAATACATGATATATACCGCCTGTTTCAATTTGTCTAAATTCACTCATGCCTTAATTATACACCACTATAGGGTTGCCTGGCAACCCTATAGTGGTCCCAGCAACCCTGTGGTGATGTATAATTAAAGCCCAGGAAAGACTATGTCTACTTGTATGCTCTAAATCACTATAAAAGGAGGGGTGTCCCTCCTTTTATAGTGATTATTCGGATTTTTGTTTTGTTTATGGCAATACTGGCTGTTCTGCTCCTCCTGTATCCGGAATAGGAGCTGATGTTGTCGATGACTCCAAACCTTCTAGCGCAGGGCGTCCAGCTCTCAAATTCGCTAACGCACCCTTCGTAAGTACGCTATCTTGGTTATTTTCTAATACTCTTTCAAACTGTCCTATGGCTAAATTTATCTCGCCCAATTTATCCAATGTTAAACCTAGGTAAAATCTTGCATTTCCAAAGTTACCACTAGCAAGAGCCACGGCGCGCTCAAGTAGGGTACGGGCTTCAGAAAAATTATCTGCCTGATAGTGGAACAACCCTAACTGAAACGCCAGACTTGAATTATTTGGATTTTCCGATGCTATCTTTCTGGTTTGTACTAAAGCGGCGTCAAGGTTCCCTTGTCTTTGATATATTCCTGCCAATAAAAAGCTGGCATTGACATAATCGCTCTTAAGCGCTAAAGATTCATTTACCCTATCCGTAGCAAAACTAAGCGCAGAACTTCTTTGCTGAGCTATTTGGGGCTGATTTGCGGCGCCAGCAGTAGTTAATCTGTTCTGCAACACATCAGACAGCGCAACATAAACTCTCGCTTGCCCCAACGGTAAAGATGGATTAAACGGATCTAACTCTCTTGCTTTTTGATATGCCTCCACTGCTAAGTCCTCTGCGCCGGTCGCAATCCCAACGACCTGTTCATAAACCCTCGCCAACTCCAACCAGTTTTGTGTTGACTTTGGATTTATCTGCGTAGCGCTTCTGGCGATAGAAACCGCATTTTGAAACGCATTAGTAAGGTTTGTACTTCTTACTTCCGTAGTTAAGGTTTGGTCATTAGCAATTTTGCCCGCCTTCACCATCAAGGCCTGAGAACCTACGCGCAAAATTGTATCGTCGTCCTTATTAGCCTTAATAGCCCTGTCTAACTTCACAAGAGCGCCATCAATATCTCCATTTTCTCTAAATTTAAGAACTCCTTGCGCCGCATACAGTTGCGCAAGATAATTTTGACTTACAAAATAAATCGCGCCCAATGCGGTACTTATTATTAAGATTATCCCCACAGACGAAACTAGCATAACTTTCGGAGAATTCGTCAGAGTAAAACGAAACTTTTTTAAAACTCCCATGTTGTACAAAGCAGAAATTCCTATAGCGGCGCTAATGAACAACAACATATACATCACGCTATTCGCCTTATATACAAATGTGGAAATACCGAAAAACAAAGACGCGGCAAACGCTCCTAGAGCTATTCCGTGTACCACGTTATTTGTTTTTCCTCTTACTTTGCTCATAATACCAACCAATAAGGTCTTGTAAAAAACAAACAGCACAAACAACGTGGCAAGTGTGCCTAGTAATCCCAAAGTTGAAACGTTAGTTAAAAATGACGAATAACCCTGACCGAATTGAACCCCCCAAAACTGCGTATTATTAATGCTTTCTGGCCTAAACTGAGAATAGCTATAAGGAAACGTTCCCGGACCTGTTCCATAAATAACTTGTGGACCGCTAAGGGCATTCTTTGTAATATCTAGAGTTGTAGAAAATGTGGGACCAACCTCTAGTGGTAGGCTTATGAAGCTGGGCACTTTAAAACCAATAAATACTCCCAACAGAGAAATAATGATCACAAAAAATGGAATTAAAAGCGGCTGAAAACTAACCTGGTTACTCCTTACATAAGAGTAGCCAACGACTACAGAAATCACAACAAACGTCAAGGCTAAAGTTAGCCATATGGAGGTAAAATTCATTTGTAATACAAGCAACGCAAAAAGTCCGAGAAGTGACCATAGGCCAATTTTTAGCTTTTTATTTTCAATGTTCACTATTATTAGAAAACTTAAAAGAGCACAGAAGGCGGCAGTAACTATAAACCCAACCGCAAATGCGCTTCCAGCCATGCTAAAATTGTCAGCTTGGGCAAAATCATATGGAAAAATTTTTATTCCAGAAAACTGCAAAAGAGCAAACAGTGTCAAAAGACCCATACTGGCTAGGTAAGCAAAAGCTGATGTAACAACAGACTTTTTGTCGCGTAAAATGATTACTCCCAAAATAAAGCTTAAACCATACATAGCTACCCAAAATAAAGAATCCGAACTATTGCTCAAAAAGCTTACGCTTCTTGCCTGTGAAAAAAGGGTAGAAACCAAAACTACTAAAAACAACGCCTTAACAGCGTAAAGCCTCGGGGTCTTTGGAAATTCTAGTTTACCGTTAGATAGAAACCTGGCGAGTAAATAAATAACCCCGACTAATAACAACACCCCCACCATAATCTGCTTGTTGGCAAACACCGGAGAAAACGTAAGAGGTAAAAAAAATATCGGAGTTAAAAATATAAGCGCATAATATAACGCTTTATCAAAACTCCACCTTTTACCTTTTTCCTCTTGAGAATTTTCTACAGCCTCAACATTATCTGTAGAAACAAACGATGAGTTCTCAGATGAACCCATATCACTACGAACTGGACTTGCCTGTGTTTCAACATTATTTACACTTTTTCGTGTAAATAACTTGTTTGTAAACTTTTTAATCATAATTTTTTATTAATCCAATAACATATCTTAATTATAATAATATAATTATCAGATCGGTTAATTTTAACAAACTATTGTGAATTTTAAATCTTGTTTTTTTATTCAACTTGTGGTGTATTTTCAATACCTGAACCACTATCCTTCTCGACCTTTGGTTCATTGGTATCTATCACAGTATCTACTGCTTGTTCGTCTATCCCGCTCGTAACAGGTTCTATCTCATAGACTGGCTCTACTTCAATATAATCATTGCTTGTGCTGGGTTGCGGTTGCACGTTCTCGTCTACCCCACCAGAAACAATCTCCTGCTCAACAGAACCAACATTCGTAACCGAATCTACTATGTTACTACCGATTTCCTTCAATTCGATATTTTGGTCTATCTCGTTGGGAACAACCTCTTGCTCAACAGAACCAGCGTTCGCAACCGAATTCACTATGTTACCATCAGTTTCCTCCAAAATATTTTCTACTTTGTTGTCGCTTCCCTCTTTTATTTTACCGATAAATATCCAATCAAATGTTGCTCCATAATCTTGAGCGTTTAATTCTTTTACCACAAACCCTCGTATGTTTTTTCCAGCTACATATATATTCCCAACTACAGGAGAGGTCGGTGTTACAAGAACACGCACATCTTCATCCTGATTCAAAAACGCGCTAAATGCAGGGTCGAACAAAACGATGCCTACAGAATCGCTGGGTGTTAGGTTGTAGGTGCTAGGCTGTAGTCTTTTAACAAGCTCAGGATAAATAAACGCTTTGTTAAGCAATTCGTTGCAATCAGAAAATTCGCTGTCTGTGTAATCGGAACATTTTTTAATTACTGCCTCTCCTGCGATCATAATTTCTTGCCTTGAGCTTTGTAATGAATATGTGGTTACTTTTACAAAACCCCCTTCTGCATCTTCGTCGTCAGCCCCTGCGGTTTGAAGGCGTGAATCTTTTGCAAACAAATTACTGTTCGCACGATTTAAAGCATCAACTGTCGAATTATATAAATAACTTAATCTGTCATTGGTTATATCATATGCTGTTGCAAATCCTTTTTTGGCAGTTACATAACCATCAAATACGAAATTCTTAACCCCATTTATCATTTTTGCCACAAATCCCCCTGTATTTTGCTCATTGTTCGTTGTTCTTTGTTCTTTGTTCGCTATATTTTCTAAATCGCTTAATTCGCCCAACGTTTCTGCTGAAACTTGTCTGCTTGAAGTCTGACTTCTATCTAGTTCCAGGTTTGTTAATCTTGTTTCTATACTGTCTAGTTTCATTTGCAATCCCTGAATTCCGCTAAGCGCAAATGTTGTTAACTTATAAAGATCTACTCCCTTACCGCTTGCGGTTAATACTTCGCTTGGAGCTTCTTCGGCGATTAGTCCCAGTCTACTAGCTGAATCTCCAGCGTCTATATTATAATCATATTTTGCTATTTTTAGATTCTTGATTTTTTCAAGGAAATTATTTGTATCTGTTTCTGATACATATGAAATATTTTTCTTAGAATCACGAGTTGAAATATTTACAAACGAATTTGCCGCAATATCTCCTACAACTTCAAGGTCATAGTTTGGAGTTGTTGTCCCAATTCCTACATTACCAACATTATTAACTGATATTGAAGGAGTAGTTAGAGATGTGGCATCTTCTAAATCTATGACGCCTGTAATGGTCTTGATTTTTTCATTTTGTCTTTGAACTACAGCTGTAAGCAGAGGGATAATTGCATCGTATTTAACCACCAACTGAGTCCCCGCAGGGCTGACAAGTCCATCTTCGTCTGTAGTTTCTTCTAGGCCGGGTTTAGGGGTACCAGATACTAGATATCCCAGTCCAGATTTTATAAGATCTTGGGCTATGAAACCACTGTCGTTTAAACCACTATCCTTCCAGTCGAACAAGACTGGTTTAGCGTTGGCTATAAATTCATCGGTCTGATCATCGCTGATAGAAGTAATGTTTTCTTTCAATCTCTTATCGGAATAAGTGTAGGCGCTACGCGATAATATAGCCTGCTCTGTTAAAAGACTTACAGAAAGGTTTTGTGCCCCGAATGTAGTCCAGGCACTAATGTTGGTGTGCCCAGCAAAAGTTACTCCTGGGTTGTAAGTGGTAGAACCACTAATATACACAGGCTTACCGCCATACGCCCTAATCCATGTAGCATCCTGCATAAACCAGCCGCCGCCATAGGATTCGAAATATAAACCCTGATTACCGGTCACTCTGAGCCAACCACCATTGATGTAAGCATCTCCTGCAACACTAAATTTATACCCGGTCACTCCTCCGATGCCAACTCGTTGATTAACTGCGTCAAATGCCACAAATTCAGTTCCATCCGTCTTTCTAAAATGAAATGTAGAGTCATTATCAAAATACATACCCCCACTTGCCGCTTTAATGTGCATATTGCCTCCATCCCATGGCCTAAACCAATTGTTAGCAGCTGAAGAGGAATTAACATATCCTGTCCCGAAGCTGACATTGCCACTAACAGTTACATCATCAGCAAGCGTAAGAGTTCCGCCATCATCAGCTATTCCTCCTCGAGCTTGAATAGTAGCTTCTGTATATACTGTTCCAGAGTTAAAATACGCTCCACCTGGGGCTATGAAGTAAGAGGAAGCAGAAATATAAGGATTAGCCGCAGAAAATCTTAAATTTCCTGATGCATTTTGCGCTCCAGTAATCGAGAAATAACCTGGAAGAGTTAAAGCCCCTGCAGAGCTTAGACTACCATTTGTTCCTGACGCGCCATTTCCGAACTGTATATTATTTCCACTATAGAAATTAATATATGTATCTAGACCTGTACCAGCATCAAGATGTAAATTTCCATTTGTTGAGATTACTTGAGCGGTTGATGTAGTATGAACGTCTGTCCCTGCTCCTACATAAAGTTTTCCGCCCCATGTTGTATTAGGACCAAATAATGCATATGAAGCGTCACCGCTTGTGAGTTGTAATTTAGCTCCCGGCCCCGTCGTCCCGATGCCGACGTTGCCATTTTCAACAATTAATCCATAATTTGCTGTTGTTGCGCCAGATGCTGAAAAGTATCCTGCAATGTTAGTTCCTGATGTTACATTTGTATTGGTTACTGCTGAATATATTCCATATGCAGTGTGTGCAAGTTGTGCATTGATTCCAGACCTTGCGATATTTAATACTTTTGAAGATCCACTAGCTCCTCCTGCAGTTGAAGTTGACGTTAAAGATACGGCAGTTCCTGTTGTTAGAGCATTTGCAGAATATGTATATCCTATACCCGTTGTTCCTGTAAAGTCTTGTGTCCATGTATTTGTTGTTTGGTTAAGGACAAGATTTGCATCAAGATCTAAAGTGTCTTCAAAATCAATAAAATCAAGAGAATCTGCTGCAACCGCAGCTGATACATCAGCTTCACAATTCCAGTCGTCGTCTGTCTCGTCCCACTTAAGAATTTCATTGTCACCACAACCCTGAAGCAAAGTTAATTCATCTGAAACTACCTCAAGCCCAGAAGGAGAAGCAGCAGTGGCAGATGCACCATCGAGGGCGGGAGTATAAAGACTTAAAGCATCTGCGTCAATGTATCCAGTAGAAAGAGTTAGTGTGATATTACTGCTTCCTGCTTGAATAGTACTAGCTACATCAAGTGCGCCTCCAGTTGTCAATGAAGCGTTTGTGAAACTGAAGATATTTGTTCCAGCGGTTGAGCCACCAAGTATCGTGTCCCATCCTGTGCCTACGTTAATCGCGGTAGAAGCAACAGTACCTGTGCCTGCTTCTGTCATATTTCCAAGATTAATGGCTCGGGCAACGAGATTGTTAGTAGTTGAGGTCGCTGTGATATTTGCGACATTTAAAGCGTAGTGAGTGCTGGCGTCAGTTGTAGATGCGAAAGTAGGAGTAAGGTTTAGGAGATTCGTGCCGCTCGCGCCTTCTGCTGTCGTAAGCACAATTTCAAGTCCATCTATGGCGCTTGCTGTTGTATCACCTGAACCAACTACTAGTAGGTCTGCTGTTGGAGTTCCGTCTCCGTCTATGTTAGCTGTTGTACCGTCTAATAGAGCTACTGTTAAATCAGCGAATGTAACAGCACTTGTTGTTAAAACATTCTGATCCATATCATACAATTCATTTGCTCCTTGTCCTGTGTCTAAGGTTGCAAATGTAACCGCTGATGTAGTCAGTACATTCTGATCCATATCGTAAAGTTCATTTGCTCCTTGTCCGGTGTCCAAGGTGGTTACAGTTGTCGCCTGCGCGCCTAGTGTTCCAGCAACTACTACATTACCGCTTGCGTCCACGCTG
>MHOK01000003.1 GCA_001820055.1 Candidatus Spechtbacteria bacterium RIFCSPLOWO2_12_FULL_38_22 | reverse complement strand
CCCAAGAAGCCCACGAAGCAATCCGGCCCGCCTTCGCTGAAGCCACGGCGGGCAAGCCCACTTCTATCCAACATCCAGATAAAATAAAGTTAGAAGGTCCGCAGAAAAAATTATATACGCTTATCTGGCAACGTTTTTTAGCAAGCCAAATAATGCCCGCAGTTTATGCTTCAACAACCATAGATATTGCGACACAAACACCCTATGAATTTCGCGCAACCGGACAAGTAGTAAAATTTGATGGATTTACTAAAATATACCCCACAAAAAGCAGGGAGGAAGAACTGCCACAGACTAAAACAGGAGACCCGCTATATCTTAAAAAGCTAGACGGTTTGCAACACTTTACAAAACCTCCAGCGAGATATTCGGAAGCAAGTCTGGTAAAAATACTGGAAAAACATGGGATTGGAAGGCCATCAACATACGCAAGTATAATATCTACTATCCAAGACAGGAACTACGTGAAAAAAAATGACCAAAAAAGACTCGAGCCAAATGAGATCGGATTTTTGGTAAACGACTTATTAGTGGAACACTTCCCCGCGATTGTAGATATAGATTTTACAGCCAGCATGGAACAAAAGTTAGATGATGTTGCGGATGGAAAAGAAAAATGGGAAGAGTTGATTGAAGAATTTTATAGACCCTTCGAAAAAAACCTAGAAAAAAAATATGAAGCAGTAGAAAAAATAAATACGGACAAAAAGACTGACAGAAAATGCCCTAAGTGCAATAAGGAGTTGGTAGAAAAAATGGGGCGTTTTGGACAATTTTTAGCTTGTAGCGGATTTCCTGATTGTAAACATACCGAGTCTTTAGAAAAAGATAAACCCAAAGAACTAGGGGTTAACTGCCCAAAGTGCGTAGAGGGCGAAGTGATCGAGAAAAAAACTCGCAGAGGTAAAATATTCTATGGATGTAATCGCTATCCTGACTGCGATTTTGCAACTTGGGACAGGCCCCACATTGAAGAGATCAGCGGGACTACAAAAAAACGTGTCGCCAAATGTCCAAAGTGCCAAAAGTCATTAGTAGATAAAAAGATCCGCCTACGTTCTGTTGAAACAGAACTACGGAACGGACAGGCCAAAAAATACGGCGAACAGGTTGTATGTTCTGACAAAGAATGCGGTTATAAACAACAGTAACCACTAAATTACTAGATAACTGAATTACTGGATAACTAAATTACTAGATAACTGAATTACTAGATTACCAGATAAGCAAAACTAAATAACTATATCACAGAGAATCGCCTCAATCCGCCCCGCCAGCTGGCGGGGCGGATTGAGGCGATTAATAAACGGCTCATCTTAAAGATGAGCCGTTTATTACGTCTTTTAACTAGCACCTATAACCTACTTGGGGTTGTCATGTAGCCACGAGGTAAAAACTAGTTGACTTAACCTTACTTGTATGATATAATTTATCACAGTCGAGTTCTTGGTTCGGGTAATGCCGCCCAAGGACAAGGAGGCGCACGATGTTTAAGTGCGCTAACGGGCATATCTCCGCGCCCTACGAAGCGGAGAAGAAGATGCCGATCGCAGTCCGACCAGTGGAAACGACGATCTTGTCGAACCACCGGTTCAACAAAAGGAACGGCGAGGTGACCTGCAACGAGCTCGTCATTGCACGTACGGAGATCGTCCGCGAAGCCTCGTTCTGCCCTACTCATGCCGACGGAGCTCCAGCTCCAGAGATGATCAGCGAACAAGCTCGGATCGAGGAGATCATCCACGATCCAGAAGCAGCCGCCAAGGCGGAAGCCTCTCATTCGGCCTGGCTCGAACGAGAGGCCGCCCGAGAACGCCGAGACGACAACCGCCGCCAAAACAAACCTGCCGATGAAGAGTGGGAAGACCTCGAGGACTTGTCCTTCGCGGACTGACCCCTCACGTAGGGGCAGTCCGATGTTGTTCATCGGACTGCCCCTACAATCAACCCCTTACGGGTTGATTTTTGTTTATAAACAAGGGGGGCAAGATTCGAACTAGAATTCATTTAGCGAAATCAATTTTGTCCATACTCGAGGCACGAGCCTGCCTGCCGGTAGGCAGGGAGTGAAACGATGCTTTGCGCATCGTTAGCGACCCGTCTCGCTAAGAGCGAAGCCGAGGCGGACGAGTAACAAAGAGTATGGACAAAATTGACCCGCCCCAGAGGGAAGCTAAAAAATACATCGTCTGCTTCGTCATTCCTCCTCAAAGTAGATTAAACTACTTTTTCCTCGTCATTCCTTGCATACAATGTATTTTTTAGCTTCTAAACAGGATTCCAGTTCGAATCTTGCCCCCTTAATAGTATAATAATGATATGATCCAAAACACTCTACAAAAAATTCTAGATGTTTTTCCTGAACAAAAAGATAAAACTCTCATACAAAACGCTTTTGACATGGCGCAAAACGCCCACTTAAATCAAAAAAGAAGCTCCGGAGAGCCTTACATAATACATCCACTTAATACTGCTTTTGAATTGTCGGAAATGAAGATGGATACGTCAACCATCGTAGCGGCTTTACTGCACGATATTGTAGATGACACACCAGTTACTTTAGAGGAAATAGAAAAAAAATTCGGCAAAGAAGTTGCATTTTTAGTAGGTGGGGTAAGCAAACTAGGACGCATAAAGTACAGAGGAGTTGAACGCCACGCAGAAAATTTAAGAAAAATGCTTGTTGCAACCGCGCAAGACATACGCGTCATTATAATAAAATTTGCAGATCGCCTTCATAATATGAAAACTCTATCTGCGTTGCCAGAAAGAAAACAAAAACGCATAGCACTAGAAACTCTAGAAATATATGCGCCCATTGCAGACAGACTCGGTATTTCCAGACTGGGAAAACAGCTAGAAGACTTAGCATTCCCCTACATTTACCCCGAGGAATATGAATATGTAAAAAGAGAGTCCACGGACAGAATTAAAAACGCAAATCACTATATAAAAAAACTGCCTCCGATAATTCTAAAGACGCTTAAAAAAGAGAAAATGATTCCGCTGTCAATAGATACAAGAGTAAAACATTACTACAGCTTATGGAAAAAACTAGAAAAATACGAACATAACTGGGAAAGCGTAAACGACCTAATCGCCCTTAGGATTGTAGTAAAGACCATAGAAGACTGTTACAAGACACTTGGCATAATTCATCAACTATGGAAGCCTGTCCCTGGAAAAATGAAAGATTATATTGCTCTGCCAAAACCAAATGGATATCAAAGCCTGCATACAACCATATTTGCACTTGGTGGCAAAAGGATAGAAATACAAATAAGAACACCGCAAATGAACGAGGCCGCAGAATTTGGTATTGCCGCACACTGGAGATATAAAAATAAATCGGAACAGTCTGAAAAAACTCTGTCTAAAACATTCCAATGGGTTGAAAAACTGCAAGAGTGGAAAAAAGATATGGTCAACAGTGAAGACTTCATAGATAGTTTAAAAATAGATGTGTTTGGAGATAGAATTTTTGTTTTTACTCCCAAGGGCGATGTCATTGACTTACCTAGCGGAGCAACGCCTGTAGACTTTGCGTACACCATACATTCTGATGTAGGAGACAAATGCGCCGGAGCAAGGGTCCATGGAAAAATGGTTGCTCTAAATACAGAACTACATAACGGAGATATCGTAGAAATAATAACAACAAAAAGTAAAACACCATCGCAGACATGGCTTTCTTTTGTAAAAACTTCTCACACTAGAACCCACATAAAACACTGGTTTCGTAAACAGGGCGAGGAAAAAAATATAGAAAATGGATTGTCTATGATAAATGACGAATTAAAAGCATTAGAGGGTAAAACCTGGGCTCAAATCGACGAATCCAAAAAAGAAAAAACAATTCAAAAACTTAATTTTAAAGATGAGGATGCTCTTCTTGCGGCGATAGGACTAGGAGACATTTCTATCAATCGCATAGTTCAAAATATTACAGAATATGAACATAAACAAAAAGAGGTAAATAAAAAAACGAAAAAATCTCCTACCGCAAAGGCAGGTAGTGTGGTTATTGCAGGTGCCTCTGGACTACAAACACATATTGCCAAATGTTGTAATCCAAAATACCCACAAGCTGTGGTTGCTTATATCACCGTGGACAAAGGGGCGAGTATCCACAAAAATAACTGTGAAAACCTTAAATTATTCAAAAAGGATGATAAAATTTTACCCGCATACTGGAGACAAGATGGTGGCATAGATTATATAACTATAAAAATAAAAACCATTGACAGGGTCGGGATGATCCAAGATGTAAGCCGTGTCATGGCTGAGTTAAATATAAATATCCATACACTAACTGCAACCAGCGGTAACAAAAACAAAAAAAATAGGGACGAAGAAAATGTCCAAATAATTGCGGAGATAGAGATAACTGATTCGGCTAAACTGAAACGCCTAATAGAAAAACTAAAAGCAGTTGACGGTGTTAGAGAAATTGAAAGAATCCAAAAAACAGATCGTTAAAACGACCTATTTTTTTAAATTCTTTATTTAGTATCAAGCGTGTTATAAAAGCTTTTTAATCCACTTATGCAAATCATTTTTGGAAGAAAAATGAACAGCTAAGCTTGCCTTGCGACCATCTGTTTTTATTCTAGCGTCAGATATATTATGCGCACTCTTAAACATTTCCAACAACCTCACCAATTCCGGATCTATCGTTGTTTTCCCACGAGTTGAACTTAAAACTGTGCTTATTTTAGATTTTCCACCTAGCTCGCGTCCACGCTCTTCTGCCTGACGAACGGTAAGCCCTCGATCTTGTATTTCTTTAAACAACTTTTCCTGTGCTTTATCGTTTTTAAGAGCTAAAAGGGGTCTAGTATGTCCTTCATTAATGTCTCCAGAGGCTAAAGCAGTTTGTATATGATCTGGCAAAGAAAGAATGCGTAAAGTATTTGCAACATATGAAGCTGATTTTGAAATGCGCTGTGCAATCTTTTTTTGTTTTATTCCAAACTCATCTTGCAAGCGTTGAAACGCATGTGCTTCATCAAGCGGACCCAAATCATCTCGTTGCAAATTTTCTATTAATGAAGCTTCCAGCTTCTGCTTTGGCGTAACTTGACGCACTATGACAGGAACACGAGGAAGGCCCGCTAGACGCGCCGCGCGAAGACGCCTTTCTCCTGCTATAAGTTCGTATCTAACGCGTCTTCCACTTGGAACATCTTCTTCAATTTTAGTTACAAGGAGTGGCTGTAGAATTCCATATACTTTTATGGATTCGGAAAGATCAGCTAATTCTTCGCTTTTAAATTCGCGCCTCGGCTGATAAGGATTTGGGCTTATGTGTTCTACATCAATCAAAAATACGCTCTCTTTATCAGAACTTTTTGTACTATTATTCCTTTTTTGAGGGATTAGAGATTCTAGACCTCGCATAATTTTGTTCGCTAACGCTCATAAAATCGCAAAACTTGAAACTTGAAACCTATAACCTTACGTCCTTGATTTTTGATGAATGTTTTATGTTTTATGTTTTATGTTTTAGGAAGTGAGGCGTTAGCCGAGTCTATTAATTACTTCTTTTGCCAATTGTCTATAGGCGTTAGCGCCTATAGAGCCTGGGTCGTGTTGATAAATCGTACGTCCATACCCCGGAGCTTCTGCCAATGATATGTTCCTAGGTATTATAACTTCAAAAACATAACCCGGAAAGCTGTGTCTTATATCTTTTAATATTTCTCTGCTAAATCTATTTCTCTTGTCATGCATAGTGCACAGAGCGCCTAAAATTTTTATATCGCAACCCAAATTATCTTTCACTAAATTAACACTATTTAAAAGCTGGCTAAGGCCTTCAAGCGCGTAGTATTCTGTTTGAACTGGAATTAAAATATAATCTGCAGCCACTATACCATTAAGTGTTAACAACGCCAAACTTGGTGGGCAATCAATAAGTATGAAATCGTAGTTATGTCTTAATTTGTTAACAATATTCTGAAGACGAAACTCCCTATTGTCCATATTGACCAGTTCTATCGTCGCGCCTGCAAGATCTGTATGAGCAGGCATAATATCTAAAGAAAAAAGTCCCGTTGGCCTAACAATTTCTGCAGGGTGCACATTTCCAACTAAACAATGGTAAATATGCATGGGCAAATCTTTGCTAGAGGTAAATGTACTTGTAGCGTTACTTTGTGGGTCAACATCTACAATTAAAACTCTCTTACCATAAGCCGCTAAATAAACTCCAAGATTAGTTACTGTGGTGGTTTTTCCAACTCCTCCTTTTTGGTTTGCGACGGTAATTACATGACCCATATGCTAATTTTGCCTACGAATGCGCAACATGAGTGAATTGCAAAATCTAGCACTCTGAGCGCAGTCGAAAAGTTATATTATAATATCCTATGCCCTATATTAACAATAAAATTAGTGTTTTACAAACTGCTTAAGCTGGTAATTTAACGGGTTTTGCGATATGATTTGGGTATATATTGGGCGAGTGGCGGAACTGGTAGACCTGCCTGCCGGCAGGCAGGCGCGCACAAATAAAAAACTTTAAAATTTTATGTTTACAGTATATGCTATAAAAAGCATAAAAAATAATTATGTATATGTTGGATTAACAAAAAATCTTGAAAACAGATTAGCAAGACACAATAGTGGCAGAGAAAAAACTACTAAACCACACAGACCTTTCCGATTAATACGTACTGAAAATTTTAAAACATGGCAGGAAGCACGAAATCGTGAAAAACAATTAAAATCAGGATACGGAAAAGAATTTTTAAAAACATTAATATAAGCATGCCCGGGTGGCGGAACCGGCAGACGCGCGGGTTTCAAAAACCCGTGAGAGCAATCTCGTGAGAGTTCGACTCTCTCCCCGGGCACCAAAATCAAACTTTCCGAATATCGACCGCTTGCTTTGCAAGTGGTCTTTCGTTACCTTGACTTAACAAAAGTTACGTGTCAAAATGCCCGTAGTTCACACTAAGAAGGTTAAATGGAGCTCAGAACTAAAATAGGACGCCTTGAACTTGTTCATCCTGTACTAAACGCCGCCGGCACCTGCAAAACTCTTGAAGACTTTAAAAAACTTGTCCGCACGCCTCTTCCTGCCGTTATGGTCGGATCTATAACCACGGAAGTCCGCTACGGAAATCCTGGCAGTACTTTTTTTTCAAACCCAAATTTCTCTTTAAATTCCGTGGGGCTATCAAATCCGGGTATCGACTACTATATAGAGTTTCTACCCCAAATGGTAAAAATCGCAGATGCCGCAGATAAATACGTGTTTGTAAGCGTAGAGGGATCAAGACCCGCAGGATATGCTCTTCTAACGGAGTTAGCCTTTCAGTCAGGGGTACATTTAGTAGAACTTAACTTGGGATGCCCCAACAAATGGACAAATGATGGTCGCCAAGAAACAATACCCTCCTACGACCTAGACATGCTTAAAGAAATACTAAGGGTATGCAAACTATCGTTTAGGTTCACAAGGAAAAATAAGATACTCTCTGTAAAACTATCCCCCATACCAGATCCAGTTTTGCTTAAAAAAATTGCAGACCTAATTAATGAATCTGAAATAATATGCGCAGTAACTACCAGTAACACACTGCCAAACGTTTTCGCGTACGCGGATGACGGCAGGCCTGCCATACAATCTGTAACAGAACTTGGGGGTATGGGCGGTTCAGCGCTCAAACCCATTGCGCTTGGCCAAGTAAAACAACTAAGAGAACTACTGCGGGACGGCATAGATATTATCGGCGTGGGTGGCATTAAAACTGGCAAAGACGTTTTGGACTATTTAAATGCGGGAGCCAGCGCTGTACAAATTGGAACCGCATGTTTTGATAGGGGTCCGCAAATCTTTGGTGACGTTCTAACAGAACTTGCTGCTTTATAAACAAAAACTCTGCCACAGGGCAGAGTTTTTAAAAATCCAATTTATCAAATACATCCTGCAATTTTGTCAGTGTTGTCTGATTAATTCTTAGTATTTTAGGTTTTAACCCTGTTATATCTATCACGGTTGAGGGCTCGCTGGGCTGTAGCGTTCCCCCATCAATCACAAAGTCCGGGGTTATTGAATTTGCCTTAAATTGTTCAACTATATCATCTAAATTCGCCGAAGAACTCATTCCAGAAATATTCGCCGACGATGATGTTATGGGTCTGCCAAATTTTTTAACCAAATTATAAGCAAAATCGCTAGAGGGTATTCGCAGTCCTATTTTATTTGTGCCGGCAGTTAAAAGCAGACTTACTTTTTGTCTTTTTTCTAAAACTACAGTAAATGCCCCAGACCAAAGTTTTTGTAAAATGACCTCTTGGCGTTTATTAATAAAAGCAAGGGTATGGGCCATTTGTATATCGCTAACAAAAACAGGAACCGGCTTTTGCGCCGACCTTTTTTTAATAGAAAAAAAAATCTTTAAAGCATCCTCGTTTAGAGCGTCCACACCTAGAGCGTATAAAGTATCTGTGGGGAATATAATTGCGTATCCGCGCTCAAGATAATTAATTGCCTCCTTAACAAGTTGTATTTTATTTTTATCTGTTACTTTTTTTCTTTCCATATAACAAAGCATACAACCAAAACATCTATACAACTTTACCTGCGACCGCAAGTAAAGTTGTATAGATGTTTTTTGACTTTTAGTCTTTTGCCTTGGGTTTCAAGTTTTAAGTTTTAAGTTCCAAGTTTTAAGTTTCAAAGGTTTACTCTACTGTAACGCTCTTAGCCAAATTTCTGGGTTTATCTATGTCATAACCTTTAAGTAGCGCCATATAATAAGCAAAAAGTTGAAGTGGAATTATGGACAAAATCGGAGTTAACATCTCAAGAGTTTTTGGAATGTACATTACATCTTTCGTAAGCGAAAAAACTTTTTTATTCCCATCTGTTGTTAAAAGAATAATTGGTCCGCCTCGCGTTTTAATCTCTTCTAAATTTGATAACATTTTTTCATAAACACTATCGCGGGGCGCTATACCCAAAATAGGAAAGTTTTTATCTACCAAAGCTATGGGGCCGTGCTTCATCTCACCGCCAGGATAACCTTGAGAGTTAATATAGGAAACCTCTTTTAGTTTTAAGGCTCCCTCCAACGCTATCGGATAATTATACTTTCTGCCCAAGTAAGACATATTAGCGGTATCTTTATACTTTTTAGCCAAATTTTTTATATTGTCTGCGTTCTTCAACACTCTCTCTACCAACTGCGGTAATCTCTCTAACTCCTCAACAATCCGCCGTCCCATTGTGGCGCTCATCTCTCTTTGCCTTCCTAAAAATACGGTAAGCAATGCGAGTACAGCAAGTTGGGAAGTAAAAGCTTTTGTCGAGGCAACTCCAATTTCTGGTCCCGCATGATTATAAACCCCGGCATCTGTCTCGCGAGCAATGGTGCTTCCTATGACATTCACAATTCCAAGCGTCAAAACACCTTTTTGTTTTGCCTCACGAAGAGACGCTATAGTATCTGCGGTTTCACCTGACTGAGAAATAGCTAATACAGCTGTGGTTTTTTTGTTCAAAATTGGTTTTTTGTAACGAAACTCAGAGCCAACTGTAACTTCAGTCGGTATGCCCGCGTACTCTTCCAACATATACTTGCCGACGAGACCAGCATAAAAGGCAGTACCGCAAGCTATGATATGAATATTTTCAATGTCTTTGAGACGGTTTTGTATTTCCTTATCTTCTAACCCGCCTAGTCTTACATTTCCCTCGCTTGGTATCATACGACCTCTAATGCTGTCTATAATTGAATGAGGTTGTTCCATAATTTCTTTCAGCATAAAATGGTCATACCCTCCTTTTTGCGCTTCCTCCAATGTCCATTCAATATGTTCTATATTTGCTCGCCTCATCATTTTGTCTTGAGTATAGATTTTCATGCTATCTTTCGTAAGTTGCGCAGTTTCACCTTCTTCAAGATAAACTACCCTTTTGGTATGGTCTAAAATTCCAGAAGGGTCGCTTGAAATAAAATACTCGCCATCTCCTACTCCAATCAAAAGCGGAGAACCAAAACGCGCGGCTACCAATTCGTTGGGTGTTCTTGAAGAAATTACAGCTATGCCGTAAGTACCCCTAACTTTATTAACCGCTTTTTGAGTTGCATCCAACAAACTCCCCTTAAAAAAATAGCTAATTAAATTTGGCAGTACCTCTGTATCTGTATCTGTCGTAAATTTATACCCCTTAGTTTCCAAAAATACCCTAAGCTCCTGATAATTTTCTATTATTCCGTTGTGTACAACATAAAACTCTTTTTTGAAGTCTGTGTGAGGATGAGCGTTTTTTAAAGTCGGCGCGCCATGTGTTGCCCAGCGAGTATGAAATATAAAAGGCGTGCCTTTTGGCTTGTTTTTTCCTAATTTTTCTTCAAGTTTGCTGATTCTTCCTACCGCTTTCATAGAAAAAACCTCATACTGCCCGGGCACAGGCTTGCCCTTCCGTAGCCTTGGGCGAAGGAGGGCCATTCCAGCCGAATCATATCCCCTATATTCAAGACGCTTGAGCGCCTCAAGTCCTATTGTTGTATCTGTATTGTTACCTATGTAGCCAATAATTCCACACATGCCGATTTTGCCCGAGAATGCAGCGA
>MHOK01000002.1 GCA_001820055.1 Candidatus Spechtbacteria bacterium RIFCSPLOWO2_12_FULL_38_22 | reverse complement strand
CGGACATTATGCTCGATTACAACAAACAACCCAGCCTTCGCATGAAGCTATGGCGGGCACGGCGAGCAACGAACAACGAACAGCCAAGCTATTAAAAGGTAAGGATTTGGACAAAGATCAGACGTACTTTTTGTATCGTGTAAAAGCAGAACAGTTGGCTCATACGATGTTTCCCATTGGTGAATATGTAAAAAAAGATGTAAGAAAATTGGCTCGTAAGTTTAATTTACCCAATGCAGACAAAAAAGACAGCCAAGGGCTTTGTTTTATAGGAAAAGTTGATGTAAACAAATTTTTAAAAGAATATATACCGCAAAAAAAAGGTATAGTTATAACTACAAAGGGTAAAAAAATTGGCGAGCATGAAGGTGTGCAGTACTATACTATTGGGCAAAGAAAAGGGATAGGTATTGGAGGGGGCATTCCATATTATGTTGTTGGTAAAGATATTAAAACAAATATTTTGACTGTTGGCTCCAAGTACGACGAGAACCTTTTTGCAAATCAATTAACTATAGAAAACATAAGCTGGGTGTCGGGCAAGCCTAAATTACCCAAAAAGTATCAAGCAAGTATTAGGTATCGCCAAGAACCGCAAGAAGTTAAAATAACAGAAAATTTTGATGGTTCTTTGCGCCTTAATTTTAAAGAACCCCAAAGGGCAGTAACAAGCGGCCAAAGTGCTGTTATATACGATGGCGATGTGGTTTTGGGTGGTGGAATAATAGTTTAGGCAACCTATTAGTATGACAAAGTTTGTTTTTTTGCTATACTAAAGATACTAATTAAACCTTGGTGCTTAATTTTTAGCGCCTAATAACTTATGTCATATTTATCTGGAAATATACAAAGAGATGTACAAAAATTGCAGTTGCAACTGGAGGGACTCGAAAGAGATATAAAAACCAAAGAAACTAGCCTTGAAGAGTTGAGGAAAACAGTGGATGAAACCAAACGAAGGATTATAAGTTTGAACACGGAGGTGCAATCTAAAGAAAGAGAAGTTAGAACTTTGGGTGATGACTTAAGGCGACTTAAACCCAGAAGAGATCAGGTAAAAAAAGAGTTAGAGGATTTAACACGCAATTTACAAAAAGAAGGATTTGGAAAGTAAATACGCTCCCATGGGAGCGTATTTACTTTCCAAAAAAGGGACTGTTTTTTATTTATAAAAAATTGAGAGACTCTATAAATGTGTGATATTATTTAGAGTATGGACTCTGGCGAAATTCGTAGCAGATTTTTAAAATTTTTTGAGGAAAGGGGACATACTGTTGTGCCTTCTTCAAGTTTAATTCCTGATGATCCTTCAGTGCTTTTAACAACTGCGGGGATGCAACAGTTTAAGCCATATTACACAGGAAAAGCAGATGCAATGCGTGATTTTAATTCTTTAAATACAGCATCTGTACAAAAATCGTTTAGAACGTCAGACATAGACGAAGTTGGAGACGAAACGCACCTGACATTTTTTGAAATGTTGGGTAATTTTTCTTTTGGGGGGTATTTTAAGGAAGGAGCAATTAAATTTGCATACGATTTGGTAAAAGAATACGGACTTATTATTCAATATGTAACCATTTTTGAAGGTAATTCTGAAATTCCTCGTGACGATGAATCTGAAAAAATATGGAGAGAATTAGGAGTCAAAGACATAAGACAACAGCCTAAAAGTGAGAATTTTTGGGGTCCGACAGGTTCAGAGGGTCCGTGCGGGCCAACAACAGAGATTTTTATAAACAATGTTGAGGTTTGGAATATCGTGTTTAACGAATACTATTGCTCGCCTCGTTCGGTCAGCGAAGCAGGCTCGCCTCGCGCGCTTAGTGAAGTAGGTTCACCGGATAATAAATTAGAAAAATTAAAAACTCCAGGCGTGGATACGGGAATGGGTCTTGAGCGCTTAGCCGTAGCTTTACAGGACAAGGAGCACATATTTGAAACTGATTTGTTTGCTCCAATTTTAGAGCTATTACCGCAGAATCTGGAAGATAGAAAAAAAAGAATTATCACAGATCATGTACGGGGTTTTTCATTTTTAATTTCAGACGGTGTAAGACCCAGCAATAAAGAGGCGGGATATGTTTTGCGCCGACTTATGCGCAGAGTAATAACTTCATTGTATATTTGGGAACAACAAACAAATTCTCAGTATAGTTTGTGGTCGCTTTTTGAAAAAATTGTGCAGGTGTATGGCGGTTTTTATCAGGAATTAAATTTAAATATCATAAAAGAAGTATTTAGCGAAGAGGATGAAAGATTTCGTTTAACACTAGGCAGGGGATTGAAGGAGTTAGAAAAACTGAAGGCGATAGATACGCAAAGCGCGTTTAAACTTTATGAAAGTTATGGCCTGCCGTACGAGGTAATAAAAGAAGTGGGTGGAAAGCATGCTGAAAAATTAACTCGTGAAGATTTTGATAAAAAATTAGAACATCACAAAGAAACTTCTCGTGCAGGCAGTGAGGCAAAATTTGGAGGACACGGTCTTATGCTTGATACTGGCGAGTTAAAGGCACACAATGAAGAAGAAATAAAAATTGTAACACGTTTGCATACGGCTACTCATTTGTTGCAGGCGGCTTTACAAGTTGTATTAGGTAAAAATGTGAAACAAGACGGGAGTGATATAACAGCTGAACGCCTTCGTTTTGATTTTACATTTGACCGACGCTTAACTGATGAAGAAATAAAGCAAATCGAAGACTGGATTAACGATAAAATAAAAAGGGGTTTATCTATGAGTTTTAAGAACGTGCCTTACGAAGATGCAATACAAACAGGGGCTTTATTTTTTGCAAAAGAAAAATACCCTGCCACTGTTAAAGTTTATACCGTTATAGACGAGAATGGAAAACCAGTTTCCAGCGAGCTTTGCGGGGGACCGCATGTTGAAAACACAAAGGAGTTGGTGGGTTTTAAGATAAAAAAACAGGAGAGTGTTGGAGCCGGAGTAAAAAGAATTAGAGCCGTTGTTGCAGACATAATTTTGAATACTTAAATATGTTTTTTAAACATAGATTACAAAAAGTTAAAAATTACTTTGAAAAAAGATATGAACATTTTTACATCTTGGATTTTGGGCGTTTTAGCATAAAAGCCGCATTGATGGAAAGAGATCGCAAAGAGATGGACGCCCGCATAGTGGATATAGTTGAAGTTTCTTATCCTGCTTTGACTATTTTTCCGGAAAAAAAAGATTGTGATTTGAGCGAAGTTCATAATGTCATAAAAGACTTATTTTCTAGTTTGAAAAAAACGAAAAATAGAATAAGAGATAAAAAGTTAGTCATTGGTTTATCCTCGGAACTTATTAATGGGCTAAATTATGCGCAAATTTTTACAAGAGAAAATCCGAACACCCCGATAGACATAGGAGATATAAAAAACATGATCCATAAGTTGGAACTGCGCGCTTATGAAGAAATAAGAAAAAGATTTATGGAAGAGAGCGGTTATGCGGAGACAGATGTGATACTAATAAACCCAACTATCCAAAAATTACAAATTGATGGAAAAAATGTTTCCGATCTTATTAGCAAGGAAGGAAAAGAAATTTTGGTAAGTATATTTAACGCCTACGCGCCTAGTTTTTATAAGGACGCCATAGAAGGCATCGCAAAAAATTTGAAATTTAATACGTATGATCTAATTTATACTCCGTACGCTGTGTTTAGCGCCTTAAAAAAACAAAAAGATGCGGATATGCACGGCCTTCTAGTTGATATAGGGGGTGGAACCACAAGAGTAACGCTTGCTCGCCGTGGACGTATTGAAGATATAAAGTATTTTTCTTTTGGCGGCAACTCTTTTACGGGAAGAATTGCCAACCATTTTAACGTTCCTGAGTCGGAAGCGGAAAATATAAAGATAAAATATTGTGATCGTAAACTTTCCAGTGATGCTACAAAATCTTTGGACGACTTATTACAGAAAGAACTAAATATTTTTCTAAGCGGTTTTGAGATGGTCTTGAGAGATTTTTCTCATACAACAATACTACCTTCGGACATATATCTTTACGGCGGAGGAGGGACTGTCGGCCTGATGGATGCTATAATAAAAAAGAAGAGCTGGAAAAAAGATTTAATTTTTTCTGATAGTCCCAAATTACATCGTATAAATCTGGATACATTAAGCAGTATAAAGTTTTTTGATATCAAGATTTCAGATCCGCGCCTTATTTCAATTGCGGGAATTTCTGATTATATTTTAGACAATATCGCAAAGAGCCAGACCGTAACAGAAAAAACGTTAACTCGTATATTTAACTTAGTAACCAGTTAGTATGTTCAAAAATAGTATAAAAGTTGAAGCATTTGATGAATTGGCGCTTGTGATAGATAAGATTTTAACAAACGACGCGGATATCGTTTTTTTAGAGATAGCAGAAGATGCTTATATAGCTCAAAACGTACTTAATTTTAGACTACTTAAAAGAGAGGCCGATGTAGTTGGAAAAAGCGTGGTAGTTGTTTCAAATAATCCAAGAATAAGAAGTTTAGCTTCCAAGGCATCTTTGCGAACAAGAGAGTCTTTACCGCCACCAAAGCGGGATACTGCCACTAGTACCATAAAATCAATCAGTACAAGACCACAACGTATGGTAACCGACATTGTCGCGCCTTCAACTGATATGAAAGATATGGAATTGGAAGAAAAAAGGATGCAAGATATAAAAATTATGCCGGCTGTTAACTCGACTGGAGTTGTGTCAGAAAAACCCGCTAAGAACAGTTCCAGAGATAATTTTATACGCAACTTGAAGCAATCTGTAACATCGAAGGTTAGTACCCATGCGCCAACCGAGGAGGTATTTTATAAGAAAAAGAAAAGAAGTTTTGAGTTGGTAGGCAAAGTAAACAGTGTTTTTAGTCGTTTATTAAAAAATCCAAAAAGATTTTTGATTACTGCTTTAGGCTCACTGGTGTTAGGTTTTTTGGGGTATTTGTTAATTTTTGTTTTACCATCTGCTACTATTACGCTTTACCCAAAGACAATACAAGATACCATAGCTACACAAATATCATTGGACTCTAACGTGTCGTCCGCCGACCTGTCTAAGGGCATAATACCCGCCCAGGTTTTAGAAGAACGGAGAGAAAATAATTTTACATTTAAAGCAACAGGCGAAGCTGATTTAGAAACCAGAGCAGAGGGACAAATAAGAGTATTTAATGAATTTAGTTCAGTACCCCAAACATTGGTGGCTAATACAAGATTTTTGTCTTCTGAAGGTCAACTGTTTAGAACAGTATCCACAGTAGTCGTTCCGGGAGCTTCTATATCTGGGGGCAAAATAGTATCGAGCTCTATGTTGGTTGATGTGGTTGCGGATGCTCCTGGAAAGGAATCTAATATAGGTTCGACCAATTTTTCTATACCAGGATTTAAGGGTACGGATAAATATTTAAAATTTTATGGAAAAAGTGAAAGTAGTATGGAGGGTGGTTTTAAAGGAAAGACTACAGTGGTTACCCAAGAAGATATTGATAAAGCTAAAGAAAAAGTTAACGAAGAATTTTTAAACTCAGTAGAGCAAACTCTTAGAGACAAAGTCCCAGATAACTTGTTGGTGGTTGCCGAAACATTTGAAGTAGAGTTTGAAACCGTAGAATTAAATGCAGAGCCTCAGGATCCCAAGGAGGAATTTTCTATGAGAGTTGTTGCTGTTGCCCGTACGTTTTTAGTCAAGGAAAGCGATGTACTGGATGCTATTGAGCACTTTTTTGTTAACTCCACTGAATATAGTAAAGATTACGAGCTGTCCGACAAAAGAAGAATTGTCTATAATGTAAAAGAACTCGATTACAGCAAGGGTTACAGCAGTGTTGTGCTGGAGGTAGATTCTATTTTTAATCGTTCGTTTCCTACAGAATTATTATATGAGGAAATAAGGGGCAAAAATGAAGTTGAAGTTCGTCGTATACTTTCTGCTAAAGAGGAATTAGAGCGTGCGCAGGTGAGACTCTGGCCGTTTTGGGTACGCACTATTCCCCAAGAACTGAATAAAATAGAAATAAATTTACAGTATAATAGCGAATTAACCAATAATTAATTTAGTATAGGGGTTGACGTTTTTTAAGTTATTTGCTATCCTAATTACGACAAATATTACATGACACAGAAAGATAATATACAGGAGAAAGAGGGTGTGGTAGTGGAAGCGCTTCCCAACACCCTTTTTCGTGTCAAACTTGCGGATGGCACAGAGATTCTCTCATACATTTCGGGCAAAATGCGTTTACATCGCATAAGAATTTTGGTGGGTGACCAGGTAAAGATAGAAATGCCACCCGGAGATGGAAGGGGAAGGATTACGTATAGATATAAATAATTTGCGCTACACGCCTGCCTGACGGCAGGCAGGCTCGCGGTAGTCAGTAACCTAGTAACAAGTAAACAATTTTATTGTGTGGGGTTCAAAAATTACTAGCTACTTGTTACGTGTTATTAGTTACTAATTTTGTGAGCTTGCGAACAAAAATCATGAAAGTTCGTTCATCCATAAAACCGATGTGTAAACAGTGTAAAGTCGTTCGTAGAACTGGGCGTATTTTTATTGTCTGTAAGGCTAGTCCAAAACACAAACAGAGACAGGGATAGTGCAAAAGTATAATTAAAAAACAAAAATTTTTCTCCGTCATTTTTAATTTCCAACTTTTAATTTGACCGAGTTAAGGAACATGATTCGTATAGCTGGTGCTGACATACCAGAAAACAAAAGAGCAGAAATTGCCCTGACTTACATAAAAGGGATAGGGAAATTTTTTAGTAACCGCATTTTGACTAGTCTGAGTATAGATAAAAATAAAAAAGTCAAGGATTTAAGCGCAGAAGAATTAAATACGATAAGAAATCATATTGCGAATGGAGGTTATGTGCTGGAGAGTGACTTACAAAGAGAAGTTAGAGATAACATAAAACGCTTGAGGGATATAGGTTCCTATCGGGGTTCAAGACACGCGTCTAATCTTCCCGTCCGCGGACAGAGGACAAAAACAAATTCGAGGACTGTCAGGGGTAATAAAAGAGTTACTGTTGGTTCCGGCAGAAAGCCAGCATCAACACCAACATAGTTTAAATGAAAAACTGAAAATGAAAAATAAAAAACGACAACTAAACATTAAACATTTTAATTAATTTTAAATTCTTCTCTGTCATTTTTAACTTTTAACTTTTAATTTTTAATTTGACCGAGCGAAGTGAGGGAATATGGGTAAAAAACGAGTAGCAATAGTACCCGGAGAACAACAGGGTACTCAAACAACAGAAACAGAAATTACAGAAGCAGTAGACAGCGACGATAGTAAGAATTTGAAAAACAAAAAAAAGATTCGTACGTTTAAACGGACTAATTTTTATGTTCGTGCAAGTTACAATAATACGACCATCACAACCACCGACGAAGAGGGAGGAGTTATTGCTTGGTCTACCGCGGGTTTAGCGGGATTTAAGGGTCCAAGAAAATCTACGCCGTATGCTTCTTCTAGGGTTGTTAGCATATTGCTGGAAAAACTTGATAAGGTAAATTTGGGAAGCGTACATTTGTATGTTAGTGGTATAGGTTCTGGTAGAGATGCTGCTGTGCGCGCCTTAACCAGTAATAAAGATTTAAATATTGTGTCTATAAAAGATATAACACCACTGCCGCATAATGGATGTAAACCTAAAAAAATGAGAAGAACATAATCTAAAATGGCTAAAGCAAATATAAAATCAAAATCTGAGTACGGATTGCAACTTCAAGAGAAGCAGAACATAAAGAAGGAGTATGGCTTGAGAGAAAGACAGTTTAAAAATTATTTTAAGAAGGGCAAAAGTTCTGACCAGATTTTTATATTGTTAGAGAGACGTTTAGATAGTGTGGTTTTTGCTTCCGGATTTGCTCCCACCAGAAAGGCGGCACGGCAGATGGTAAATCACGGACACATTCTGATAAACAATAAAAAAGTTAATGTTAGGTCTTATTCACTACGTGACGGCGATACTGTTAATATAAAAGAGATCAGTAAACAAAAGGGAATGTTTGCTGATCTCGTGCTGAGAACCAAAAATCATAAACCCCCTAGTTGGATAACAGTTGATAACAAAAAGATGGAGATAAAAATAAAAGGAAAACCTGATATGAAAGAGCAACTACAACCGTTTAACTTCCAAACAGTCATAGAATTCTATTCACGTTAACGTTTTAAAAAATAAAAATTAATTTTTATTTTAGCTGTAGACTATAAGTCGTAAGCTAAAAGCCAATCAATGTTTACTTTACCTAAAAAACCAAAAGTTGTAGAGAAAGATGGGAATAGAGCCGTAATTGAAATCAGCGAACTTTATCCTGGGTATGGTTCTACTATAGGCAACACTCTAAGAAGGGCCTTGTATTCTTCAATAGAGGGTGCGGCCATAACGTCGTTTAAAATAGCTAATGTCCCACATGAGTTTTCTACGATAGATGGCGTTCTGGAGGACGTCATAGAAATTGGGTTAAACCTTAAAGATATTAGATTGGTTTTGCACGGAAGCGAAGCCCAAACCATGACACTTAAAGCAAGGGGGGTAAAAGATCTTAAGGCAAAGGATATAGATACTCCAAGCCAGGTGGAAATTATAAATAAAGACGCGCACATAATGACGATGACATCTCCAAAAACTTCAATAGATATGGAGTTCACTGTGGAATCAGGACTGGGATATGTGCAAACCGACAAAATGGCTAAAGAAAAAAAAGACATAGGGATAATACGTCTTGATGCGGTATTTACGCCGGTAGTTAAGGTTAATTTTGAAGTAGAGGATATGCGAGTTGGCGATAAAACAGATTTTAATAAGTTGTTATTGGACATAACTACAGACGGGACAATAACACCCCAAGAAGCATATCAGAAAGCAGCAGGAGTTTTATTAAATCACTTTGAGCTAATTAAAGAGTTAGAGGGAGGTTCTCCTGTAACTAAGACTAAGAAAAAATCTGTTTTAAAAAGTAGTAAAAAAGCTTCAGGCGGAAAAGTAATTAAAACCACAGCAAAAAAAAGAATTACGGCTAAGAAGAAATAATTATGCGCAAGCTTAAAAAAGGAAGAAAATTTGGCAGGAAGAGAGATCAAAGGAAGGCTTTTATGCGTGATTTGGCAGTAGCCTTAGTCAAAAATGGCCGAATAGAAACTACAGAAGCGCGGGCAAAAGAGCTCAGGCCTTTTATAGAAAAATTGGTAACAAAAAGTAGAAAAAACAGTTTATATACAAGACGCATGTTGGCCAAACTTTTTTCAGACGATGTCGGTCTTAAGCTGTTAAAGGAAATAGCTCCAAAATTTAAAAATAGACACGGTGGTTACACAAGAATAATAAGACGAGCTCCACGAAAAGGAGATGCCGCTCCAAGGGCAATAATTGAATTTGTAGAATAAAATTTTATTTATGTCTTCTAAAACCAAAACTGAATTAGAGATAATAGAACTTGATGCAGAAGGTCAGGTTCTTGGACGTTTAGCCTCTGATATTGCGCATTACTTACAAGGAAAACATAAAGCAGACTACCAGCCAAACAAAGAGAGCAATACTACGGTCAAGGTTAAAAATGCTGGCAAAATCAGTATTACTGGTAAAAAAGCAAAAAATAAAGTGTATAGGAGTCATTCTGGTTATCCCGGAGGTCTGTATGGTAAAACATATGCAGATACGTTTAAAAAAGATCCTTCCTCTGTAATAAAATATGCAGTAAGGGGAATGCTTCCTAAAAATAGATTAAGAAAATTAAGAATGGAGAGGCTTGTTATAGAGGGATAATATCGCCTAATAAGTTTTGAAAACTATAGTGGGTTATTAAATATTTTTTATGCCAATTACGAAAACACAACCAAAAACACCCAGGAGCAAAAAAGCTTCTACTAAATTACAAGAAAGCAAAAAGTATTTTGAGGCTGTTGGAAGAAGAAAAACTTCAATAGCTCGCGTGCGTATTTGGGAATCTCAAGACAGTAGTATAACTGTTAATAGTAAGAACTACAAAGATTTTTTTTCAACCGAGGACTTAGCAACAATATCTAACGCTCCGCTTCGTAAAATTAAAATGTTGGATAATTTTAAGGTATCAGTTATCACTAACGGGGGCGGGATTACAGGTCAGGCGGAAGCTATGCGTCATGGGGTTGCTCGGGCGCTCGTAAAATATGATCCAGAGCTACGTTTGCGTCTTAAAAAATCAGGATATTTAAAACGAGATCCACGCGCAAAAGAAAGAAAGAAATATGGATTAAAGAAAGCGCGAAAATCTCCGCAATGGAGCAAGAGATAGCGGTGTCTATTATAATGTTTTAACTTTTATTTAAATACGACTAAGACAAGTTCCTTAGTCGTATTTTTGTTTTCGTGGGAGTGACACTTGACAAACTTTGGGAAGTATTATATAAGTTGTTTAGTTCTGAACACAAGCGCAGAGGAGAGCACATGGCTGAAGATCCAAAATTTGACCGAATAGCTCCAAAAAACTTTCGTGAATATCTGAAGGACTTTAAGCGTTCTTTGGGTATTTATAAATGGGTTTGGGATAATATGATCAGCGTTGAAAGTAAAAAATGGGCGAAACATAAATTTATTCCGCTAGCCGTATTAGCTATAGCCATAGGTACTAGCCAGCCCTTTATATTGAGCAAGGTTTTTGATGGATTGGTTACAAAGAATTTGTCGTTGATTGTTTTGGGAGTTGTGGTATATTCGGTAATTTTGTATGCCGAAAGATGGACTATGTATTTTCAACAGATTGCTCGCGAGTGGATGTTGGGATTGAACTATGGAAGCGTAGATAAAAAAGTTACAGAATTGATGTTTGAAAAATCTATGGGTCAACATCTTCAAGAAAGCGCCGTTCTCAACGTATCCAATATAGACAAGGGGAAATGGAAGACCCTAGATGTACAGGCGATGCTTTTATTTGAAGGAATCCCTTCAATTGCCACCCTTCTTTTCGTTTATATAGGCATTTGGATTATTAGTTGGGTCGCGGGCGTAATTATTTCTGTTGTTGTTTTTACTTATATCATTTGGTCGCTTTATTTAAATCAAAAAGTAATGCAACAGATATTGCCAATTGATAAAGAACTTAGGAGCCTTAATCGTTATAGATATGAAAGATGGGAGAAGGCGGAAAGGGTAAAAGTTTCAGGGCGTTCTGGTGATGAATTAAAGTATATGACAGATAGATTTAATGCTGTTATTAAAGAGGATCGCAATTTTTGGCTTTGGTATATTAAGCAGTCTCGTCTAAAGGGCGCTGTACGGGACATGGGTGTTTTGTGCGCGATGCTGTATGGAATTTGGTTAGTTTGGATAGGAAGTTGGAGTGTTGGACTTTTGTATCCTTTATTTGCATGGACCGGCCAGTTTAAAAATAATCTATGGCGTGTTAGCGAAGTAGAACATCAACTTAATTGGCATATGCCAGCTGTTAAGGCAATGATTGACGCAGTGACTCTTCCACCTGCAATTAAAGAAAGAAAAAATGCTCTGACCATAAAAGGACATGACCATCCCGGTGTTGAATTTAGAAGCGTGAGTTATGTTTATCCTGCAGGTAATACCGAACAGGGTTTAGCGCATATTAAGTCAAATCATCACGCTTTGGTAGATATTAATTTCACCATAGAGCCAGGACAGAAAGTGGCGTTAATTGGTGAGAGTGGCGCCGGTAAAAGCACTATAATGCGTTTACTCTTGCGTTACATGGATCCCGATGGTGGCGAAATTTTAGTTGGCGGAGTAAATTTGCAGAACATAGAGTTGAATTCCTGGACAAGATATCATGCTTATATTGCGCAGGATCCTAAGATTTTTGATGGAACCATAGAATATAACCTAACTTATGGCCTTTCTCAAGATGAAAAAGACAGGCTAACTAGAGAAAATTTGTGGCAAATTATGCAAGATTTCAGGGTAGATTTTAGGGATTTTAGATCCAGAAAAGATAAGGGTCTTGATGTCCGAGTTGGTCGTGGGGGTATAGAGCTTTCAGGGGGCGAGAAACAGCGCTTGATGATTGCCGCCGCCGCTATACAAAATCCTAAATTGCTTGTTGTTGATGAAGCAACAAGCAGTCTGGATTCCACTATAGAAAGACAGGTTCAAGAGGGCTTGACCAAAGTGTTAAGTGGCAGGAGGAGCGCTTTTATTGTCGCGCACAGACTAAGCACGGTAAGAGAAATTTGTGACAAGTTTATAGTTTTGCGGAGTCCAAACGAAGTTCTTGAAGGCGAGTCGCAAATTGAAGCTCAAGCAGGCTCGTTTGAAGAACTTTATGGAAGCTCTCCAACTTTTCGTAGGTTGGCAGACGACCAAAGATTAGTTCTTTAAAAATTCAAATACCTCAATTCGCCAGCTGGCGAATTGAGGTATTTTTTATATATAGGGTTGCCTGGCAACCCTATATATAAGTATATTGAGAGAATTCAAAGAAAAAAAATTAGTAAAGCAGATAAAAATACTTGATTAGATATTTATATACTATTATAATTATGTAGGCTAAACACGGGAGGGAATGATGGGGCGCGGGAAGAATGGTGATCAAAAAAAGTACCAAATTGTTCACGTCAAGAGTGATATGACCGAAGAAGAGTTCCTTGCGCTGCGATACGTTCGCCTTCTTGCCAATAGATGGGGCGTTGCGGTTAGCGATCTTAAGGTACGCAAACTGTATTTTAATAAAACCAGGGGTTATGGATTTGAGGTTTTTGTTTAATACCACAAACCCCGTGTTAACGGGGTTTTATGTTACAATAAATTCAATAATTAAAGCATTACAAAAAGCATGAGAAAAAGAGATATTGGTTATGTGCCAAAATCATCAAGAGTGGGGGAGGTGATTCAAAAAATTGAAGAAATAGAGGATAGAGCCGAAAGAATAAAAGATGAATTTCGTCTTGGATTTGAATTTTTGTTAAATTTTGATAAAGCTGTTTCAATTTTTGGTTCTTCTCATGCGGGTCTTGAACATGAATATTATCGAGAAGCAACCGAGCTTGCTTACATGTTTGCAAAAGATGGTTTTGCGGTAATTACCGGTGGTGGACCGGGCATAATGGAAGCCGCTAATAAAGGAGCAAGTGAAGCTGGTGGCAGATCGGTTGGATTAAATATTATGTTAGAAAAAGAACAGAGAATAAATAAGTACGTAAAGGAGGCTAAGGCGTTTCATTATTTTTTTTCCCGCAAGGTTATGCTTACATTTGCTTCACAAATTTATTTCTTTTTCCCCGGAGGATTCGGTACTTTGGATGAGTTTTTTGAAATGGTAACATTGATACAAACAGAAAAGATAAAACCGATACCCATTATATTGGTAGGGCGTCGTTATTGGAAACCATTTTTAAAATGGATAGAAAAAAGTTTGTATAAACAACACAGCACAGTAGATAAAGACGATTTAGACATATATACTTTAGTGGACAGCGCAGAAGAGGCTTACAAAGTTGCTAAAAAATTTTTAGATAATAAATATGAGTAAACTTGAAACACCAAAACAAGAAAGGATAGGGAATATCCCAGGATTTATACAGGTTGATGAGCCAAGAGATGTAAGTTCAGATTTTAAACAAAAAACGGAGGAGTTAATTGACAGACTCGGAGTTACAGAGTATGAGGCAGATACGTTTTTACAGTATGTAGAGATGTTGAATATCGGTGATATCGAAAGTTTAAACAATAAAACAATTTTGGATATTGGTTCTGGATCCGGGGCATTTAAGAAGGTCTTAGAAAGGATGATTTTTCCTAGGTTTTTTGTAAATTTAGACAACGCCTCTGTTGATCTTTGGGAAGGGCGTATGGATGTGCAAGGAGATGTAAAACAGTTGCCGTTCAAAGATGAGAGTTTTGACTACATATTAATGCATTGTTCTGTTCCGATAATGCAAGCCACCACCGCAAACAGGCCGTGGGATATACCTGTGTCAATTGGAGAAGCGGTAAGGGTTTTAAAACCTGGTGGCACAATAAAAATATATCCGGGATTTATGGATATTGCTTCTGCGGCCCGTAGGGTTGATGGATTTTTTTTAAAAAAGTATGGAAGAATGAATGCCGAAGTTCTGTTGGCGCTTAAGCAGTTGCACGAACAATATCCCCAGTTAAGAATAAAACTTACAGCGGTTCATGTGCGGGAATATTCAGCGGAAGAAGGGAAGGACAGTTTGTTAGAAATAACAAAATAAAAAACGTTGCAAAGCAGCGTTTTTTAAAAAATGAATGATAGATAAACAAAAAATCGGTATTTTAAGTTTGATTGCGCTTATACTGGCTATAGCCGTATATTATTTTGCAAATAAACCAGTAGAGAAGTTATCTACTTACAGTTATTCAAAACAGATAAAACACGACGTGCTTACTCCTAAAAAGACTACTGTTTATTTTACAGGAGATGTTATGCTTGATCGGTCGGTAGATATCGCGTATCAAACACAGGCCGGAGATAAAATGTTTGTATTATTAAGAGACTTGTCTAAAGACGCGGATTTGATTGTAGTAAATTTTGAAGGAACTTTTCCTGATATTGATATTCCCCAGCACATACATTCTTTATTTTTTTCTTTCAGAAGAGAACTTGTAGAAAAATTGAAAGAATCTGGTGTTAATGTTGCCAATCTGGCCAATAATCACTCGTATAACTTTGGTGGAAAAATATATGAACAAACTCAGAAAAATTTGTTAAATTTAGAATTTGATATATTTGGCAGGCCGATTGAGGGAAGTTCGGATTACGATATTTTAAAAAAAAATATAAACGGAATTGAGGTTAATTTTTATGGTTTTAATGCGTTAGCTCAAACTAAAGATGAAATTGTAAATCTTATAATAAATAACGCAGGCGACGATACTCTGGATATCATATCTGCGCATTGGGGCAACGAATACGAGCAATTTGCAAATAGTTTTCAAAAAAGTACAGCAAAAGCGTTTTTTGAGGCAGGGGCGGATTTAGTGGTTGGCCACCATCCCCACGTTGTCCAACCATACGAAATTATAGACGGGAAAGCAGTATTTTATTCTTTAGGAAATTTTATTTTTGATCAGTATTTTTCTCAACCTACGCAATACGGCCTTGTTTTAAAATTGGAAATTCAAGGAGACAAAATTATTAAAATTAATGCACTTCCCATATCTAATCATCAGAGTATTCCCAAATTAGAAAACCCAGAAATATTAAATGATAGCAGTTTATTTCCTGGATTTAAGAATATAAACATAGTTGAATTAAGTTATTAAATTTCAAAAACGCTCCACAAGGAGCGTTTTTGTGTAGTTACTAAAAATTAGACGTTTATTTTTTATTTTTTTTATGTCTGTTTCGGCGTCTAATTTTTTTGCGCTTTCTTTTTTTTACAGACTGTCTTTTATTTTTTAACTTAGTTCCCATTTTTAACGATAATTAAATTCTGTGAGGTCATTATTAATAATAACATATACAGCCTCCTTATTCAAATTATTTCCAATAAAATTATGTACAAAGTCTAATTTGTATTCTGTGGTTATTCTTTTATCTCTGGAGTCAATTTCTGCCAGTACTAAATTATTTGAGGTTTGTATAGCAATGTGTGCTTCTTCTTTTGATGCCCAGTCAGCATTTATAACTGGGGAGGCTACTCGTATGTGTTCTGTATCAGCGGGCAACCTGCGAGGAGGTCCGAATAATTCCTTTAGCCAATAAATATAAATATCATTTGAATTCCAATACAATATTTTTTCTTTTCCCCATATCGCATTTTCTACGTTTGAAGCTATTTTTTCAAAAGGTTTTCCTCTCTGCCATAGAAATAAATTTCCCCTGTTTATTATTAGCGAAGAGTCGCTGTTTTTTTGTATCTGTATTTTAGCGTTAGTGGTTGTTGGGCGAACGATTGCGGTTTCGGTTAATTCAAGCGGGGAGGAGTCGTTTGGAGATATTTGGTTAAGTATACCTCCCGAGTCTAGGTAAAAAATTTGATCGTCTACAATATCTAAAGCTATAGCTTTTTCCACCAATTTAAGTTTTGCTATATTTTTATTTACATTCAAGTAGTGCACATTCGTAGTCGCGTCTGTGTTTGTTTCTAAAACGAAAATTGAGTCTGTGTTTATTGGTATTATTTTTGAATTTAAGCTGAATGCCGTGGATTTTTTATTTAGTAAGAAGTTTGTCCAGTTTTTTGTGTTTTCTAAACTGTCCACGGCACCTATGTAAGCAGAATTCTTGGATGTAATAGAAAATAAAGAGGATTCGTTATTCCAGTTAATACTGCGTATGTCTTGCAGGTTTTCTGGATTGAGTATGGGATTTATATTTAAATTTTCAAGGTTGATCAAAAAAATTTGCGTAGTGTTATTTTTGGGATTTTGACCGTAGGCTATTGTATGTTTTTGGTTGGGAGATATGTTTGCGTACACAATGTTTTTTAGTATTAAATTTTCATGCAGTTCTTTAGGAAAAAGTTTTATATCAAAAAATTTAGTGACCTGTTCTTCCGCAACTAGTATAGTCTTTTCCCATGTAGCGTAGTTATTTTTTTCTAGTTTAATTTGATATTGCCCGGGAATAATATTTCTAAAGATAATCCCCTTAAATAAGAAGTTTGTTTCTTTTTTGAGTTCATTATTTAAAAAAACACTGGTGTTTGCGGTTTTTATATCTAAATCAATACCACCTGTTTTAACTAGGCGTTTATTTTCTGTATCTACTCTATATCCTTGAGTAAGCAATACAATCAGAGGGACGGTTGCAAAAAATAAGATTGTTAAGGCTATAAAAAGCCTTTTTCTTATTCGGTAAGTCATTTGGGCTTTATTGTACAATACTTTTTTAAATTTTGGAAGATCTAGTTTGTCTATATTTTCCGTGGTACTATGAGTCAGATATGAGTGATTCTTTTCTAATTAAGGGCGGTAACCTTCTTAGGGGTGATGTGCATGTTAGTGGTAGTAAAAACGCGGCACTGAAGTTGATTGCCGCTACTTTGCTTACTGATAGGCCATGCAAACTTACAAATGTTCCAATATTAAAAGACGTGGAAGTCATGTTTGATATTTTGCGCAGTATTGGGTCTGACATAAATCAACGCGGTCGCACAGTTTACATTAGTAATAAAAACATTAAACCCAGCACCTTAGATTATAAACTTGTAGGCAAAGTAAGAGGATCTGTCGTTATAATGGGGCCCTTATTATCTAGATTTGGTTCTGTAGTCATGCCCTATCCTGGAGGTGATAAAATTGGCAGGCGTCCCCTTAGTTTTCATTTTAATTTATTTCGTGATTTGGGGTTTAGTGTTAAAGAATCAGAAAAAAATTTTACAATATCAAAATCCAAAAAAATGCCACAAGTATCTAAAGTTATCTTGGACGGCTTTAGTGTAACCGCTACAGAAACCGCCCTTATGTGGGCGGCGGGGCAGGAAAGAGAAATTGAGTTTTCTACAGTCGCAGAAGAGCCTCACATACAAAATTTGGTTGAAATGCTAAGGCGAATGGGGGCCAACATTCAAGTGAAACCTCAAAATCAGATAGTTATTAGAGGAAAAAAGAGCTTGCGCGGAGTTGACCAGAGGGTAATATATGATTATATTGAGGCAGGAACATGGGTTGTCGCGGGGCTTGTTGTTGGCGGAGATATAAGGATATGTAATTTTCCAACTCAAGATTTAAAGCTTTTTTTACATAGACTAAAAAGAATAGGGGCAAACATAGAAATTATAAATCCTACTACAGTAAGGGTAAAAACAAGCCCGAACCTAAAAGCTTTTCGTATGGATGTAAGAATTCATCCTGGAATTGCCGCTGACCTCCAGTCTCCATTGGGAGTTTTAGGAACACAGTGCAATGGTACAAGTGAAATTTTTGACACCTTGTACGAGGGGCGCTTAAGCTATTTGAAAGAATTGAAAAAAATGGGCGCTAATGTTAAAATTCTTGACGTACATCGCGCGTACATTACTGGTCCAACTAAATTGAAGGGTATAAAATTTGTAAAAAAAGAGGACATAAGAGGGGGTATGAGTTTAATTATTGCTGGACTTGTGGCAAGTGGCCAGACATTTATAAAAGACGCATATCAAGTAGATAGAGGATATGAAAAAATTGATCAAAAATTGTTTAAATTAGGCGCTAATATACAAAGAATTTAAAATATTAATTTATGATAAGCCCTCGTAAAATAGGAATAGATCTTGGAACGGCTAATTCACTTGTGTATGTTCCAGGAAGAGGAATAGTTATAAACGAACCTTCTGTGGTTGCTGTATCTGTTTTTGACAACAGAATTTTGGCTGTGGGCAAAGAGGCAAAAAAAATGATCGGTATGACGCCCGACAGCATTATTGCTCACAGACCATTAAAGGATGGGGTAATAGCAGATTATAGAGTGACTGAAGCGATGATAAAGTATTTCATTAATAAAGTTTCTGGGCGTATAAGGATTTTAAAACCGGAAGTTATGATATCGGTTCCCGCAGGCATTACTTCAACAGAGAAACGCGCTGTTATACAATCTAGCATGAACGCTGGCGCTAAGGCCACGTATGTTGTTAAAGAACCCGTGCTTGCCGCAATCGGAGCAGGAGTTCCCATTAATTCGCCCAGTGGCAATATGGTTGTAGATATTGGCGGGGGAACCACCGAGGTAGCAGTTATATCCTTGGGAGGGATTGTTTCAAGCGCTTCAACACGAGTAGGCGGAGATAAAATGGATGTAGCAATTTCTAATTATATTAAAAATAAATATAATTTAGCGATTGGTGAGCGCACGGCAGAAGATATAAAAATATCTATTGGATCCGCGCTTCCCCAAAAGGAGGAGGAAATATATGAACTGCGAGGAAGGGACTTGGGTACGGGCTTGCCTAAAAATATTGAAATAAAAAGTAGTGAGATAGTAGAGGCCATAAGCGACCAACTAAAGGACATTATATACACAGTAAAAACTGTTTTGCGGGAAACCCCACCCGAGCTTTCTGCGGACGTTATGGATAAAGGTATGATATTGAGCGGCGGGGGAGCATTATTGAGTAACATAGATGAACTTATAACCGAAGCCACTGGGGTTCCAGCTTACATTGCTAAGGATCCTCTTTTGTGTGTTGTTATAGGAACAGGAGTTGCGTTAGAAAATTTGGAAACTTACAAGCGTTCTATTATGGCTAAAAAGTAAAAATTTTTTTATATATATTATTTGTATGGATAAAATTAACGGAAAACTGAAAGTTGCTCTTGTACACGACCATCTGGGTAAATTTGGTGGTGCGGAACGTGTTTTATATGCGTTGCATAACATGTTTCCAGCAGCACCTATTTATACGCTTTTTTATAAACAAGAAATAGTTGATACGTATTTTCCAAATGCTAAAATGGAGGCTTCTTTTTTACAGCGCTTTCCTAACTTTTTGCGTCGCAGGTTTAAGTGGATTTCTCCTTTAGCAATTAGCGCTATTGAAAATTTTAAGTTAAATAATTACGATATAGTGATATCTTCTTGCGCCTTTTTTGCCAAAGGTATTATTAGCGACCACAATACAATACATATTTGCTATTGCCACACGCCGACAAAATATCTTTGGGAGAGTACGTACGATGATAGCGGCATGTTCAAAAAACTTGTGGATGTTATTGGAACCCACATACTGAGGTTGTGGGATTTTAATGCGGCAGATAGAGTAGACTATTTTATAGCTAATTCTAAATATACTAAGAAACGTATTGGTAAGTTTTATAAAAAAGATTCTTTTGTTGTTTATCCTCCAGCAGATATTGATTTTATAGAAAATGGAGATTTAAGTAGTGCTTTAGTAAAAAAATCTATAATAGATAGATTACCAGAAAAGTTTTTTTTGATAATTACCCAATTGGAAAGTTATAAAAATATTAAAACAGCGGTAGACGCTTTTAGTAAACTTAAGTACCCGCTTGTTATGATAGGCGAGGGGCGTTTGTTTAAGGAAATTAAAAAAATAGCTTCGCCAAATATTATTTTGCTTGGCAGACAGTCCGATGACATTGTTAAGTATTGTTACCAAAATTGTTATGCGTACATACAACCTGCAAAAGACGATTTTGGCATTTCTCCGGTTGAGGCAATGCTTTTTGGTAAGCCGGTTTTAGCATATAGAGGGGGAGGTTCTTTGGAAACGGTAGTGGAGGGTGTGAACGGAGAGTTTTTTGATTCCGACCATCCTGCTGTTTTAGCAGATGGCGTTAGAAGATTAAATAATAATTATCAAAATTATAACGAATTTTTAATAAAAAGCTTGGGTCAACGGTTTAGCAAAGAGAGATTTCAAGATGAATTTCGTAGAGTTTTAAAGAAGATTTTAGTAGCGGAACTTAATGGTAGCGCGGAAGAAGATTCCGCGGAGAATTTAGCTATAAACTTTAAACCGGAAGTTTTACAGTCAAAGGCTTCAATTCCCAGTTTTTGATTATACGTATGATTATTGGACACAAAAAACAGCTGAATATACTAAGAGAAATGCACGACAAAAATTCTTTGGCTCACGCTTATTTATTTAGCGGAGTGGATGGCATAGGTAAGTTAAATGTTGCGATAGATTTTGGGGAACTTTTATTAAAGTCCGATTTTAACAAAAGTCCTGACGGGTATTTGTATGAGAATGGCTTAACCATAGAAGAAGCTCGGATATTAAAGAAAAAATTGGCACTTTCACCATTAAACTCGCAATATAAAGTAGTTATAATAAATAATGCCAGTAATATAAAATTGGAGGCCGCAAATGCGATGTTAAAAATTCTAGAAGAGCCAAGCGGAGATTCAATCTTTTTTTTACTTACGTCTAATACTGGGTTAATTTTACCCACAATTCGGTCCAGATGTTATACGATGAACTTTTTTTATGTAGATAATCTAAGTATAAATGAGAAGTTTGACACAAAAAAGGTAATAGATTTGTATGATCACTGGAGTGGTAGACCAGCGTATGCTCAGCGTCTTTTAGAGGATCCAAACTATTTAAAAAAAATCAGAGAATGCAGAAACGACGCAGGAGAGTTTTTTAATAAAGAGTTAAATACCAAATTTAAAATCATCGAAAAATATTCAAAGACAGACACGGGCTTATTTGTGAACATATTGATGGAATATTTACGCAGTTCAAAAATACAAAATAAATTTTTTGTATTGCGAGATTTGTTTAATGTATACAAAGGTCTTATAACCACTAATTTCAATATACAGTTTTCACTACGGAGTGTGGCTGTAAAAATCAAGAAGCCCTAATATGCAAGAATTTATAAAAGGCGCATTAACAACAGCGCTCATAATAATTTTATTTATTATAACTGTCCCTCTTTTATTAAAGTATCTAGAGTTTGTATTTTAAAATGATAAATATAAAATCCAAATTAGAAAATACGCTTGAAGTATTACGCCAAGACTTGAGGGTTCTTAGAGTTGGCCGAGCCAATGCGGGTATGGTGGAGTTAATTATGGTAAACGTATATGAAAATAAAATGCCGCTTAACCAAGTGGCATCAGTTAGTATACCAAGTCACAATCAAATTTTGATAACACCATGGGATGTTGGTGTACTGTCAGCCATACAATCTGCGATTCAAAATTCCCAACTGCAGATAAATCCTATTGTGGAAGGAAATTCTATTAGACTGACATTGCCTCCGCTCACCGAAGAAACTAGACGCGACCTTGTAAAAGACGTTTCCAAATACGTAGAAGAAGCAAAAGTTTCTATTCGTAATATACGGGAGGAGGTTTTAAAAGATTTAGAAACCCTATCCGAAGATGAAAAATTTAGACAAGAAAAAGAAATTCAGAAGATGATAGATGAATATAATGCTAAAATAAAGGAAATACAGGAACATAAAGAGAAAGAAATTTTAACAAATTAATTATAGCATTGTGATAATTACGATTGCCATTTTTGTAGCGGTTCTTGCGGTATTAGTGTTATCTCATGAATTTGGGCATTTTATTGTTGCTAAAAAATCTGGCATGCGCGTAGATGAATTTGGTTTTGGCTTTCCACCTCGTATTGCAAGTATAAAAAAAGGAGAGACGCGTTATTCTTTCAATCTATTTCCCATCGGAGGTTTTGTAAAAATATTTGGAGAAGACGGAGGTTCACGCAATGACATCAAAAGTTTTAGTTCGCGTCCTGTATGGATACGTTCCTTAGTTATAGTGGCGGGCGTTTTAACCAATCTTTTATTTGCTTATATTTTATTTTCTGTAGGTCACATGATTGGAACTCCAAAAGTTCTTGACGACAACGACGTTTCTAACAAAACTGCATATATACAAATAGTAGATGTAGCGCCAAACTCTCCAGCAGATGAGGCAGGAGTTAAAGTAGGAGATAAGGTGCTTAGAATTTTTAACGAATCAAAAAATATAAATACGGTTACAGTGCAGGAGGTGCAAAACTTTATAATAGATAACAAGGGCGCGGAAGTTAATTTTGAAATAGAAAGAGCAGGAGAGAAGTTAACTTTAAAAACTAGCGTTAGGGAGAACTTTCCACAAGGAGAAGGGGCAACTGGAATTGCGCTTGTGCGCATTGGAACAGTAAAATATCCTTGGTATAGGGCGTTTGTGGAGGGTGCTAAAACTTTTTGGCTTGTGGCTAGCGGAACTCTTGGGGCTTTTGGCGATATGATAAAAAACGCAGTACTTAATGGCACACTTCCTAAAGATGTTTCAGGACCTGTGGGTATAGCATATTTAACAGGGACAGTTCGTAATTTGGGTTTTATTTATTTACTTCAGTTTGTTGCTTTAATTTCTTTAAACTTAGGCATTATTAACTTAATTCCATTTCCGGCGCTTGATGGGGGGCGGCTGTTATTTTTACTGATAGAAAAAATAAAAGGTTCACCTGTTTCCAAAAAAGTGGAAGGCGCAACTCACGCAGTAGGATTTGCGATTTTAATTTTATTGGTGATTGCCGCTACATTTAATGATATAAATAAGTTTTTTTAAACAAAATGTTAATGCCAGAAAATGAAAAAATAGTTCCACAAGAAGTCTTGGGTAAGAAGAGAGATATTAAGCAACTAACAGAAAAACTGGTTGATTTTGGAGATTTTAGTGTTCTTGAGGGTCTAGATTCGCAAGATGTAACCCAAATAGTTATAAGACTTATAAAAGACCACAAAGCTGATTTTTTTTTCCAGAATTCGGAATATTTTTATGGAGTTGATGGCGAAGAGGTAATAAAATTTTTAGCAGAACAAGGTGGGTTAATGTACTATTTCGCCAAATATATTGTAGATGCATTGAGGATATTTGAAAACGTAAATCAGCGAAAAGTTTTAGACGAGTTAATAAAAAGAGAATTGTGGAGTAGTGTTGCGCGTGTGTTAGATTTAGGATTACTTAAATTTAAATTAGATAATTGGATAGTGGAAGAGTTGTTACAAAGAGATTATCTGGATGTGATCGTCTCTAGCCTAGACAGGATTGAAGATGTTAACGATTTATTATCTTCGGATACAAACTTTTTGAGTATCTTGGAAGGTGTTTACCGCGGAGTAGCAATGTACACAAATTATAATGGTACACAGTTGTTAGAAACACAAGATTATGCGCTTAATAAAATAGAGTTTTTATTAAGCGCAGATGTTGTAAAAAATGATCCTGTAAAAATTTTATACATAGTTAGAATGTTTCTTCTTTTTCCTCATAAATATTTGAGGGTTGCAGAACTTGCTAAAAATATGGGAGGGCTAGTTGCATCGTTATTTGAAAAATACCAGCCACATACCACAGATTTAGCAAGCGCGCTGGGAAAGCTTCGCCATAGCGAAAGCCAAATTGATACCGAAAAACCATCATATAACCTAGAAATAGAGGCGATGAATATAGATGTAGAAATGGAATTAAATACCCCCATAACAAATGATATAAGTTTAATAGTAAATTTTGTTAAAAAATTAGATGAGGTTCAAAAACAAATATACGAAGAAATGAAGCAACACATAAAAGACTCATCAGACGAAGACAGGCAAGTGGTTGGAGTATATGATAGTGTTCATATAAATATAGGAATTCCGGGCGGGGAGGAAACACTGGCTAATTTATCGCAGGATATAAAGTCGCGTGAAGGTATTTATTTTCTTTTGGAACTTATCGGAATAATTTATAATAGTATCGGCAGAGTTGCCTTTATGTATAGACGTCAATACGCGCATCTGATAGAAATAAATAAAAATGAAGATGAGGGTGAGAGTATAGAGCCAGGGGTAGGGGATGCGAATGCGCAGGATCAGGATGGGAATCCTTTTCCGGTTAAACTAGGATATACAGTCAAGTTACAAAACAGATTGTGGGGCTTTAATTTAACAGCAGATAACGCGCCAATGCTTGAGGTACTTCTGCGCTACATGGATAAATTGATTAAGCATTACAAACTTGACACGCCTGAAGCAAGGAAAAGAGTTGGGGAGGTTATAAATGATATAATGGAATTTATAAAACAAAAACAAGAAGAGACTCTTTTAAGAATAGGAAAAGGTACAGAGGAAAGTTCGCCCGTAACATATGGAGAATTGGTGCGCAAAGGGTTTAATGAGCTCCATGAGTGGTGGGCTATTAATATGGACGAATTACTAAAAGGGGTTTTCCCGGGGGCATATCTTTTAGACAGAAATGAAATTTTGCGTTTTATAATGAAAAGGTTAAGCGATGAGATCAAAGCCCCGTTGGTATAAGAACTATGCGACAATCAAAATTATTTACAAAAACACAAAAAACAGTTTCAGCTGGTGAAACTTCAAAAAACGCGCAGTTATTGACGCGCGGTGGTTTTATTTATAAAAACTCTGCTGGGATTTATACATATTTACCCCTTGGGTGGCGTGTTATAGAAAAACTTTCAAATATAATACGCGAAGAAATGAATGCTATTGGTAGTGTTGAGATGTTTATGCCAGCTTTGGTAAGCAAGGAGTATTTGCAAGCAACAGATCGGTGGGACAAAGGGGTCGGTTTTAAAGTTGTATCTCAAACCGATTTAGACAAGCTTCAAGCTCCAATCCGCCAGCTGGCGGACAAGCTCCAAGAAGAGTACGTTCTTGGTTGGACTCACGAGGAAGTTATAACAGTAATCGCTTCCAACTACGTAAATTCGTATCGGGATTTGCCGTTTTTTACGTATCAAATACAAACAAAATTTAGAAATGAAAAACGTCCTAAAAGCGGGCTTTTGAGAGGTCGCGAATTTATGATGAAAGATTTGTATAGCTTTCACACAGACCAAAAAGATTTGGAGTGTTTTTACGAAGTAGTAAAATTTGCGTATTTGCGTATCTTTGAACGTTGCGGGCTTGAAGCGCTTTACACATTAGCTGCGGGCGGAGATTTTACCGAAGATTATACGCATGAATTTCAGGTTTTAGCAGAAGTTGGAGAGGATTCAATTTTATACTGTAATAAATGTAAATACGCAGAAAACAAAGAAGTTAGCAAGCTAAAAACAGGAGATAAGTGTAAAGAATGCAATGGAAAAATGCAAAGCGCAAATTCTATTGAAGTTGGCAATATTTTTCCTCTTGGAACAAAGTATTCTAAAGCTCTTAATTTAAAATATAAAGATGAAGACGGAAATGAGAAGCAGGTTGTTATGGGTTCTTATGGAATCGGGTTGGGTAGATTAATGGCTACAATTGTAGAAAAGTATAACGACGACAAAGGTATTATTTGGCCAAGTAGCGTTGCTCCATTTGGTATGCATTTGTTGAGTTTAGATAAAAATAAGGACGCAGATAAAATTTATCAAACACTCATTGAAAAAGGGGTCCAAGTGCTGTACGATGACCGTGATGTATCTGTTGGTGAAAAATTTGCTGACGCCGATTTAATAGGCATATCTATGCGCGCGGTTGTTAGTGAGAAAAGCTTAAAAAAAGGAGGAGTGGAGATAAAGATGCGCGATTCTGATAAAGAAGAAATTATAAAAATAGATGACTTATCTAAATAGACAAATAGTCTGATTTTACAGTTTGTTTTATGTTTAATAAAATTTTGGGAAAATTTTCACAGGATATTGGAATAGATTTAGGAACAGCCAACACTTTGGTTTACGTTAGTAACAAAGGGATTGTTATAAATGAACCATCCGTGGTTGCGATAAATCAAAAAACAGGCCGCGTGCTTGCTATAGGTGAAGAGGCGCGTCGCATGGTTGGTAAAACCCCTGCGCATATTGTTGCGACAAGGCCCCTCGCTAATGGGGTTATTTCTAATTTTGAGATTACAGAACAAATGCTTAAGTATTTTATAGATAAAGTGCATTCTGGCAGTTCTCGTTTTTTGCCGCGCCCACGTGTGGTTGTAGATATTCCAAGCGGTGTTACAGAGGTAGAACGAAGAGCAGTTATAGATGCGGCTCGAGCCGCAGGAGCGCGTGAGGTGTATTTAATTGAAGAGCCGATGGCCGCAGCTCTTGGAGCTCGTTTAAACGTGCAGGAGCCCGCAGGAACGATGGTAGTGGATATAGGCGGGGGAACTACAGAAATTGCTGTAATTTCTTTAGGCGGAATCGTTACAAGTCAAAGTGTGCGCATAGCAGGGGATAAATTGAACGAAGATATTATTAATTTTGCGCGGGACGAATTTAATTTATTGCTTGGCGAGCGTACAGCAGAAGATATAAAAATATCCATCGGGTCTGCGCTTCCATTGGAGGAATCTTTAACTGCTCCTATGCGCGGTAGAGACTTAATAACCGGTCTGCCAAAAGAAATCATAGTTACTGACAAACACATAAGAGAGGCAATATCATCGTCAGTAGATATACTTGCTCGAGCAATTAAAGCTACCGTCGAACAAACTCCTCCCGAGCTTTTGGCCGATATAATGGAAAAGGGGATAGTTATGAGTGGGGGTGGAAGTTTATTGCGTCGTTTTGACGAAAGAGTAGAAAAAGAAACACAGATTCCTGTGCATATTACAGAAGATGCTTTAACCGCAGTTGTAAGGGGTACCGGAGTGGTGCTGGAAGATTTAGATGGTCTTTGGGAAGTTTTAGTTGATATGGAAGAGAACCAAACCCCTCCGAGATTATAGCGTACCAGAAGACTGTCGTTTTACAGATAAAAACCCCATCAATGATGGGGTTTGGTAAATCTAAATATCGTGATTCCGTCTAAACTTTTTCTGGCTTTTTTCTTCCATACTCAATACAAAAAAAGTAAGGACGAGTGTGATAATAGCAGAAATCGCAAAGATTTTCAAAGTGTTTAGAATTCCAAAAATTATAAAAAAAGAAAAAATACATACTATACCTGTTAAAGCCGTAGGTTTAGATAAATTTTCATCTATCGTTCCTCCCATTGCGCCTCCTACTATTTGTGATACTTTTTATAGTATAACATAGTAATATTTTTATTACAAATGAAAACTATTTTTAGAAGAAATAAATTTCGTATAGATATTAATTCTAAAGAATCTATCGATCCCGAAGACATATTTTCCGATGTTGCAAGTCCACTTTTTGACGAGGTTAACGAAAAAAAACTTGAAGTTTCAGTAGCTTCTATGAGGTTTAGGATATTTTTCGTTGGAGTTTTTATTATTTTTTTCTTGTTTATTGTTTATATTTTTTATCTTAACTACAAAAAAGGGGATTATTATAGAGAAATTGCGCAAACTAATGCTTATCAGGCTTATGAGGTAGGACCTTCACGTGGGGAAATATTTTCTAGTGACGGCGTTGCTTTAGCAACATCAGACACGGTTTTTGATTTGTTGGTAAATCCATCTAAAATCGATGAAAGTCAAATTTCTCAATTAGCTGTTTATGTTGCTGAAAATTTTTTAGAATACGACGGGCAATACTGGGAAAATAAATTGCTTACATCAAAAAATCAAAAAATAGGAAGTTTGCTTTTAGTTAAAAATTTAAGCAGTACACAGGTGCAGAATATTGGTAACCTAATTTCAGAGTACCCATCTCTTTCTTTACGCGAACAATCTATAAGATATTATCCATACGGGGAGATATATTCACACGTGCTTGGATATACATCCGAAGTAACAAAAGAGGAATTAAAAAAATTAAAAAAGTATAAACTGTCTGATGAAATTGGTAAGGGGGGTATAGAATACTATTTTGAAAATTTTTTACGCGGCATAAACGGTCTTTTTGCAAAATTTACTACAACTTCAGGGGAGGTTATAAAAGAGGGTTTGGTAAGAGAAATACAGACGGGTAATAAAGTAACTTTAACCATAAATTCTAAGTTACAAGAGGCAAGTTACAATGCGCTACACAAATCTTTGCAAGAAAATAACTTAAATTCTGGGGCGGCCATAGTTTTAGATGCAAAAAGTGGCGCTATTTTGGCTTTGGTTTCTGCACCAAGCTTCAATCCGAATTATTTTGCGAGGGGTTTAACAGAAAATCAAGCTCAAATATATTTAAATAGTAATATTGAGGTTTTATTTAATAGGGCTACAGCAGGAGAGTATGCGACAGGTTCTATAATTAAACCAATAATTGCGACTGCGGCTTTGGAAAAAAAAGTAATAGACCCTAATAAGATTTTATTTACAAAGGGGTATATTGAAGTACCAAGCATATATGATTCAAGTATCGTGTATCGTTTTGACGACTGGAAAAATCATGGAGCTGTTGACATGCGCGACGCAATTGCTGTATCCTCAAATGTATATTTTTATACCATAGGTGGCGGGTATGAGAATCAAAAGGGATTAGGTATAAGCGGTATAGCGGAATATTTGCGTAAATTTAACTGGGGCGAGGCCTTAGGTATAAATTTTGCCACAGAGGGTAGGGGGTTTGTTCCTACACCAGACTGGAAACAAGCTACAAAAAATGAGGCGTGGACTATAGGAGATACCTATAACGTAAGCATAGGGCAGGGAGATGTATTGGCTACTCCTCTTCAGGTGGCTGTAGCAAGCGCCGTATTTGCAAGTGACGGCAAATTATTTAGACCGTTCGTTGTCCAAGAAGTTTATTCACAGAATGGTTTGGTTGAGGAATTTGGAAGTGATATAATAAATGAAAATTTTATATCTGGGGAAACTATTAACATCGTGAAAGAAGGTATGCGGGAGGCAGTAGTTAGAGGTTCTAGTGTGTACTTATCCAGTTTGCCACATGAGGTAGCGGGAAAAACTGGGACAGCGCAAACATCTAATACTTATAATAATGCATGGTTTAGCGGGTTTGGGCCCTATGATGACCCAGAAATTGTTGTGACAGTATTGCTGGAGGCGGGTGAAACAAGCGACAGGGCAGTACATGTAGCGCACGACATATTCAATGCATATTTCGAAAATATAAAATAAAAAATTAAAGCGAAATTATCAAAACTTTGGTATTTAATATTTAATATTAATATCCGAGCGTAGCTAGATGATGGAGGAATATTACGTAACACAGAAAGCTTTTAATCAACTCAAAGAAGAATTAAGTGAGTTAGAAACCAAAAAGAAGTGGGAAATCGCCGCGTGGCTTAGAGAGGCTTCTGCGCAAGGAGATATGTCTGAAAACGCCGAGTATATAGAAGCTAAGGAGGCTCAGACTGCTTTAGAAAATAGAGTAAAGGACTTGGAAGAAAAAATAAGAAAAGCAAAGATCGTAAGAAGAGAAAGAAAAGGTGTGGTTGAAGTTGGCGCTACGGTTGAATTTGCAACAGTTTCTCATAGAAAAGCTAAAGTTACGCTTGTTAGTTCCGAAGAGACAGAGGTAGACGAAGGGAAAATTTCTAATGAATCTCCGCTTGGAAAAGCAATGATGGGAAAAAAAGAGGGAGAATATTTTGAGGTCATAACTCCTAAGGGTAAAAAAAGATATAGAATTACAAAATTAATATAGTATGTCTTCTTTAGATAAAATACTCAAAGAACGGTTAAAAAAACGTAAAATTCTAAAAGAAAGAGGGAAAAATCCCTATCCATCTTTTGTTAGCAGTACGCATAAAACCCAAGAACTTTTAGACAATTTTTCTAAATTATTTAGAGAGAAAAAACAGGTTAAAATAGCTGGTCGTTTGATGAGCTTTCGTCAGCATGGGGGCCTTACTTTTGGGGAAATTCAAGATGGAGATGGTAAAATCCAAATAGCTTTTCGCGAAGATGCTTTAGGTAAAAACACTTACGCGCAGGTGGCAGAGTTTATCGATGTTGGCGATTTTTTACAAGTTGAAGGAACTTTATTTAAAACAAAAAGAGGAGAAAAAACGCTGGATGTAACAAACTATAATATTATTACAAAATCTATTAGGCCATTGCCTGAAAAATGGCACGGTCTAAAAGACATAGAATCGCGGTATAGAACGAGAGAATTAGATCTTTTAATGAACCCTCAAGCAAAAGAAGTGTTTAAAAAACGTTCTCTAATTGTAAGTTCAATTAGAGAATTTTTGGATCAGAACGGATTTATGGAAGTTGAGGTGCCGGTGTTGCAAGTAACTCCCGGTGGGGCAAACGCTACTCCTTTTACAACACATCTAAACGCATGGGATTTGGATGTTGCATTGAGGATTGCTCCGGAAATTTATTTAAAACGTCTGCTTGTTGGCAGTTTTGATAAGGTATATGAGATGGGAAGAAATTTTAGAAACGAAGGAGTGGACTATGCGCATAATCCTGAATTTACAATGCTGGAATTTTACTGGGCTTACTCTGATTACAAAGAGGGAATGAAATTTACAGAAAAAATGTTAAGACATATCGCAAAAAAAGTTTTGGGTAAACAGAGTTTTGAGTTTGAGGGAAAAAAAATAGATTTTTCTAAAAGTTTTGAAAGGGTTGAATTTAATGAATTGTTGCAAAAGCATACAAACATCAATTATGAAGATTACAACTTTCAAAGTTTATTAAAAAAGGCGCAAGAACTAAGTATTAAGATAGATAAAAAAGTTTTTTCTAAAGGAGAGGTGGCAGACTTAATTTATAAAAAAATGATACAGCCCAAATTAGTTCAGCCTACTTTTGTAATACATCATCCAATAGAAATGAAACCCCTAGCAAAACCGTTGGAGCAAAATTTTGCTTACGCTGCAACCATGCAGTTAGTTGTTGCAGGCATGGAACTCATTAATGCGTATTCGGAATTGAACGACCCGGTTATTCAGGAAGAAAATTTTAAACAACAGGCGCAATTACGCAAAAAAGGAGATAAAGAAGCCCAGCCTTTTGATAAAGAATTTTTGGAAGCATTAGAATATGGTATGCCTCCTGCATTTGGTTTTGGAATGGGTATAGACAGATTAACTGTGCTTCTTACTGATTCGCACAGCTTGAGAGAGGTTATATTGTTTCCAACAATGAGACCCAAGTAACGCTCGCGCTTCGCGCTCGTCGTAACCAGTAATCAGTAACTAGTAACAAGTAAAAACCCCGACGTGTCGGAACAAAAATTACTAGTTACTTGTTGCCTGCCTACCCGCAGGCAGGCGTGTTACTAGTTACTAACTTTGCGAACGTAGTGAGCGAATATTATGCTATCCTACATTATAATTTTTTCTTTGCTTGGCAGTATTTTTTCCACCGTCGGTGGCCTATTTTTATTATGGAAAGAGAAATTTACTAAAAAAATATCCTCATTTTTGATTAGTTTTGCTGTAGGGGTTTTACTTGCAGTAGCGTTTCTTGACGTCCTTCCCGAGGCGGTAGAAAAGTTAGACAGATTTGAACCGTTAGGGTTTTTTATATTAGTAACTATCGTTTTTTTATTTATAGTTGAACGCGCTCTATGGTGGTATCACCACCATAGAATGGAAACAGAGGAACATCCCCACAAACATGTGCACGAGAATCAGGCGTATTTGTTGTTAATTGGTGATTCGATACATAACTTTATAGATGGTGTTTTAATTGCGGCGGCATTTTTTTCGAGCTTCCCACTGGGAGTTGGAGTTGCTATTGGGGTTATAGCTCATGAGATACCCCAAGAAATAGCAGATTTTGCGATTATGTTGGGTACGGGAATGAAGCGTGCTAAAGTTTTAATACTAAATTTTTTATCTAGCCTCGTGACTGTTTTAGGTGCCCTTCTTGCATATTTTAGTTTAAGTGGAACTGAGAAGTTTACAGCATACATACTGGCAATAGCCGCAGGTGTTTTTATTTACGTTGCTTTAAGTGATCTCATTCCAATTATTCACCATCAAAGCGAACACAAATATGACTTAATTCATTTTTTATTACTTTTTTCAGGAGTTGCACTAATATTTTTTTTATAATATAATCCAAATGGTTCTTAAACAAAAAGGGGTAGTTAATGCCTTTAACTATTGTCGTTGGTGCTCAGTGGGGAGATGAAGGTAAGGGAAAAATAACAGATCTGGAAGCAAGTAGTGGCAACTACGAATACGTTGTTAGATACGACGGTGGAAACAATGCGGGCCATACGGTGGTTAATGACCTGGGAGAATTCAAACTTCATATAGTACCTTCCGGAATTTTACACCCAAATATTAAAAATGTTATTGGTCCCGGAACTGTTGTAGATGCGCTTGTGCTTTATGGCGAGGAGTTGGTTGGTTTACAAAAAGCAGGAATAACTGACTATCAGTTAGCCATTAGTCCTAAAGCGCACCTAGTGATGCCCTGGCATAGGCTGTTAGACGGTATTCAAGAAGAAAGTAGATCTAGCGCGGATAAAATTGGAACAACTAAGCGTGGGATGGGTCCGGTTAGGGCAGATAAGGCGGCTAGAAGCGGATTGCGCGTAGGCGATTTATTGCGCAGAGATTTTTATAAATTATTTATTGAAAGATACAGAGAAAAAAGACAAATCCTTGAGTCAGTTTATGGGTGTTCCCAGAGTGTTTATCTACCCATATTGGAACAACTATACGGACTTTCGGAGTTTACACTCTTAAGCGTAGATGATTTATTTGAGTATTATATGGAATCTGCTGAAGAGATTAAGGAATTTATTAGAAATACAGACGACGAACTTCGTATTGCTCTTTTTTCAAGAGGGCAGGGTGTGCTTTTGGAAGGCGCGCAGGGAGCATTGTTAGATTTAGACCACGGTACTTATCCTTTTGTTACTTCAACTAGTTGTGGCGCAAATGGCGCGTTTAGCGGTGCAGGAATTGCATTTAATGTTGTGCCTTCAAATGAAGTGCGTGTAATAGGCGTTGTAAAAGCGTACAGCACGAGAGTTGGCACAGGCCCATTTCCGACTTTTAGTAAGGGTAATTTTGATACATTGGTTCGCGAGGTTGGGCGTGAATTTGGTTCAACAACAGCTCGTCCGCGTATGTGCGCGCCTATTGACATACCGCTTCTGCGTTACGCCTCTCGCTTGAATGGGTTTAGCGAAATTGCGATAACCAAGTTGGATGTTTTATCTTGTTTAGATAAAACCATACCAATAGGTTTTAGTTATCGTTGTCAGAGAGCCCCAACATGCGAGAGTTGTAATCATGTTGAGTGTGCATTCAATGGCGCAGAGGCAGTGCTGGGCAACCTTCCTGTGTGGAACAAAGGTATTACCGAAGTAAGGAGTAGAGAAGACCTACCCGATGAAGCAAAGTTGTATGTTGATTTTATAGAGCGGGCGTGTGATGTCTCGGCTAAATATATTTCTGTAGGCCCAGAAAGAAATCAGACAATTGTAGTCTAAAAATTAAACTCCGCAGATTTGCGGAGTTTTTAAGTTAATAAATTTATGCTACAATCAAAACACGCAAGTTTCGCTAGTGTGAGTTTATAAACAAAATTATGGCTGTTTTATATAGAAAGTATCGTCCTAAATCTTTTGAGGATATTGTAGGACAGGAGCATATAGTTACGACTCTTCGAAATGCAATAAAAATGGGAGAAGTAGCCCATGCATATTTGTTTAGTGGGCCTAGGGGCACGGGGAAAACAACTATGGCGCGTGTTTTGACAAAAACTTTAAACTGTCAGGATTCAAAAGAAAAAGATGGTGTATGTTTAAGTTGTAGTGTATGCGCTGGAATAGATAATGGAAGTTTTATAGATTTAATAGAAATCGATGCCGCTTCAAACAGGGGGATAGATGATGTACGCGCGCTGAAGGAATCTGTACAATTTGCTCCTAATCAAGGAATTTTTAAGGTTTATCTAATTGACGAAGCACACATGTTAACCAAGGAGGCTTCCAATGCTCTCCTTAAAATGTTGGAGGAGCCACCTGTTCATGTTATTTTTGTTTTAGCAACTACAGAACCTCATAAACTTTTACCAACAATAATATCACGCACACAGCGTTTTGATTTTAGGTTTTTAACTTTAGAAGAGATACTGGGGCGGTTAAAGAATTTAACAAACAAAGAAAAAAGAAAGATAGACGATGGCGTATTAAATTTAGTAGCCGGCGCTTCCGGCGGTTCTTTGCGTGATGCGGAAAGTATTTTGGGTAAGATATTTTCGTTAAACAATATCGAGGAAAGTGAAATTCGAAAATTATTAGGCGCTACAGATTTAGCGTCTATATCTAATTTTATAGATTTTATTATAGAAAACAATAAAGAAGCGGTACTCAAATATATTAATGATATGGTAAGTGGGGGAGAGGATTTGGAGCAATTTATAAATAGTTCTATAGATTATGTAAGAAAGTTGTTGTTTTTAAAATTAAGTCCGTCAAGCGAAGTTTTAATATCGGGTAATTTAACTAAAGAAGAATTAAAAAAAGCAAAAATTCAAACAACTGGATTGACAGAAAAGAAAATTTACGGTATAATAAAACAATTACTGGAAGCAGTAAACAATATCAAATATTCACCAATGCCACAGTTGCCATTAGAATTAGCTGTTATAGAAATTATTGGTGAATAACATATAAAACTTCGATTTAATTTGTATTTTTAAGTCGGGGTCTTATCTCGGCTTTTTTTGATATAGTAGCCCGCCTACGTCCTTGTGAACTACGGCGGACAAATTTTACGAGGCGAAATTTGGGCCCGTAGCTCATTGGTTAGAGCATCTGTCTTATAAACAGAAGGTGGGTGGTTCAATTCCACCCGGGCCCACGAACTCTTTCACATGTACGCATGTGAAAGAGTTGACACGGGTCTTTAGCTCATCAGGCAGAGCATCGGGCTTTTAACCCGACGGGCAGGGTTCGAGTCCCTGAAGGCCCACGGGCCCCTCACATGCACGCATGTGAGGGGCCAGACCTGTTCCCTTAGCCCTGCCTGCCGGCAGGCAGGTCAGCGGCAGAGCGCCTCCCTTATACGGAGGAGGTCGTTGGTTCAAATCCAACAGGGAACATGCAGTCGGATATTTTTATCCGACGATACGAGCCCCAGTAGCTCAATTGGATAGAGTGGCGGACTTCTAATCCGCAGGTTGCAGGTTCAAGTCCTGTCTGGGGTACCAGAAGGCGAGCTGATAAAGCTTTACGCTCTCAGCTCGCCTCTCAAAAGTTTATAAAACATGGGGGCGTGGCGGAATTGGCAGACCTGCCTGCCGGCAGGTAGGCGTGATGGACTTAAATACTTATTTATAAGTATGTACGTAGTGTATGCAATAAAAAGTAAAATTCGAAATTATATTTATGTTGGTTTAACAAACAATTTGGATCGAAGATTTAGAGAACATAACCTAGATAATGAAAAAACAACTAAAGCATATAGACCATTTAAAATTATATATACAGAAAAATTTGAGACTCGTATTAAAGCTAGAAAAAAAGAAAAATATTTAAAATCTGGGGTTGGTAAGGAGTTTCTAAAAAGTTTATAAAACATGGGGGCGTGGCGGAATTGGCAGACGCGCTGGACTTAAGATCCAGTATCGTAAGATGTGTGGGTTCAAGTCCCACCGCCCCTACCAACCCTTCGGGGTTGAAGAGCGCATCGCGAGGTGCGCTCTTTCATTTAGAAAAATATGTGTTAAAATAAGCATACTAAATGTTTTTAGATTAGTTTTTCAAGACACTTATTGCCTCGTGGTGTAACGGCAGCACGCTTGGTTTTGGTCCAAGAAATTGGGGTTCGAATCCCTGCGAGGCAACCATGAAATTTTAAAAACTCTCCTTTAGGAGGCTTTTTAAAATTATATATTTG
>MHOK01000001.1 GCA_001820055.1 Candidatus Spechtbacteria bacterium RIFCSPLOWO2_12_FULL_38_22 | reverse complement strand
GCTAAACTTCAGTTGTTAAATACAGGACTTACCTCCGCAAGGTTGCGCTCTATCCAGCTGACCTGCCTGCCGGCAGGCAGGGCTACGAGGACTCTCCTTCGCTCAGAAAAATATTCTGAGCTACGGACGAGCGAGTAGTAAATTTAAATCACTACTTGCCCTTCCGAAGCCCTGAATAAATGAAGGGCGTAGGAGGACGCTACGAGGACATACTAATGAAGATACAAAAATCTATTTACTATATCTACAAACCCTTCTTCATGTTCTTTTTGGGGAATATAATTTGATAGCGCGTTTTCAACTTCTTCTTTTTCTTCTGGATTTATGAGCATATAAATTGCTTTATCATTTTGGTCTTTTAAAACCAAGCGATCGTGAATAACAAAAAAAGATTTTAACTCTGTATAAGTATGTTTTTTATTATTCAAATGTATTCCTTTTTCTGTAATTTTTGCTTGTACTACGTCTGGGCCCTGAACTGAACTTAAAATAACGACGGCCGGTATTATCATAAATAGGACCATAGCAAAATAACTTTCTTCAAAGAAAAAATAAACTCCGGCCCCCATAGATAAAACACCTATAAATATAAATGTTTTTAGGGGCAATACTCTATCTTTTTTAAAAACTTCCCAGCTAAAATCCATATCTGCATTTTATACCTAAAGATTGATTTTTTCAATATTTATAGTAAAATATAGATTAGTCTCCCAACATTGGGGAGCTGGGAGGAGTGCTTGAGTGGCCGAAAAGAACACACTGCTAATGTGTTGACCCCTTACCGGGTCCGTGGGTTCAAATCCCACCTCCTCCGCAACGTACAAAACGTAAATTTTCTTTGAAAATTATACGTTTTTACGTTGCTGGAACGTAAAATTGCGAAGCAATTTGTACGTTTCGCCTTCCATCTTTATGTATTACGTATATATTCTTCAAAGTAAAAAAGACAAAAGTTTATACATAGGATATACCTCCGATTTACAAAAACGATTTAAGGAACACAACGAAGGAAAAAGTTTAGCGACAAAACCATTTCGTCCATATCAGCTTATCTTTTACGAAGCATTCCTGAACAAAAATGATGCCAAAGATAGAGAAGAATACCTCAAAAGTGGCTGGGGCAAAAGAACCATCACAAAAATGCTGAAAAAAACATTTTTAAATAAATCGTACAACCAACAGGAGGCGTCGCATAGTGGTTTATCGCACTGGTTTTGAAAACCAGCGTCCGAAAGGACTCGGAGGTTCGAATCCTCCCGCCTCCGCCAATTCGTACTTTCAGAAAAATCGTAAGAAGTTGCCCCTGCCTCGCCGGCAGGCAGGTCGGCGCGTTGCGCCTCGGCATGGTATTTTCCCGCAATTTTGAAGGCATTTATAGACATAGGACGACTTAAACACTTATGCAAACAGTTAACTTCATAAAAACTGAGGACATCTTAAAAAAGATAAATGCATTATTTAAAATTGAGAAACAGAAACTCACGGCATTATTTCCGGATGCTGACATTGAACATGTTGGTGGTACCTCTGTTCCTGGGAGTTTATCGAAGGGAGATTTAGACATCAACATTCGAGTCGCGCCTGAAAATTTTGAAAAAACTGTAGAAACCCTTAAAACGCTTTACAAAATTAATCAACTGAATAACTGGTCAAAGGGATTTGCAAGTTTCAAAAATGAAGCTCGTGAGCTTAGTATTCAGGTTACGGCGATTAGTTCCCCAGAAGATTATTTTGTTGCCCAACGCGATTACCTTAAAAGTCATCCTAAAAAAGTAGTTGAGCTTAATACACTTAAAGAAAAATTTGAAGACAAAAGCATGGATGAATACCGAAAAGAAAAGGAAGAATTTTTTGAAAAACTTAACACTCATTTTATTACCCCCGACCCACGGACCTAAAATTCGATCTTTTCAGACCATCAAAAAAGCCTTATACTACTTGTATAATAAGGATACTTGACCCCTGTGTCTTACCAAGAATTATATTTTTAAAAAAATATCATTAAATACGATATTTCAGAAATTTTATGGTACAAAACGTAGAAAAAAAGGGGGGTTCTCCTCCAAACTGTGCTGAACTTCTTCAGAGATTTGAAAAAAAAGAAGCGCTTCATTCTGGAAAGAAGTTGCGGTTTTCAGGCGTCGACGAACACGATGTGTACAATATTTCAGCGCCATTTCATATTGGCAACGCAACCGTTATTGCCGGGCGCGTGGAGGCGCGAGAGGCAAGATCAGATTCGCGCGTCATCTTTTTTGAAGAGAAAAATGGAATATGGACTCCAACTAACGGCGCGCCAATCCTACGGTTAGAAGACGGCTTTGCAACACACATAGGAGATGAAACAATTTTTGGCGGCGTTGAGGTGTACCCCGATCCTGCCACGATTAACTCTCACGATGTTGACTACCGATCTCGCAGTGTTGGTTATCGAACAGTTTTTTACCGCGGACACGATTTATCATCGCTCCAAAAGTTCGCCGTTGGTCCTGATATGATGAAAGATATTCGACTTATGCCTCTTGTAAACGGTCGGATCGGTGTCTTCACGCGCCCCCAGGGAGGATCTAGTGGAAAAGGCAAAATAGGTTATATCGAATTGCAGCGCCTTGAGGAGATGAACGCAGATAATATTCTCAGCGCGAGAGTCATTGAGAATCAATTCGCTCCTGAAGAATGGGGTGGCGCAAACGAGTTACATCCATTGCCAGATGGTATGATTGGCGTCATTGGACATATTGCGTATCAAGACGCGAAAGGAGGTTTGCATTACCACGCGATGTCGTTCGTGTACGATCCCAAGACGCATTGCGCATCACCGATCGAGATTATTGCGACAAGAAAGAACTTCCCCGCAGGTGACGCAAAAGCGTCGGAGCTCGCGGACGTCATCTTCCCCGGCGGTTTAGTGCGCCACGGCGATGACACCGCGACGCTCTATGTAGGTTTGAGCGACGCAGAGGCTGGGAGTATTATATTGCCTGATCCGTTCGGATCCCTTCGACAATTAGATGAAATATACCACGAGCAAGCTTAGGACAAGTATTTTCAGACAGACACCGCAAGATTTCCAAGTTAGAACTTAGCCTAAATCTATGAAAAAAAATATTTTGATCACTGGCGAACCAAAAAGTGGAAAATCCACTCTGCTAAGGAAGATTACTGAGGATATTCCAAATAAAATAGGTTTCGTTACGAACGAGATTTCGGAAAATAATGGCCGAGTTGGTTTTGAGATAGAAACCCATTCACAACAAAAAAAAGTTCTAGCTCACATCAATTTTAAAACTCCACATAAAGTTTCCAGATACTTTGTAGATATTCAAAATCTTGAATCAGTAGTTTCAGAGGTTTCTAAGTTTAAAAACGACGACTTCTTATACTTAGATGAAATTGGTCAGATGCAACTTTTTTCTGATCAGTTTAAAGAGCTTGTTTTGAAATATTTAAATTCACAAAATACATGCTTAGCCACTCTTTCGTGTGTGTTTGAAGATGATTTTACGAAAAGCATAAAAGAACGCGAGGACATAATTATTGTTGAAATTTCATCAGAAAATCGAAATGAAAAAGAAAAATTTCTAAGACAACTAATTAAGAAGGTGGGGAAAGCAAAGGGATATATTTCTGAACCTCAAAGATTTAATCGCAAAGGCTCTCAAGTTGAACTGCGATCTGAGCATGATATCAGAATCCTATCTCTTACAGGTAGTGACTGGAGCTGTGTCTGTGATTTCTATAAAGAGTACGGGATTTGTAGTCACGCTATTGCTGTACAAGAAGTATTTAAATAAACCCGCTGTAAGTGATATCCTAAAATTACGTCGCTTTTTCCTTCGATTTTACTCAGGAGAAGTCGGTTCTAAATTACGGAAGTCGTCCTCGCTAAGTTTTACAACAACACAAGAAACACAATCTCACCAACCATATACACTTATCAGCATGAAATATAAAAATCGAGATCCTATTTTAGAAACCTCAGGCGAAATCGTAGGATTTTACCCTAGAGAATTTTATCCATTAGACAACTTCTCGTCTTTTGCGGTTGAATGGCGAGGAAGAAAATGGCAAACAAGCGAACATGCTTATCAAGCATCACACTTCTTACAAAAAAACCCAAAAATTGTAGAGGAAATCTTTAATGCGCGCAGTGCGCATGACGCACAAAAAATCGCAAGGAAATATGAAGATAAAATAGATTCAGATTTTTATAAAAAAAATTTAGAAATAATGCAAGATATTTTACGCCATAAGTTACAGCAAAATCCTTATGTTGAAAAAAAATTGCGCCAAACTGGAGACAAAAAAATAGTTGAGGATTCTCCAAAAGATAACTTTTGGGGTTGGGGGGCAAAACGTGATGGCAAAAATGAACTTGGTAAAATATGGATGAAACTTAGAGACGAACTCCCCAATTTAGCCAACTAATTTTTTAAACTCGCAAACTAATTTAAATGATTCCTTCAACCCCAATAGAAAACATAAAAAGAATAGGCCCAGCTTATACAAAACGCCTAAAAAAAATGGGCATCAAGGAGGTCGGCGACCTTCTTTTTCATTTTCCAAGTCGTTACCAAGATTTTACAAATATAGTCAAAATAAAAGACTTACAAAAAGGAGATGAAGTTACAGTACAAGGCCACGTAACGCACATAAATCAACGCAACCTATATAAGCGCGGACTAAAAATAGTAGAGGCATACATTGAAGATGACACAGACACAATAAAAGCAGTTTGGTTTAATCAAACATATTTAACTACAACTCTTGATACTAAAAAAACCGTTATGCTCTCTGGAAAAGTAGGCCTTGGCAAAGATGGGCTTTATCTGCAAAATCCGATTTATGAAATCAAAAATTTAGGTGAAATGTCTGTACACACAGGACGGCTTATACCTATATATCCAGAAACTAGCGGTGTGAGTTCACGCTGGTTCAGATACATAATCTCAAAACTGCTTCCTATCGTAGAAAGTTTGGAAGAACAGCTTCCAAAGAATATATTAAAACAAAACAATTTACTTGGTATCGGGGACGCTCTACAAAAAATTCACTTTCCAAAAAACACAGAGGAGGCAGAAAAAGCGCGTGACAGATTTGTATTTGAAAATATATTTGATATTCAACTGGCGGCGCTCAAGAAAAAACGCGAACTAAAAGACTTAGCATCGCCAACAATAAAAACAAACATAGAACTTACAAAAAAATTTGTTAATTCTTTACCCTTCCAACTAACCGACTCACAAAAAAAATCCGCCTGGCAAATTTTAAAAGATATGGAACGCAATTTTCCAATGAATAGACTCCTGGAAGGAGATGTTGGAAGCGGTAAAACTGTTGTAAGCGCAATCGCAACCCTAAACGCAATTGATGCAGGCTATCAGGTAGCTTTTATGGCACCAACAGAGATACTAGCAACACAACATTTTAAAAATTTGAGTGAGCTTTTAAAAGATACCAACGCTAACATCGCTTTGTTCACTAGAGGCCAGCGAAGGTTAAGTCATATAAATAAAAATATAAATAAAGAAAAACTTAAGGCGCAAATAAAAGAAGGCGCAGTTAATTTTATAATAGGCACTCACACCCTTGCGCAAGAAGGTGTTGAATTTAAAAAATTAGGACTTGTGATTTTAGATGAACAACATCGCTTTGGAGTCAAACAACGCGCTTCGCTTGTAAGAAGAGGCAAAAAAAATCCCCATCTTCTAAGTATGACTGCGACTCCAATCCCCCGCTCTCTTGCTCTCACAATTTATGGCGATTTGGATATTTCACTTCTTAAAGAAATGCCCCATAACAGAAAAACGATAATTACTAACATTGTACCGCCAGAAAAAAGACTTAAAGCATACAACTTTATTAAAAAAGAACTAGACAGCGGCCACCAGGCATTTGTTGTATTCCCCCTAGTGGAAGAATCAAAAATACTTGAGCTTAAAAGCGCAAAAGCAGAATATGAAAAATTAAAAGAAGGACCATTCAAAAAATACCGCGTTGGCCTTTTGCACGGACGCTTAAAAACAAAAGAAAAAGAGGAAATAATGACCCAAATGGAGGAGGGAAAAATAGATATTTTAATTTCCACTTCCGTAGTTGAGGTGGGAATTGACATTCCAAACGCAACAATAATGATGATAGATGGGGCAGATAGATTTGGTCTAGCCCAACTGCATCAATTTAGAGGGCGTGTCGGACGAGCACAGCATCAGTCGTATGCGTTTTTATTAACAGATTCTTCCGGTGGCAGTGTTATGCGCAGATTGAAAATAATAGAAAAAACTCAAAGTGGTTTTGAGCTTGCCCAATACGATTTAAAATTACGAGGCCCCGGAGAAATGTATGGTGTACGCCAAAGCGGTATCCCAGATATTGCAATGCAAAATTTAGGAAACATAGAACTTATAGAAAAAATTCGCGAACAAGCAGACAAACTATTAGAAGAAAACCCGACACTGGAAAAATACCCCCAGCTTAAACAAAAAATAGAAAGCATCCAGCTAAACGTGCACTTAGAATAAAAGAGTTTGTATAATTTTATTTCGTCGTAAGAGGAAATGAGCGTAGCGAATGGCAGCGTGAAATAAAATTATACAAACTCTTTTATTTATCCTAATTTCTAAAATCGGTTTTCGGGTTACTCCTTGCGATGCTTAGGAGTAACCCAAAAACCCATATATTTTCCAAACATCAAACGGGTTTGAGCTTCAATTGCAGGAAACGCACCAAACACAATTAGTGTTATAAGAACTAAAAACCATTGTAAAACCATAACTACATGTTTGTATTTTCCATATTTCAGGGGACGCGGAGGTAATAACAAGATACTCAAGTACGCCGAAGATACCAAACCCACCAAAGCAAGCGTTAAAAGAAAACGCACCATACGCAAAAGGTTATAAGAAAATAAAGTTGTATTAAACGCATCTCCTCCAAGCCAAAGTGGCAGCCACCCCATAACAAAAAGAAGTAGCGCATTAGTAGCCCAAGAATACATACCCTCTATCTTAAAAAACGCATAACGAAAAAATTTTTTAAATTCAATATTTTTATTTTTTCTATATCCATAAAGAAAGTAGGGAATATTTTCTGCTCCATATCCCCAGCGCTTTTGCTGTTTATAAACGCTTTTCATGGTCGCAAACCAACTACGCGAGACATTGGCATCCATAGCTACCGGATAGTATAAACTTTGAACTCTGTAATCCCCGCTGTAGCGCAAAAAACACTGAAAAAATACCCGCGAATCATCACTAACGATATTCGTTTGCCAATAACCAATATCCAAAAGTGCGCGAAACGTCATGGAATGTGAAGAAAATGTTGTTTGTTTTTCTGGCCTCTCTTGGCTAAGAGTATGCCAAAAAGTAGCTGAAAACGCGGTAACACGGCTAATGGCCGGCGCATCCCAAATATTGTTTATAAAAAGAGGTATCGGTTGATAACTAGTGCGATACGGCTTTTCAACTGTCAAAAAATGATACGTTAAACAGGAAAAATATCTGGGATAAATAACAGTATCTGCATCAAACACAGAGACTAAAACGCTATCGTAGTTAATGTTGTTTGCATCTATTAAATTGCGCGCTTTCCGCGCTCCCCAAGTCTCGTTACTGCCTGCTCCAATTATCTCGCCCTCAATATTTTTTGGATGAACAGTCAATAAAAAATGTCCAAATTCTTTTCCGTATTCTTGCTCTATGCGCTCTGCTATTTTTATAGCATCTTCGCCTGCGCGCTCCTCTGTGGTTAAAACTACAATCATGCGACTACGAGGATAATCTACGTCCAATAAACTATCAAAAGCTCCTTTAGTTACCTCGTAACTTTCGTCAACTCTAGGTATTACAACTAAATGCCAAACGTCCTGCCAGTTAGATATTTTAGCGCTTATCTTATGCTGTGGTAGGCCTCTTAACTTTTCCATCCAATTTACGCGTTCGTGCTCTAGCATTTTGTTATAGCCGCTTTTTGTGTGTAGGGCTAAATAAAAAGATTTAAGTAGCCAATAAAAGGCAAAAGCTAAAATTAAAATACTCATTGCAAGCGGGGTTGTGTAAGATAAAAATACAACTAGGGCAAACGTAAACCAAACCAAAAAACCAGGCAAAATTTCAAATGCTCTGTATAATATACGGTCTTTTTTATTTTTTATATCTTTTGCGTTTCCAATATGCAGATAGTCTGGAATTTGAGAGTCTAAATTATTTTGCATAATCTTATGTATATTTACCAAATTTTTACCGTTTTGTCGATAGGAAGCAAAATTAAACTCCTAGATAAAAAAAATCCCGCTTCTATGCGGGATTGTATAATTATTTAGGGAATCTCGGATTCCTTGTCTGATCTAAAACTTTAACCTTATGACTCTTGCCATTATATGAATGCAGGATTGGCACAAAAGCAATGCCACCTTCCTCATCTAAGTCTTCCTCCTCCAAAATAGTTTCCAAATTAACTGTCTTACCCCATAAATACTGAACGTATTCAAGCGCACCGGTCTCAAATACTTCGTTTAACTCAAACCCTGTATATTCATGTACTAAATATAGTCCGCTACTACCAAAAGCGTTGCCATCTTTCACAAATATAAGCGGTATATTGTATAGGGTGTGCTGTCTTAATAGAATTTTACGTATTTTTTCTAGATCATCTTCAATTATTACGTACACCACTTCGTCATTTAAAAGCATCTCTCCCCAAATATACAATTCTTCTTGACGCATAAATTCTTCTGTGAAAAATTCTTCTATTGCCATGCGATCCGTAAAATGAGTACGAACTTCAAAAATTTTTTCTCTACCCATACCAGCACCGCTGTCCCAGTCACTACGCTTATGGGGATCTTCTGATTCTTTATATTTTCTGCCAAACTGTCCTCTGTTCCATCGCTCTTCAACGTACTCAAACAAATGGAGTCCCACCCGATACCAATTAAATCTTGTTCTGTTTTTGGTTAAAACATTTTTATGATATTCGTTGTAAATACCGTGTTCTTCGTCTGTTAACAATCCTTCTTCAAATAACTGACGCATAATTCGCGTATGCCAATATGTGGCCCATCCCTCATTCAAAAGTTTTGTACGCATTTGCGGTCCAAGGTATCTTGCCTGCAAACGGATGACCGATAGAACATCCTTTTGCCAGTCCCGCAGTGGTTTCGGGGAATGTCCGATTATATATCTTAGTAAATCGTGTTCATCAACCACCGGCGTTCTGTACTTAATTTTTTTAAGCTCGGCCTCCACGCGCTCTATGTCTTTGCCCGATATGCCGCGCCCACCTGTTTGCGTTCTTAAATCCTGAAACCTACGTAACTCTTCTTGTTTTAAACGAATAAGATGTTGACGCAACTCTTCTTCATCGACATCTTGCGCATACGGATCCGGATCTTGTAGCCACTGAATTGCTTTTGCAGCTTCGATCGTTCTTTCCAACTCATCTCTGCCGTACTTTGCTTCGTATCCCCTGAACCGCTTTTCTGCTTCCCGCGCCTCTTGAGCCATATCTCCCATTGCCCTACTTTTTTGCAATAAGGTACTGCCCAAAAAGAAATCGACATGGGCATAAACGTGGCATAAAATTAAAACGTTTAACGCAAACGGGTTTGTGTCAACGAGAAATGCTCTGGGGGTGTTAAAATTCCAAACTACTTCATAGGGAATACCTGTTCCAGAATAATCATATATAGTGCGCTGTCTGTCATAATCTCTACCGTGATCCCAGCTAGAATAGTTGGTGGGAAAATTATAAGCCATAGCCTCTATCATTCTTTGGGGAGATACAAGCTCAAACAAAATGTCTGTTGTGATTAGGCCGTTTTCAGAAGCAATCTCTTTAACCCTTTTATCTATTTCCTGCAAACGTCTAAGTTCTTGGTCGTTCATCTTTGCCACCTCCCCTTTTTCAGAAATTCCTGCAAAGCCGGCCAAATTTGTGTTTTCTCTGTAATTTTTAAACCGACGAAGGGATAATCTTGTAGGCCAGCAATTACTTCCAACTTACCAGTACCAAAAGATTCTCTAAGCGACATATTTGAATAAAACTCCTCATACAGATTAGAAAAAGATTGAGAAAGTTCATCTACTCGGATTTCCCCATATCCAAACATGTTTATGCGATACTTATCAATCAACTTGCGCACTGCCTCAACTGCTTTTTTGGGACTAAAATCCCACCCATCGGAAAATTGAAATACATATACATTCCAGCGATTTGTAGGATATTGGGATTCAATCAAGTGCATTACCTGTTCATGAGCCTCATGCGCTTCCGTTCCACCGCTCTCTACAGTGTGAAACGCCGTGTACTCATCCACCAATCTTGCCGTTGAGTGATAAATTATGAACCTTACTTCAACTTTGTCGTATATCTTTCTTAAAAATTCCGTCAACCAAAATGCCATAGAGCGCGCAATATATTTTTTATCAGTGCTCATGGAACCCGAAACATCTAATTCAATAATAATTACCGCGTTGGATTCTTTTTGCATATCTTCACGCAAGTCAAAAAAACGCAAGTCCTCATTTTCAAAAACAGGAAATGGCTCTACTTGTTCCGCGCTTGCCTTAAATTCTAAATCTTTCAAAAGCTCAAAGGCAGCTGTTAAATCCCCGCCAGTTTCTTTGAGTGCAGAAAAACAAGTAAGTTCGTCGCGCCCGGTTTCTGCTTTCAAAATTTCTAGATAGGCATAAAACCTACCAATAGCCTCATCAGAACTCCTATTTTTATCCAACAACACCTGCGGACCTGATCTTTTTGTTCCTCGAATTTTAAATCCCAACGAAACTTCCAATTCGGCGTGATCCTTTTCTTGTAGGTTTGGTAACCCCAAGTCCTCATACATCATTTCTATAATTTCCTCTATATCAATCTCTGTCTCAATATAATCTTCTCCTGGTTCATCACCGGCTTGTTGCCCGTCTTTAGAACTTCTTTCTGCTTTGCGTCTATCTACTATATCTCCAACACCTCCGGAACCCTGTCCTATTCCACTAGCACCACCGCTACCAACATCTCCTTCGTCTTCGTCATCGTGTTTTCTCTTGCCTGGACGAAAATCTGGAATAATAATACCGCGGATAGGAACCTTTACTTTTCTGCCTTTACGATCAGTAATAATGTCCTCTTGCGCAATTATATCTGGCAGTTTTTTCCGAATAACTTCTTTCTGCTTTTCTCTGTGTCTTTTGGCATCTTTTGGACCCCTGACACCTGTTGGATTACTGCGAACAATAGGCATCTGTTTCTCCTTTAGTTTTTAAGCATCTGTTAGTTATATTAGGTAATAAACCAATAAAAGTAAAGTCTAAAATAAAATGGGGTGTCTTTAAGACATCCCATTAAAATACTCACTTATTCAATATCTCCGCTGCCCTCACAACTGTTTCTCTTGCACAAATTTCGCAAAATCCCATATCTTTTAGGCCGTCAAATAAATCACGCGCGCGATTCTTCTCTTCCTCGCCTTTAGGAGTATCCTTTGCCAAAACTAGTGTAAGCGACGTGCGTGCGTCTGCTAAAATTTTCTTTTCTACAGCTTCTCGCAACGGTTCGTATGTATCGTAGTTAAAGTCAGGGTGTGTGGCGCGATATTCCAGTATCTCTCCGCGAAATACATCGGCTTGATCTTTTGTAACACCAAGGTGTGCCTCTACAGAACGCATAAAAGTTTCGTCTGGTTCTTTTGGTTTTCCTGTCACCTCATCGCGAAGTATCTTACGCGTATCTCCCCTAACCATTCTGCGCTTTCTCTGTCTATCGTGTTCAACCTCTTCAAGGTACTTATTAAAAATTTCTTTAGCTAAATCTTCGTAAGCGCCCAAAAATGCTCTGCCCACCTGTTTTACAATCCACTCCTCGTACAAGGTAATTATACTTCCACCTTCTTCAGCATCAAGCAGTGATAAGTATCTATTCATGTCTTCTGTGTCATGACCAACAACATGTTCTGGTATATTGCGCAAAGCACGAATGGCTTTAAGGGGTGTTAAACAACCCCCATTAGGTTCGTTAACTACGGCAACGCTTAATGCGCTAAGGACGTTACGGACATCTAACCCAAACATTCCTTCGCGTTTTGCAATGTCGTCATTGCTCTGCCCCTCTTCAATAAGGCTTTCCAGGTCAATAGGGTGCCTCTCGTCGTCTTCCAAATCCACCAACACAGACTCGCCATTGTATGCTCTAAGCTTGGTTAAAAGATCAACACCTATTTTGGATTCGCTAAGGTGCGTTAGCACTTCAAACGACGCGGCTAATTCCAAAGCGCCCGGAGCTATATGGTGACCATTACCTTGTTTTAAGCCAACAAATGCTTTCTCTTTTTGGACTAACTTCTCGTAAACCCGAACCTGATCTCTGACGCGCAGATTATACGGAAATTTTATAATATAAAATCTGCTATGTAATGCTTCCTGCCCTCTTTCATTTGCAAATTCTTCAAAACCCCGCAGGTTACAATGCCCAATTGTCACAGTATCCACAGATATATGTGGGAGGTTAGATCCCTGAACTTTAATTTCCTTAGTATCTGCGACATTAATAAACACCCAAAGTATTCTTTCGTCCATTCCTACTTTAAAAATCTCGCGCGCTTCCACAATTCCCCGGTTACCTTTTTCAAGCTCTCCGTTCAAAGCAAAAGCATCTGGGTCACCCAGTCCTCTACTCGGATTTTTGGTTACGGCTATATTTTCTTTGCCAACTAGGTCTGTAACATCTTGAGTTTTTTCATCACTTGGCTCAAAAGAGCCAATGCCCACGCCAGCCTGTCTAGAAAATGTAAATGTCTCTACCTGTACAGAAGACCAGTCAAAAATTCCATCCACGTTATTTTTACCTGGATGAAAATTGCCACTAACGTCTTCCCATCCCATTAAGCTTCTACGACAATGCGGACAAAGGTCACCTTCTATGTCGCCGATGCCAAGCTCATCTTCTATTGGTCGAGTAAGGCCCATGGATTTTGCTTTATCTAAATCAAAATCAACTCTTCTTATATATCTTGGCAAAGCATGCAAAGGTTCTTCTTGCATTGGACATCCAGAAATCTTATACACAACCGGAGTTTTTCTTTTCTCTAGCGCCTTGGTCAAAATGTTTACAAATGTAGATTTTCCGCTTGCTGTGGGACCCACAAGAGCAATTGCCATCGCGCCTGTTGGCTTTATGCCTCGCGCTCCAGTATCTAACCATGTCGCAAATTCCTCTGCGGCTTTTGCGGGCGCATGACCAAAAAGTTCTTCGGTAATTAATCTATAAGATACATTTACCCCAAAAATTTGATCCTGAGGTGAAAACTCTACGACGCCGTTGAGTCTTAAAATGTCTAAAATACGAGAATGCGCGTTCTGACAAATTTCGGGATTCTCTTTTACAAGTCCCAAGTACTCTCTAACAGTAATGGGTCCTTGTTTAGTCTGCTGTCTAGCGCGTTTATCTTGTGTATCTCTTTTAATAAAATCATCAATGTCGAATTTTGAAGTGTCCGTCATGTCCAGGCCTCCTTTGTGGCAACTGGGGTTTAAAACAACTAGATATATAATTACAGTATTTGAACTTATAGTCAATAAATAAAAAATCCTCACAAGCGTGAGGATTACGTTTACGGCTTTACTAGCTGGTTTCTTACATTCATTTCCCGCGTCTTAGTTAAACTGAAAAAGGTTCGTCTTTTGATTTTATGTCTGGCAATCTTGACTTTGTTCTTTTCCAGTAGTTATCCAAATCTCTAAATATATCCCTTTTCATAACATTATCAATACGCTGAGCTTGGCGAGGTATATTTACTAATTTCATGCCCTTCGGTCTTGGCAATCTTTTTAGTTTAACGCGCCTGCCCGTACCTTCTATCACAACATCAAACAAAATCGTATCTCCATTCTTTATTTCTCCGTTGTTTATTGCAACAACCAGCGGTTCTTTCAAATACTTATCCAGCAAGCGACCAATCTGACGAGCACCCTCGCGCTTTGCGTCTGCTGCCTCCAAAATAAAATCAATAAATCCCTCGCTAACGCTTATAAGTAACGCACCCTCTCTTTCGTTTCTTCCCGCAAAGCCATCTTTAATTTTTGAAATCTCTTTTTCAATTATTCTTCTGTACTCTTCCTTAGATAAGGAATGAAAAACCACAATACCGTCACTGCCTATTCGGCTGTAAATTGCTGGATCTAATTTTTGCTTAACTTCGGCCTTAACCATTTCGTAAATTTCCTGATCTACAATTATTCTTCCTTGGTTTCCTTTGGGTGGAGCAAAGCCTACAGCATTTCCTTCCAAGATCTTGTTTATTTTTTCTGTTCCGATGTTGCTTGTAAAAATTATTAAACAACCTCTAAAATCAATTACCCTGCCACTGTGAAGCTGCAGCCTGCCCTTGTCTAGTATGCCAAGAAACTGTTTTTGTACAATTGGATGCATTTTTTCAAATTCGTCAACAAGAAGAACACTTCTAAATGGCATAAATTTCCTAACATAGAAGAACTTAAACATCTCCCAAGTACGCGAGAGTGTGTCTTGTACATCTTTTGGCAATTCACTAAACTCTTCCTCTTTTAGTGAGCGCTTCAGCCATTCACCTAATATTTCCTCAAATTCTCCTTCTCTTGTGCGTCTGTCAAACATTCCTATTTCTTCAAGCGGTGAGGCATCTTCATATCCAACATAACCGGGTGGGGAACCCTTAAGAGTTGCGCCCTCATGAGATTGTGTGTAGTTTTCTCCAGAAATTTTAACCAAGGGGTTTAAGCTTTGATCTCCTATCCCTGCTCCCAGCCACTCTTGGGCTAAAACTTCTGCCAAATAAGTCTTCCCGCTCCCAGGGGGTCCGGCAAACAAAAGTGGCGACGGAGATCTTTCTGAATTTTGAAAACCAGAGGACGCAATCATAATTCTTCTTACTGCTTTACGAATAGCTCTGTCTTGTCCAAAAACCCTGCCGCTAACCCTTTTTACAAACTTATCCCATTGAGGAGAAAGTTTTTGAGAAACATTCACTGTAAATTCGTCTTCCGAAGGATTTGCTACTAAGTCTTTGCCTGTCATGCGCCACCTCCCTTCTTAATTTTTCGTGTACTAAATCTAGTATAACATTACTGCACGATATACAATCTTGATTTTTTTTAATTTTTCAGTAAAATATAGTTACTGGTCCCATCGTCTAGGTGCCCTCTCCTTGAAATATAGAATTCATTTAACGGAACGCATTTTTAGATGAATGCGCGAAGTGAGGAGCAAAACGATACCAGAGCATCGTAAGCGACCCGTCTCGCCAAGAGCGAAGCCGAGGCGGACGAATGACAAAGCAGGCGCTGAAAATACGCCCGCCCAAAAATAGGGTTAATGCATTTTGCGGTCCCATCGTCTAGTCTGGTCTAGGACGCCAGGTTTTCATCCTGGTAACACGGGTTCAAATCCCGTTGGGACCACAACGTACAAAACGTAAATTTTATTTGAAAAGTATACGTTTTTACGTTGCTGGAACGTAAAATTGCGAAGCAATTTGTACGTTTCGCCTTCCATATACAACGGGATTTGAACCCGAGAAAGGGGTCGGGAAAACATTTATTTTCTACCAGTACAAACTGCCAAACGCCCCAATCCGCCAGCTGGCGGATTGGGGCGTTCAAAGTGTATGGACAAAAAGCTAACTATTTTAGGCATAGAAACATCTTGCGATGAAACAGCTCTTGCATTGGTGGAAGCAAGCGGCCCGTTTCGTCAAGACAAAAACGAGACGAAAAAAAATTCGCCTATTTTTAAGGTACTTAAAAATATAATTGCATCTCAAATTAAAATACACAAAAAATACGGTGGAGTTGTCCCGGGATTAGCTAAACGCGAACATCAAAAAAACCTAATTCCAACCCTCCAGAAAGTATTAAAACTAAGTTCTTCAAAGTTTCAAGTTTCAAGTTTCAAGCTTCAAGCTATTGATAATATACTGCACCGTTACCCAGAACTGTTAAAAAATTTTAAAATAAAAATAGCAACCCGTGATAAACCCCTCATAGATTTAATCGCCGTTACTCACGGACCGGGACTTGAACCCGCCCTTTGGGTCGGCGTTAACTTTGCCCGCGCGCTCTCTGTTCTCTGGGACATTCCTATAATTGGTATAGATCATATGGAAGGACATGTTGCTGTCAACCTTCTAAATACCGACTACTCACCAATCAAATTTCCAGCAATAGCTCTAGCTGTTTCCGGCGGGCATACCCAATTAATTTTAGTAAAAAACTGGATGGAGTATGAACTTCTGGGAGAAACCTTAGATGACGCAGCTGGAGAAGCGTTTGATAAGGTTGCAAGAATGCTAAAACTCCCCTTCCCTGGCGGACCCCACATTGAAAAATTAGGGAAAAAAGGTGATCCTCGTAAATTTGACTTGCCCCGACCCATGGAAAAAAGCGGTGACTACAACTTCAGTTTCTCTGGTTTAAAAACTGCGGTTCGCTATACGCTTGAAAAATTAAATAAAAAAGAAATTCAAACTCAAAAAGCAGACATGGCGGCTAGTTTTCAACAAGCGATAGTTGATGTGCTTATTTCAAAAACCATAAAAGCAGCAAAAGAATATAACACAAAAACAATAATGCTTGCCGGAGGGGTTGCGGCAAACCAAAAACTCAAAAAAGAATTGCAAGAGGAAATAAAAAGAGAACTTCCAGACGCCCAGTATCTTGTCCCACAGATAAAGCTGGCAACAGATAACGGAGTAATGATTGCAATTGCGGGGTACTTACGCTACCAAAACGGATACGTATCAGACTGGAAAGTTTTGGAAGCTAACAGCAATAAACTTATCACGGAGAATTAAGTCCGTTTAAAATTAAAAAATAAAGATAGGCTATAAAAAACTTTTTGATATTTGATTTTTGATATTCTCAAAAGTACAATAATAGTATGAAAGAATTAGATAAAAGGTACAATCATAAAGAATCTGAACCTCGCATATACGCTCTTTGGGAAAAGAGTGGCTATTTTAATCCGGACAAATTGCCGTCACGACATAAAGAGCCGTTCTGCATTCTAATTCCCCCACCTAACGCCAACGACCCTCTACATATAGGCCATGCACTATTTGTAACACTAGAAGATATAATGACACGCTATGCGCGCATGCGTGGAAAAAAAGCGCTTTGGCTTCCCGGAATGGATCACGCTGGATTTGAAACTCAAGTGGTCTATGAAAAAAAGTTACAAAAAGAAGGAAGAAGCCGTCTGGATATGAAGCGTGAACAATTTTATAAAGAAGTTTGGAATTATACTCAAAAAAATCGCAATACTGTACGCGAGCAACTAAAAACCCTTGGCGCAAGTTGCGACTGGAGCCGCGAAGTTTTTACTTTGGATGACAAAGTAACAAAAACCGTATACAAAACCTTCCAAGATATGTACAAGGAAGGGCTAATTTATCGTGGAGAACGTTTGGTTAATTATTGTGTTAAACATCAGACTGCATTTAGCGAACTTGAAATTGAACACCAAGAAAAAGACGATAAATTATACTATTTAAAATACGGTCCCCTAACTGTAGCTACGGTACGCCCTGAAACTATTTTTGGCGATACGGCAGTTGCTGTAAATCCTACAGATAAAAGATACAAAAATTATATAGGAAAAAAAGTTGAAGTTGATTTAATTATAGAAAAAAGATATATGCCGGTTATCGCGGATTCAATAATAGATCCAGAATTTGGAACAGGGGCACTTAAGGTAACTCCAGCCCACGACCAAAACGACTACGAAATATGGCAACGACATAAGGATGAAATTGGAGGTCCTATATCTGTCATAAATAAAAATGGACGATTAAATAACAAAGCTGGAAAATACGCAGGCATGAAAATTGAAGAAGCGCGTGAAATAGTTGTGAAAGATTTAAAAAACAAAGGATTACTAGAAAAAGAAGAAGCTTACAAACACACTGTAGCGTTGTGCTATAAATGTAAAAACATAATAGAACCAATGTTAATGAAACAATGGTTTGTTAAAATAGAACCGCTCGCAAAACCCGCAATAAAAGCTGTGAGGGATGAAAAAATTAAAATAATCCCTGAAAGCCAAAAAAAGACCTACATGCATTGGATGAAAAATATAAAAGATTGGAACATATCTCGTCAAAACTGGTGGGGCATAGAAATACCCGCGTGGAAATGCGAAAGTTGCTCAAATAGCGACAAGGAAGTTTGGACGATAACTGCTGGCGAAGAACCAAAAAAATGCTCCCAGTGTAGTGGGTCTGCGCTAGAACGCGATCCCGATGTGTTTGATACTTGGTTTTCGTCTGGTCAATGGCCATTTGCAACTCTTGGCTGGCCCAATGGAAAAGATTTCAAAACATTTTATCCAACAAGCATACTAGAAACTGGATACGACATTATTTTTTTCTGGGTAGCGCGCATGATTATGCTTGGCCTTTGGAGAACTAAAAAAATTCCATTCCGCCTTGTTTACTTACACGGATTGGTAAGAGATAAAGATCGCCAAAAAATGAGTAAATCTAAAGGAAATGCGATAGATCCATTAGGCGTTGTCCAAGAGTACGGAGCAGACGCTCTGCGCATGGCGCTGATTGTTGGAAACTCCATAGGTAAAGACCCGACCATCGCTGAAGACAAAATTCGTGGCTATAGAAATTTTGCTACAAAACTTTGGAATGTTACACGATTTTTACTAATGAACTTAGAAGACCACGACCCAAAACAAAAAGCTATCTTAACGGATCAGGACAAAAAAATATCAAAAGATTTTAAAAAGTTTAAAAAAAAAATAACGCGCTATATGGAGCGTTGTGAGTATTGGCACAGCGCAGAGGCGCTTTATCATTTTATGTGGACCACTTTCGCAAGCGAAATTCTAGAAAGTTCTAAAGAAATACTAAACGGCGACAATAAAAAAATGCGTAAATCGCGACAAAAATTGTTACTTGATATCTGGATAGATGCCTTAACAGTGCTTCATCCATTTATGCCGTTTATAACCGAAGAATTGTATCAATACCTGTCTAGCGACAAGGAACCACTCATGATTAGAAAATGGCCAATATCCTGAAACATGAAACATACCGCGTCCGCCCGAAGTCCATTGACTAACGAACGAAGGAGGAAAACGTGAAACTTTTTAGTCAACTCAATCCTACGATTGAGCCAATTTTTTGTTGTGTATGACATATGAGTCATAATTACCATATAAGGTGTTCAGAAGGTATTGAACCATTACGAGCTTCTTGACAAAAAAAAAATAAATACCTTATAATTATGGCTAGTAACAATCTCTACAAAAAAGAGGAGCAGAAATGAACCTATGGCTTTGGGGACTTACTGCATTTGCGGTTATATCCACTTGGGCGCCCATGGGTGCTCTCGCTGCGCAACTGGCGGAAAGGGCTGTCAATTCAAGAATCATTGACGGAACAGCATCTGACGAATTTATAAAACGAATTGGCTGGATTGCCTTGTTGATGTCTTTGATAATGCTTGTGGTACGTATTTTGGTTTTAATTGTATGGTCTGTACTGCGTTCTCTTTGGTCCTTTCTGTATGGAGGTATGCGCATGGGAGACGGAGGCTGGGCGAAATTTAAAGAAACCCAAAACGATTTATTCGATAAAAACCGCTACGGCACCACGAATTTTTAACTCCAGACAAAACAAAACCAGCAACAAAATTACTGGTTTTTTATTTAAATTTCTACAGCAAAAGTTACATGTTACAATATAAGTATGCAAGACATTCCAACAAGCTGTTGGGGACTCTGCACGCTCGCACTCCCTCTCTCTATAGTGCCAAGTATTCTTTGGTTGCTTTTTTTTATGCATAAAGACCGCCATCAAGAACGCGCGCGCAATATCGCTCAGATATTCATTTGGGGTGTAATCATAGCGCTTCCCGTGGTTATAGTAGAAGCAGGCGCGCAAGAATTTGTGTTTGCGCCGTTTGCCGCAATAGCTTTAAGTGCCGTGACTTATTCTTTTATAGCTGTCGCATTTGTAGAAGAAATAGCAAAGTACTTAGTGGTAAGATTTCGCGCAATGCCAAAAAAATTTTTTGATGAACCGCAGGACGCAATGGTGTACATGATAGCCGCAGCACTCGGATTTGCCGCAATAGAAAATTTAACCTATGCGATAGGTTTTGCTGAAACTGCCGCAGACGTAATTAGGATCTCAATGTTTCGGGGGGTAACAGCTACATTTTTACATGTTATAGCAAGCGGAGCTTTAGGATATTTTATCGCACTGTCACTAGAAACACCCAGCCAAAAAAGGAAATTTTTTTACAGCGGGCTTGTGTTTGCCACTCTGCTACACGGAGTCTATAATAATTTTATAATGGATTTAGAGGGTAAAATTTTACACGCATCAACAACCGGTGGATTATTCGGTGTAATTATTATTGCAACTCTTTTAATAATTTCTGGTATAATAATATTAGTAGGGATAAATAGATTAGCTAAAATACAATTTAGTAAAGTAACCCTACCTTAAAAAATGGCTAAACATGATTCTTTTTTCGAAAAATTAGGCAGATCATTAAAAATAGACGACACTAAGTACGAGGCTAATTTGGCATACGATGGAGATGAAGATGACTTTGACTCTAGCGATTTAAGCGACGAAGAGGCAGAAGCATTGGATGGTTTCAGTGTAGAAGAACTTGAAAAAAAACCTAAAGATGAACCAGCGGATGAACTGGAAGAAGGCGAACTGGAGGTAGATGAAGAAATGCTAAAAGAGCTTGGGGAAGATGAACCAGAAGACGAGGACCTAGAAACACCGATTGCTACCTTGGCAGCTAGTTCTAAAAAATCTAAAAGAATGCCCAGAAAACCAAAAACATCTATAACAAAAACAAACATCAAAACACGGGATGCGTTTGATGAATACCTAGAAGAAGGCCGTCTAAATATAGATGTATATGAGTTAGACGACGAAGTGGTCATCAAATCTGCTATCGCAGGCGTAAACGAAGATGACCTTGACATAGACATATCTCCTGATTCTGTCACAATTCGCGGAAAAAGAACTCACGGAGAACAAATTTCTGATGAAAATTATTTCTACAAAGAATGCTATTGGGGTGCCTTTTCTCGTTCTGTGCGCTTACACACAGAAATAGATCCCGATAAATCAGACGCCATTCTTGAAAATGGAATCCTAAGTATACGTCTACCTAAACTATCTAAGTCTAATCAAAAAAAACTAAAGGTTAAAAAAATATAAATATGCTTTTATCAAACTATACAATGAGCCGCAATATGCGGAGATTTATTAGTATATCGCTCCCTGTTTTATTTATGGGAGCAATATTTTTTTTAATCATAGGATTTGTTAACAAAGATGCAAAAGCAATAAGGGGCGTAAGTGTGGTGGGTATAAATTTGTATGAACTAAACACGCAAAAAGCTCAAGAACTTCTTGAAGTTAAAATCGAAAATTATAAAAATTCTAATATGTCCCTAGTTACCGATACGGGTATAGAGCTTAAAGCAAATACAAAAAATTTCGGACCTACATTTGATATAAAAACGACATTAGAAAACGCTTATGCCGTAGGTAAAAATAAAAACTATGTATTAAATAAATTATATCAAGCCAGAGCGTTTATGTTTGGTGTTAAGGTACCTATTAAAATCGAACTTGACGGAACTATATTTTCCCATTTTGTATCTAACACCCTAGAACCCATACACAATCCAGCAAAAAATGCGTCCTTTATATACGACTTTGATACGCAAGTATTTAATTTTTCACCTGCTCAAGAAGGATTTGTTATAAATATTAACGAACTACAAAATAAAATTCTGTATCGCATGAATATCCTTTCCAACGAAGATATAAAACTAAAGCAAACCATAGATAAACCGCTCATTGAAAACCAGGGCGTACCACAAGCGCTTGCGCAAGCTCAAGCTATTGTAGAAAATGGGCCCTATATTATAAAAGCTAAAAGTGATGAGTGGGAAATAGAATATGAAGATCTAATAAACTGGATTGACTTTCGTCCGGCTAAAAATGACAACGAGTACATCCTGACCGCAACAATATCCAGAGCCCGTGTACAAAATTATCTAACTCCTTTTGTGGCTGGTCTTCGCTCTGCGCCGGTAAATGCGGAGTTCAAACTAGAAAAAGACAGAGTCGTGGCCTTCAACCTAGCAACACCTGGGTATGAACTAAACATAGAAGAAAGTACTAATCAGATAGCAAATGCTATAGAAAGCTCGCAAAAACAAAGTTCTTTAGTTTTTGTAGAAACTTCCCCCCAAATTACCCAAGTTACCGTTGATAATCTTGGAATAAATGCCCTACTTGGACGCGGAGAAAGCAGTTTTGCAGGTTCTCCCAACTCTCGTAAACATAATATTGCGCTAGGCGCCAGTCAGTATCAGGGACTGCTGATAAAACCGGGGGAAGAATTCTCTTTTAACAAATCCTTGGGAGAAGTCACCGCGACAGAGGGTTATTTGCCAGAGCTTGTTATCAAAAATAACCAAACTGTTCCAGAATACGGAGGCGGGCTTTGCCAAGTTTCTACAACACTATTTCGCGCCGCTGTGTATTCGGGGCTTGAAATAACAAAAAGAAGCAATCATTCTTACCCTGTTGTTTATTATGGTACTCCCGGATTTGACGCTACGATTTATCCCCCAAGCCCGGATTTGGCATTTAAAAATAACACACCCGGATATATATTAATCCAACAAAAAATTGAAGGATCTAAATTAACTTTTGAGATATACGGACAAAATGATGGTCGCCAAGTGGAGATTGTAGGACCAGTAACATACGATCAAAAATCAGACGGGTCAGTAAAAGCGACCCTGCAACAAATTGTAAAAAATAAAGATGGGAATGTGTTATTCGAAAAAACATTTTATTCCAACTATAAATCGCCTAAACTTTATCCAATAAACAGAAATCCATTAGAATAAACTGTACTATTTTTTATATATAAATAAAGGCTTTTAAAATAAAGGTCTTTATGGTAAAATAAAACATACTTAAAAATAAAAAAATGGCAAAAGAGCAACCAATTAAACAAGAGGGCGAAAGCCAAATGGGAAATAAAAGAGTTAACCGCGAAGTTATGCCAAGTTATGTTGTAGACACATATGACGATGGTGGCACCCAAAAATGGTGTCGGGGATGCGGTGGTATCTTTTTTACAGAAAACGAACTCAAAGAAAAACATAAAGAATGCGACGCTTCAAATCCAGAAGGAGGCGTAGAAAGTTTCTTACAAGAATAAATAAACCCGTAAATCCAAAAAGGAGCTTAAAGCTCCTTTTTTTAGTGTCCAGGAGAGGAGTTGAACCTCCACGGGATTGCTCCCACCAGCTCCTAAGGCTGGCGCGTATGCCAATTCCGCCACCTGGACAATCTATAACTAACACTTTACCAAAAATATACGACTTTGTCCACAAAAACAAAAACCCCAGTCCACCAGTTGGCGGATTGGGATTTTTGTTTTTGTAAATTTCTATATACCTCTATCAAACACTATCGACATACCATCTTAAAGTCCGATAATTCCTCTAACAATCGCAGGAATTACTCTAGCAAGAGATGCAACAACAAGCCCTACAACTGCCCAAATAAGAAAGTTTCGTGCTTTTTGTACCTTGTCTGGATTTTGACCTGCGGTAATAAAGTAGAACGCAGAAAGAGCTATAAAGAATGTGGCTATCGCAAGCACAGCAACAAACAATAAATTAGTTGCAAACTTTATAAGACCGTATGTGCATAAGAGCGCGTTATCTGAAGAGTCATCTCCATCCAAATCAAGCTCAGATCCAGATCCGACATTAGCACGGGTTCTGTTTAGTAAATCACTTGCCTCCTTTGTGCTAATATCCGCTCTCACCTTACAAGTATCTGCGGCGTGCACAAAACTAGGCATAAAAGCCAAAGCGAACAAAGATATAACAACTAAAATAACGGGTAGTTTTGAAACTGAAAAAATATTTGAACCCATAAGTTTTGTATAACCACGGCACACAGATAAAACCCATGCGCCGGATAAGTATACACTTGCCAATCTGCTGTAAACAAATCGCCAAGGTCTACTTTAGGTGTCTAAAAACGACCTTTCCTAACTACTGTTTTTAATACTTATTTAAATTATTACATACTGAACTTAAAATACAACATACTTACTCTTCTTTTTTACCTTTTTTACAATATACCTCGCAATATAGCCACGATTATCCAAGCAAAAACTATTATAACAAATCCAATAATCGCATACTTTATTATATCCCTACCCTTCTTTGCTTTTTCTGGTTTTCCGCCAGAAACCACAAACGTAAATCCCCCCCATACAATCATCAAAACTAGTATTGGTGAGGCAATAACTGTAAGCGAGCGAATCAAACTCGTTATAAAGTCTTCAAAATTATCCGAGGCAAGCGGATTGGGCAAAGAAATTATGTTGCCCCCTGATCCAGGGTTTGAGTTATTATTTTGCTCACTGCTTGGAGCACAAGTGCCTAGGAGAGAACAAATATATCCATCCCGACAATCGCTATCTGCGTCACATGGTATGGAACTAGGAAGAATACAGCCACCCCTGTAACACACTTTTTCATTTATACATTCCGAGTCTGTATCGCAAGGGGCTAAAATAGATGCGATGCAATGGCCGGCCGCACCGTTGCATAAGCTTGGTCTGTCATCAAATTCGTCACATATTGACTCATCTACAACCTTTCCCCCATCGCAATCTGTAGTAGAAGTATCAACATAGCAATCTGAAGCACCACCACCAGAACGATAGTTGCATCTAAATAAGTTACTCGCGGCATTTGCAACTCCAAAAAAACCTACACTTAAAGTAAAAACTGTAAAAGTTATAATTAAAATTTTAAAAAAGTTTTTCATATTCATTTATCTTACCCTGAACGACTTGCGATGAACAAAACCAATGGATCACCCCTTAAAGATCTTCAAAGCTGCGTGGTAAAAAGTTTATCTCATCTGCGCCATTGTCTAACGCACTTTCAATATCTTTATTACCTGTTAACACATCATTTATTGTACGCTCTAATATGCGCTGAACTTCAAAAAAATCTGGCTGTATCCAGCTTTTTGCGCTCAAAATTTGATTTGCAAATACAGCAAGTTCCGGATCCTTTTGTTGATAGGAAATAAGAGATTTAAGAGCGGTTGGCTTATTAGATTCATCTAAGTATATCTTAGCATTTTCTTCTTGAGATATAAAGTTAATAAAATCCCAAGCAAGTTTTGGCTCATCAGAAATTTTTGGAACTGCATAACCCCAATAGCTTGCGTAGTTTATTCTCTTTGTACTTTCTTGAGGTTGGGGCATGGGAGCTATCGCAAAATTTAAAGAAGGATTTTTCTCCCTAATTGTATCGCGATGGTAAGAATAGTTAAACATCATTGCGGCATACCCTTGCGCAAAAGCATCTATGGAATATCTGTCGTTGGTAGGCCAAGTATAATTTAGTGAGTTTGGGTTACTGAAAGACGTATAAAAAGTCATTGCTTCTTTAGCCGGAAAATATGTAAGGCCATTTTGTGCTTCAACTCCCCTATCAAAAGTTACATTCCCAAATTTATCGTTCATTTCTGCTCCGGACTGTATCATTAAAAGAGACAAAATATCTGTAACGCGATTTACTTTATCGTTAAATGCGCTTCCAGCGGCCACACCAGCCAAAGTAATATTGTTATTTGCATCGATACGGCGCAATTTTTTAACAGCTTCAACAAATTCTTCCCAAGTACCCGGCGCAAACACAATACCGTTACTGTTAAAGTAGTCCTCATTGTAATAAAGAGCGAGCGTATCAATAGCTAAAGGAAGCGCGTATATTACTGGTTGGCTATTGCCCGAATCGTCAACTTCTTCCACCACAAAATCAAATCTAAAGATATCTGGATATTTACTTATTATGGAAGGCGCATCTATACCCTTGCCCGTTGTTTCGTCAATAACTACTTCGTTCATAGACACAAGGCGCTCTTTCTCAAGCGGAAGCCATGTATGATGAATTGCATATATATCAGGGCCCTCTTTTGCTGACAAAAGTTCGGCGACAAACTCGCGGTAACTGCTGTAATCTTTCTGCCTATACACAATTTTTACCTGCGGATTTTTTGCCCGATATTTATTTATTATATCTTTAAATACATCTTCTTCATCAAAAATACTCCAAAATACTAGCGTACCCTCTTTTTGTGGCGGTCCTTGATCTACTTCTTTTCTGCCCAACACACCAAATATCCCCAAAATTATAAACAATAAAATAAGCCCCACAATAGCGCCAAAAATTATACGGTTCCTTTGATAGGGCGCTAAGTTGCGTAACCTAAGTATTAAGTCGTTAAAAATTTTTGGCATGTGGTAGTATTTTAAATTTTGTTATTTTTTTTAAATACCATTCCATAGTGTAAGCCTCCAGCATCTATTTCGCGATTCTTCTTAAATCCTACACTGGTAGCAAGTTTATCTATATCTTCTTGGGAAATTCTGCTAAGCGGGCCCAGTATCGCCTTCTCAAACCAGTCAATAACAACCAGGGAACCTTTTGGTTTCAACACCCTGTGTGCTTCCTCCAAAATCACAGATAGGTTGTTAACTTGGTGTAAAATGTTAGAACACAAAACAAGGTCTTGGGAGTTATCTTCAAGTTTAGACCCGCCCTTTTGTTCTAAATTACCCTGCACAGTTCGTATTTGAAACAGTCCATCTATTTTTTTTATGCCGTCAATAACTTCCAGAGAACTTCTTTTGATATCTACAGCGCTAACAACTCCGCTACCGCCCACCGCGTTTGCTATCGCTTTTGTAAAATGCCCTGCCCCAGCGCCGAAATCTGCAACATGCATACCCAAGTCTAAACCAAAATCTTTAACCGAACCTACGGGATTTAAAAAGATACTGCTGGGGTTACTTTTTTGTTGATCTAACACTAATTCCATTCTATTTAAATTTAAGTTTGTTTAAAATCTAATTTTTACTTAATACCTAAACCCGCTAAACAAAAACGACAGATGCTATTTTGTCTCCCGCTTTTAGCGCCATTATCCTAACTCCTTGCGTTGCTCTTCCTAGTCGTGAGATTTTTTTTATCAACACACGTATTACCTGTCCCTTTTTAGAAATTACTATTAATTCTTCTGTATCTTTAATCACAGATACACCCACCACCTCTCCGGTTTTTCCGGTTACTTTCGCTGCTTTTATTCCGCTACCGCCTCTCTTTTGTTTTTTAAATAAATTAAGCGCAGTTCGTTTACCATAACCATTCGCCATAACCACTAACAAGTCCTTATCTTTATCGTCACTAACTATATCGCTACTGACAACTTCATCACCGTCTTTTAAAGCTATGCCCCTAACACCGCTTGCGCTTCGTCCCATGGGTCTTACATCTTTTTCTAAAAACCTAATACTTTGTCCATTTTTTGTATTTAAAATAACGTCGTCAGACCCACCTGATATTCCAACCCAGTTTAACTTATCGTTCTTTTTTAATCTTATAGCTATGAGACCGCTTCTGCGTACGTTTTCAAAATCTTTAGCAGGGGTCTTTTTTACAATTCCATTTTTTGTAACCATAATCAGAAAATTCCCTTCTTTAATTCTACTTTTTTCTCCTCTGGTTAAAGGGATTATTGTATTGACCTCTTCGTTTTTCTGTAACTCTAGAAAGTTTACAAGAGCTTTGCCACGTCCGGTGCGAGTTGATGGCGGTATCTCATATGCCAATGCCTGAAACACCCTTCCTTGATTGGTAAAAAACAACAATCTATCGTGCGTTGAAGCTGACAAAAAATGTTCCACAACGTCGTCGCTTCTAGTTTCCATCCCAATAATCCCCTTTCCGCCTCTATGCTGAACTTTATAGGCGGAAGGCGCGACTCGCTTTATATATCCATCGCGCGTCATTGAGATAATGGTTTCTTCTTTTGGAATTAAATCTTCTTCGCTAAACTGCCCAACGCTACCTATATTTACCTTTGTGCGACGTTCGTCAGCATATTTATCCTTAACATCGTTAAGTTCTTTCTTAATCTGGGTTTTCATTCTGGCATCGCTTTTCAATAATTCCTCGCATTCTTTAATAAACGCCCTCTTCTCACGCAACTCATCGTCTACTTTTTTTCTTTCGAGGTTAGCCAAGCTATGAAGACGCATGTCCAATATAGCGGTTGTCTGTCTATCCGTAAACTTAAAAGTACTTTTTAAATTTTTATGAGCTTCTATACGGTCTTTTGATTTTTTAATAGTTGCTATAACCCTATCTATATTATCTAATGCTTTCTTAAGTCCTTCAAGTATGTGTGCCCGTTCCTTTGCTTGGTTTAAGTCATATTGGGTACGACGTCGCACTACTTCACGTTTGTGTTCTATATATTTTTCTAAAACTTCTTTTAAGTTAAGCACTTGCGGTTGAACTCCGCCTACAAGCGCTGTCATATTCAAGTGGAAGGTTTTTTGAAGTTCTGTGAATTTATAAAGCTTATTTAGAGTTTTCTTTGGCTGGCTATCGCGTTTTAGTTCTATTATAATACGAACCTGATTTTCTCTATCGCTTTCGTCTCTTATGTCTCGAACCGAATCTAATTTGTCGGCATACACTAATGCCGCTATTTTTTCAATTAAAGTTGCCTTGTTTACTTGATAAGGGATTTCTGTAATTTCTATATAAGTTCCCTTAATTTTGCTTTTAGCTGTGGGCTCTTTAACTTCTGCTCTGCCCCGTATTACAATCGGACCTTTGCCCTGCCCATACGCTTCCAAAATAGCTTTTTTGTTATAAATCATACCTCCGGTTGGAAAATCGGGACCTTTTATAAACTGCATTAAGTCCTCAACGGTTGACTTTGGTTTATCTATAAGCTGAATGGTGGCGTCTATGACCTCGGCAAGATTATGCGGAGGAATGTTTGTTGCCATACCAACAGCAATTCCCAATGTTCCATTTAATAACAGCTGAGGTAATGCTGCGGGTAAAACACGCGGTTCTTTGTGTTCACCATCGTAGTTATCCATCCAGCCGACAGTGTCCTTGTCTATATCCTCCAGCATCAAGGAGCTTATCGGCATAAGTTTTGCTTCTGTGTATCGTTCGGCTGCGGGATTATCCCCATCAATTGAACCAAAATTTCCTTGTCCCCAAATTAAGGGATAGCGCATACTAAAATTTTGCGCCATACGCGCGATAGCATCATAAATTGCCGCATTGCCGTGCGGATGATATTTACCCATGGTCTCACCAGTGATAGCCGCAGACTTTCTAAATCTAGAACTAGAGTTTAGACCCATTCTGTGCATTGTATATAAAATACGCCTGTGAACTGGCTTTAATCCATCACGAACATCTGGCAAGGCGCGCGCCATAATAACACTCATCGCATAACTTAAATAAGATTCCTGCATTTCGCTCACCAGTGGCCTCGGCTGTATGTTTTGTTTTGGGGACTCGTCTTTCGGTTTGTCTTGTAGTTTTTTATTACTTGCCATCATTAAGTATAGATTTTGCTTCCCTAAGTATATCTATATTTACATTCCTAAAATTACTTTTTGTATTAAAAATAAAAAACCCTACTAATATGACTGCCATCGTAAGTATGATACTAAAAAAAATTACTAAACGTTTTTTATAACTCATAGTCGCTCCGCTCCAATTTAAAATTTAAAATGATAAATTTAAAACAATTTTTTAATTAGAAATTTAAAATTCATTCAAATTTATAATTTGAAAACGATAACTTCCATCTTACCCTCTAAATCTAATAAATCCTTCTGCTTTATGGTGAATTTATCTAGCTTCTCCAATTCTGTTTTGCCTACCTCTTTAAGAAAGTTGTCCACGGGATCTAATTTCACTTTCAAATCCTTAACCTTATAATGCATGGGGATGACAATTTTAGGTTCAATTTGGTTTGTAATTTCGGTCGCTTGTTTGGCATCTAGGGTGTATATTCCCCCAACAGGAACCATCAAAATATCGACCTCTCCTAGCGTATCCAACTGTTCTTCGGTGAGCCTGTTTTGCCCTAAATCCCCCAAATGAACAATTCTAATATCTTCCATTTTTATGACATATATCGTATTTACACCCCTTTGACTTCCTTCTGTGTCGTCGTGATAAGAAAAAACACCTCTAATGCGTACGCCAGAGGTTTCGTATTCTCCAGGACCATCTATAACAAGAGGATCTCCTTTAATGTCCTTAGTGTTATTGTGATCAAAATGTTCGTGCGTAACAAGCACAATTTGCGCTTCAAATTTGGGCGGAGTTAATCCCAATTTTTTTTCAAACGGATCAATAACAACCGTGGTTTGACCGCTCTGAAGACGAAAACATGCTTGTCCATACCATGTGATTACCATTTTATTCGGCTACGCCTCATAAAAAGTAACTAGTAATCCGTAACTCGCCTGCCTGCCAGCAGGCAGGTAATCAGTAATTTTTGATTTGCCAAAGGCAAATGTTCTTTTTTACTAGTTACCAGTTACTTGTTACTTGTTACTTGTTACTTAGAGAGGGCGAAGCAATCTTTTACTACTTTATTCTATCATTTTTTTGATCTACTTTCAATTAAAATCTTGCGTGTTTTATAAGTTTCTGCTATGCTATAGACTATGTTAGACATAACTACAAAACAATCAAGCCTGCCTACATCAAATAACATGCGACAAGCTGGCCTGCCTACCGGTCAGGCAGGCCTGCCTACCGGTCAGGCAGGTAAAAATGCTATGAAATCAGTTGTGCAAACTGACAAATCTTTATTTCAGTTGCCTAAAAAGGGCGATGTTGTAGAAGGTAAAATTATAGATAAAGAAGGAGGTGTGCTTTATATAGACCTAGGACACATAGGAACTGGTGTCGTCTATGGAGCCGAATATTTGAAAGCGCAAGATGAAATAAAAAAATTAAAACCAGGAGATGAACTGACTGCCAAAGTAATAGAAGTTGAAAACGAAGATGGTTACAGGGAACTATCCTTAAAAGAAGCTAAGCAGGAAAAAAATTGGCAACACATACAAGAATCGCAAAGGAATAAAAAAATTATTGAAATAGAAATAACAGATGCAAACAAAGGCGGGTTGATGGGCGTCGTGGGAGATGTCAGCGGATTTTTGCCCGTGAGCCAGCTTGCACCGGCACACTACCCCAGAGTAGAAGGCGGGGATAAAAATAAGATATTGCAAGAATTGCGAGGTTTTATAGGTAAAAAAATGCAAGTACAAATTTTGGACGCGGACCAGAAAGAAAATAAACTTATATTTTCAGAAAAAGCGGCGGGAAGTGAATCCGTACAAATAGCCCTAGGTAAATATAAAATTGGTGATGAAGTTGAGGGAGAAATAACTGGTGTTGTGGACTTTGGAGCTTTTATTAAATTTGATCCCCTGCTTGAAGGTTTGATACACATATCAGAACTTGATTGGAGTTTGATAGAAGACCCTCACGATATAGTAAAAGTTGGAGACAAAATGAAAGCGAAAATCGTAGATATCGCAGAAGATGGAAAAGTCTCCTTATCGCTAAAGGCCTTAAAAAATAATCCATGGGAAGGCATAGAAAAAAAATATAAAGCTGGAGACCAACTAGAAGCAGAGGTTGCAAAAATAAGCGCTTACGGAGCCTTAGTGAAAATAGAAGAAGGCATACAAGGACTCCTGCATATATCGGAATTCAAAGATGAACAAGAGTTAAAAGACAAATTAAAAGAGGGTAAAAAATATAAATTTGAAATCACAAGCATAGACCCAGCCGAATATAAAATTGCATTAAAGTTAGCAGAGTAACTACATAACTATATTACTAAATTTAAAAATAAAAAGGACTGTCGCTATTGACAATCTTTTTTATTTTTGCTATAATACATCCAGTTGTAGGTGAAACAACTGAAAAAGAAAAAGACGGAAACTCAAATCATCCCCTTACGGGGAGGAAGACAGGTACCAAATGCCACGCAACACAGGCATCTCGGCGGACGACGTTCGTCGAGTCGCACGGCAACGTGTCGAAGCCAGCGAAAACGGCGACGGCCAGAAGTTCAATCCTTTCTGGGCTGCGATCAACGCCGCCAAGAAGGTGACGACTCGCCGGCCGCAAGACGACCAGCCCGAAGTCTGGGCTGAGATCGAGGCGGCCGTCGGTATGTTGGAAGAAGACGAGAAGCGCAAAGCGCCTTGGCGTCTCGTGATTCCAGTGTTCAACGAAGAGGTGCACATTGCTGGCCTCTTCGCGCTCGCCAGAGCTTGCCGGATGACCGCGATGGCTCACGCTGTTGCGGCGATCGTCAAGGCCAAGAGGGCCGGGGGTCTCACTACGGCTGGACTGGAACAGTTTGGTCTCGTGAAGACCGTTGTCTCCGACGACGGTAAGAGGGCATGGCTCCAGCCCCACACCGGGCAGGAGGCCATTTCAGCGGCAGCCAAGTTGATGGATGAAGCCGACCTCAAAGAGGGCGCGCGCGCGTTGCGCGCATACCTCAACGTCGCGAGCGTCAACCGGGCAACCGGAATCGCTCGCCGCGAGGCGGCCAAGGCCAACGATGGCAAGGGCGCTGATGAAGTGTCCGCCACCGAGACCACGGATGAAGGGGATGCGGACTCCAACGAGTCCTAACAACCCCTTTCCCAACTGGCGCATAGAAGAGCCAGACGCCTGATCTAAGACGTAAAATCTTCTTCGAGTTTCACCTACTCGTCACGGTGTATCCCGGGGGGTTGCGCTACGCGCAACCCCCCGGGACCACCAATCACACTCCGATCGCAATCCGATCGGTTTTTTGTTGAAATAAAACAAACAATATGTTATAAATTTATTTTATGATAAAATAATAAGTATTAAGCAACGAGATAATCTGTCTCGCTTGGCGCGAGCTAAGGCGGATAAAATAACTAAATAACAAATGATAAAAAAAAGTAATATGAAAACTAAACCCATAATAAAAAACGTGTTTCTCGTGATTTTAGTCTTTACGATTATAACCAGTTTCGCGTCGCTTTTTTATTCTCCGTTTGAAGAAGTGGAAAGTATTTCTCTTAGCACGCTGGTAGAAAAAATAAATACGGGAGAAGTTAAAAACATTATTGTTGAAGTAAATAACTTAAGCATAACCTTGCAAGATGATACCAAACTTAAAAGCCGCAAAGAACCCGAAGCGTCTTTGACGCAATCATTATTTAATTATAATGTGGACAAAGATAAACTTGCCGCAGTTAATTTAGAACTTAAGGCAGAAGACGGCTTTCTATTTTGGGCTGCGACTCTTTTGCCATTTATATTTCCGTTCCTAATAATAGGGTTTTTCCTTTGGTTTATGATGCGTGGCGCGCAGCGTGGCGCAAATCAAGCCTTTAGTTTTGGTAAAGCAAAAGCAAAATTGTTTGGAGGTGCGCAGGGTAAAAAACAGAAAGTAACCTTTGTAGATGTTGCCGGAGAAGAGGAAATAAAAGAAGAATTAAAAGAAATAGTAGAATTTTTAAAAACACCTCAAAAGTTTTTAAAGATGGGCGCGCGTATTCCAAAAGGAGTAATGATGATGGGACCTCCGGGAACCGGAAAAACTCTTTTGGCTCGCGCGATTAGCGGGGAGGCAGGAGTTCCATTTTACTCCATAAGTGGCTCGGAATTCGTAGAAATGTTTGTTGGTGTTGGAGCGGCTCGTGTACGCGATTTATTTGAAACCGCAAAAAAGAATGCTCCAGCCATAATATTTATAGACGAAATAGACGCGGTAGGACGCTTGCGTGGAGCAGGACTTGGAGGAGGAAACGACGAAAGAGAACAAACACTAAATCAAATTTTAAGCGAAATGGATGGATTTGAACAAGATACAAGTATTATTATAATTGCCGCTACGAACCGTCCAGACGTTTTAGACCCTGCCCTACTTCGCCCAGGGCGCTTTGACAGACGAATAATAATAGACTTTCCTGATATAAAAACGCGTGAAGAAATTTTATTACTACACTCAAAGGGCAAACCACTAGCTACAAATGTTGCGTTAAAAGAGTTGGCCGCAAGAACGCCTGGGTTTTCCGGAGCCGACTTATCAAATCTCATGAATGAAGCGGCAATATTTGCAACACGTAGGCGCCAAAAAACAATTCGCCAACAAGATTTGTATGATTCTATAGAAAAAGTGATGCTGGGTCCCGAAAGACGCAGTAAAGTTTACAGCAGCCAAGATAAAAAAATAGCCGCATACCATGAAGCGGGTCATGCTCTTTTAGCAACAACTTTACCGGATAGCGACCCTGTACATAAAATATCTATCATAAGCCGAGGCAGAGCCGGTGGATATACACTAAAAGTTCCAGATGAAGAAACAAGTTTCCAAACAAAAACACACTTTTTGGCAGAGCTTGCGGTTTTGTTGGGTGGATACACAGCCGAGCAACTTACATTCAAACAAGTATCCACTGGAGCCTCAGATGATTTAAAAAGGGCCTCCGACTTAGCGCGTAGACTAGTAACAAGATATGGAATGAGTACAAAGTTGGGCCCAGTAACATTTGGCGATAGGGAAGAAATGGTATTTTTGGGAAAAGAACTCGGTGAAACCAGAAACTATTCAGAAGAAATTGCCCACAAAATAGATCAGGAAGTAGAGCGCTTTATAAAAGACGCTTACAAAACCGCAAAACAAGTGCTTACTCAGAAAAAAAATAAATTAAGACAAATTGCAGACTATTTAATAAAAAAAGAAGTCATTGAAAGAAAGGAATTTGATAAGTTAATGCTAACTCCCGCGTAATAATACTCGTCGCATAGCCAAGAAACCTAAAAGAAAAACTGCCTCATTGAGGCAGTTTTTCTTTTAGGTTTCTTGTATTATCTCAATTTGTAATGTTCTTACTCCAAACTGCAACGCTTGAGCTCTGGTTGGCATCCATATATCCACACGATGCCAATACCGCGCGTTCATTCTGTCCTGTACCACAAATACTCTGTCTCCGAACATAGATGGTATTTTAACTTTCGTACCAAACGGTAAAAAGTTTGCAGCAATTATTCCTTCCCGTACGCGGGTACCATTTGCTGTAATAAAGGGAGAAGAGTCAGTTTGATCCGGTGTAGATGAATACGCTGTTACAGGCATCCAATAACTTCGCACAACTCTATCTGGCTCTTGTATTGGCGCAACAGGAGTAACTGGTTCTTGCGATTGCTCGTCTTGTAATATCGTTGGATCTTGTTCTGTGTTTAACCAAGTTACTAACTTTGGCATATTTCCATCGTAAGCGAGAGCAAAATGAGCAGAAAATAAAACTGACACCATTATCACTACCAACAAAGTTTTGCTGACAACCCCAAGGGGCTTAAATTTTTCTATTTGGATACTATTATCCTCAAAATCAAATTTCAACTGTTTTCCCCTCTCCCACTTATGCAAAAGGGTAATTTGTTTACTAATCATATTTTTTTGTTTTAATTTTACGCCAGCTGGCGAGTTATTAAATATGCATTAAAAAATCTCCGTTTTTCGGAGATATATATGTATTATAGCATTAAAATAGACACTTGTCAATACCAACTATCCATCCTCCTGCTACCCCTAAATTTTAGCAAAATATCAAAAATAGTCAAGACGCATAGCCTTTTTGACCTTATTTAGAGTTTGGTTAGCAACTTCTCTACCAACTTTTGTACCTTGCTCTAAAATTTTAACAACTTGCGCCTTGTTTTTTCCTAATTCCTCGCGCCTCTTTCTGATCGGCGCTAAAAATTCTTCCAGAACTTCTATTAATCGTTTTTTTAATTCAACATCCCCCAGTCCACCTTTTTTATATTGTTTTTTTAATTGTTCAACCTCTTTTTTTTGCGTATCAAAAATATCTAAATATTCAAAAACCACATTACCTTCCACATTGCCTGAATCACTTATTCTTAAGTGCTTAGGGTCTGTATATATTTGCATAACTTTACGCTTTAATTCGCTGGCTGAATCTTTCAGATAAATTGCATTGTTTAAGGATTTACTCATTTTTGCTTTTCCGTCTATGCCACTCAATCGTGGCGTATCAGAAAGTAATGCTTTTGGCTCTATTAGTGTTTCGCTGCCAGCCTCGCCGAGTCTAGACGGGTAAATCTTGTTAAACTTTTTAACAATTTCGCGCGCTTGTTCTATCATTGGCAGTTGATCTTCTCCCACAGGAACTAAATGTGCGCCAAATACTGTAATATCTGCCGCCTGACTAACTGGATACATTAAAAAACCGGCAGGAACGTTGGCTCCAAAATTTTTTTGCTTCATTTCTTCTTTGACCGTCGGGTTTCTCTGCAAACGAGCCAGTGTCACCAAATTCAAATAATACACTGTAAGTTCTGCAATTTCTGGAATTTGTGACTGTAAAACAATGTTAGTTTTATGTGGGTCTATTCCTACTGCCAAATAATCCAGCATTACCTCCAAAATATTGTCATGGACTTTACTAGGGTCTTGCACATTGTCTGTTAGAGCTTGAACATCGGCAATAAGCACAAAAGTGTTGTATTTGTCTTGTAGTTCCACTCTGTTTTTTAACGAACCAACATAATGGCCTAAATGAAGAGGACCTGTCGGCCTATCTCCGGTTAAAATTGTTTTATTTTCTTTTTTGAGCATAGCGAAAAATTAGAAAATAAAATCCTGCCACAGCCTTGCGCGTAGGCGGATTACATTTTTTCTTCCTACCTTTTTAGTTTAGCACTGCTTATGCTTAAAATAAATAACTCATCGGCCAGCTGGCGGATGAGTTATTTATTTTTGAGCGGGTGAAGGGAATCGAACCCTCGTTTCTGCCTTGGCAAGGCAGTATAATAGCCACTATACGACACCCGCTTACGCTCGCTTTGCGAGCTTCGGCGGGCAGGTCCGCGCTATATCGCAAAGTATGTATTCTGTTTTGGTGCCGGACCCCAGAATCGAACTGGGTACGCTTGCCTCTTCCTTAACTCCTAAATTACTTTAGGGATTGGACTATATCATCTCCGTTCTCTCGGGGGTACGGAGTTGGGCGCTAAATGTGAGATTATTGTTGGGACTCACTCACTAGTCTCTACACCTTCCAAAAAACTTATACCCTTTTTGGCTTGGCTCGGAATTGTCCCGACATTATGTCGGGGTTTCCCCGAATTCACCCAATTTTTACATCCAATATTACTATTAGAGGCCCCGAAGAATCCAGGGCAACGCTCTACCAATGAGCTAGTCCGGCTCACTATTCACTCCAACACATTATCGGAGCTTTGGAGTAACAAGTCTCTAGTACTTGTCATTCCAAAACCCGCAATGAAATAAAAGGCGCAGGAGAGAGATGTTACCGCGGCTCTCCTGATATTAAACCCAGTGGGCGTTGGAGGACTCGAACCTCCGACCTTCTCGATGTCGTCGAGGCACTCTAACCAACTGAGCTAAACGCCCCTCACATGCTTAAAGTATTACGAAGCCTCTTTTTTAAATGCACCATAGAACCTGCAAAACGTTTCAATTGTTTTTCACGATGCTTTGCGTCACTTAGATAAATAGGCTTCGTAATAAATAAGTTGGAAAGGTGCCTTGTGCTTTGTAGAAATGTTTAACATATCGTTGTGCTCAACAAAACGCCTTTTCAAATTATTAGTATAACCAGTGTACAAACTAGTATCTTTTTTACTTCTTATTATATACACATAATACATTTTATTATTGCATGTGAGGGGCTAAACGCCCTTATTTTACTCTGGACTTTAAGGTTATTAAAACACCAATAAAATTTATAATGAACCCAATAAAAATAAGAATGTGGTTTAAGGTCAATAATCCTTCAGAGGTTTTTAGACCAATTTCAAGATGGTGAAGAATATCTAAAACCATTCCTACCGCTTCGATGGCTGTTCCTATAAGGCTAATTTTTATTCCTATTTTAAATCCCATGTGGGCGTGCTTGGACTCGAACCAAGGACCGCGGAGGTATAAGCTCCGTGCTCTAAACCGACTGAGCTA